>DUQB01000026.1 GCA_012838035.1 Bacillota bacterium | reverse complement strand
TCCAGGCGTTGACTGCCGGGTCAAGTTGCCTGCAAAGCTCGGAAACCGTGGACTTGGAAAAGCCTACACCACATAATTCTTCGGTGATGCGCTGCACTTTCCGGGTGGAGACGCCGTTCACCACCATTTCCATGAGAGCCAAGACCAGGGCCTGCTCACTTCGTTGGTATCGCTCAAAGAGCTGTGTCGAGAACTGCCCGCTACGAAGCCGAGGTACCTGAAGGACTAAGGTACCTACCCGCGTGTTCATCGTCCGAGGCCGGAAACCGTTCCGGTATGCTTGCCGCTCTTCTGTCCGTTCATAGGGCTCCGCTTGGATCTGTTCGGTAACCTGGGCGTTGAGCACCTGGTTAAGTACCTGCTCCAATAGTCTGGCCATACCGTTATCGCCGGTAAAAATATGCTGCAAGATCTCTGAATCTAGGGTAATCTGGTACTGGGCCATCGTTCTTCCTCCTCAGGTGTTTTCTTTGCAATCTCACCTTTACTGGAGGAACGATGGCCTTTCCTGCTTCTATGGATGGCCTTATCGTTTTTACACCATCTTAATGGACTCTACTATGTATCGGGAAGACATGAGCACTTTAGTAGCTACTGTATCGAAAGGGTAAGGGAAGCAAGAGATGGTGGAATAAATAGTGCTGGCGCCCCTTCCTGCCTGTTTATAGCATCCTAAGAATGAGAGAGCCGCATAGAACAAATGCGCGGTATGGCCCTACATAGAAGAGGTCCCCACGCGCGTGGAGGCGCATCGGATCTTTGTGATTCGATATTTCTTTTGCGGTGAAGTCGAGCATTCGGGGATTTGCCATGGCATGATGTCCTTGAACGGCATACGTGCAAGAGCGTTGCGGTTACGCAGTCCGTCCATCATGTGAGGGCTTGCTGAATTCGCACTCGGTATGGACGCTTACCGGAGAGGAGGAGCACAATGCTACATGAACTGAATCAGGTGATTGATTACATTGAGGATCACATTACCGAAGAAATATCATTGGAGACCCTTGCCGATTACGTCGGCATCTCAGACTATCACTTCGGCAAGGTGTTTTTCTATCTCTCCGGGTTGACGATCAGCGAGTATATCAGGAACAGGAAGCTCTCGGAAGCCAATAAGGACTTGTTAAACGGTGAAAAGGTGACGGATGTCGCCTTTAAGTATGGTTATCAGTCAATGGATGGGTTTGCTCGAGCATTCAAGAAGTGGAGCGGCTTTCTACCGTCGGATGCGCAGAAAAACGGTATAGCCAAGTCGTTCCCAAAGTTGGTTTTCTTTATTACCGTTAAGGGAGGAATTGCTATGGAGTATAAGATCGTAGACAAACCGGCATTTAACCTGGTTGGCGTGAGCAAACGCGTTCCCATGCAGTTTGAAGGGGTCAATAATGAAATCGTAAAGCTCGCGCAGAGCATAACTGAAGAGCAACGAAAAGAGATGCATGCACTGCAGAACATGGAGCCCTATGAGATTGTTAATGCGTCTTATGATGCAGACGCGAATTTTCTCAAAGAAGAAGGTTATTTGACCCACCTAATTGGTGTTTTAACTACGGAAGACCAAGTGAGCGATCAGTTGGACAAAGTGCCTGTTGAAGCTTGCACATGGGCTGTATTTCCCAATGAAGGGCCGTTCCCGTTTACACTGCAGGATACCATGGCGAGAGTGTATTCACAGTGGCTTCCGACCTCTGACTATGAAGTGGTTAATGCTCCCAATTTCTCGTTTACCAGAATGGATAAACAGAAGAAAGATTACGCGTACAGTGAGGTTTGGATCCCTGTGGCACGTAAGAAAAAGTAATTATCGCAGCCAAGCAAAGCCGTATGTGACATTCGCCAAGCAGCAAAGGTCGCTTAATTGACCTGAAGTGGAGGTAGAGCGGTTAGGATACGGTAAGCATGTGAATAACCAGCCCGATAAGACGTGCATCGTCAGCGCGTTTACCTAACCGCTTCTCACACAATTCTGGTGTTGACAACCCTTCGCAAACGCTTGCCGACACCTCCGGGAGCAAACCTCGTCCCATGCCACCGGCTTATCATGGGTATTTAGCTTATAGTCAAATCAGCCACAACCGGATTGTGATCTGAAATTCCTTGCCGTTCCGACACTACCCAGACGGCTTTGGCTTGCCAATGTGAACCAGCCCATATGTGGTCGATGCATGAACGAGCTTTGGCTCCGTTTGGATACGTGGGAGCCGGTGCGGGCACCAGCAAGTTGTTGAGTACATTTGCTACCGGCGACGCTAGTAACTGATCCAACTCGGTATTGAAGTCGCCCATGAGCACAACCGGCTGATCACCTATACTTTGGGCAAAGGCCGCTATTTGGGGCAACTGACGTACCTGTTGATCAGGAGATGTGGATAGATGCGTGGCCATAACCCAGATGGGTTTAGGTGTCAGAACCTGAGCTATTAAACAACAACGAGGCTCAATCACCCAGTTTGGTTCGCCGGGGAGCAGATGTTTGCGTTGCCACAAGCGCTCTATTCGGTAACTCTCGATGGGGTAGCGAGAGAGCAGCGCATTGCCGTAGGAACCGTTTTCCGCATCGTGATACGCAGGAGCAAACACATAGTTATAGCCCAGCCTTTCCGCCAACCAACACGCCTGGTCTACATAGCCGGAACGGCGTCGGTTGCAGTCTACTTCCTGCAACGCCACAATATCGGGATGCTGGGCGGCAATGACGTCGGCAACGCCGATTAGGTTGAAACCATCGAGTTCCCATTTGGGATTATGTGCCGCGGATACGGCGATTTGTATGTTATAGGTCATGAAACGCGTAGCGCATACCTCCCATAGGTTTGATTGCGTAAACTAGGGGTGATACCTACAAACATAGGTTACCACCCCTTCGCTCAAAGAGTCGACAGGCGAATGCCGGAACCTTTAAATCACTGCAGCAAGGCGTTTACACGCGGCGTAATTTCATCGACAACCGTTTTAACAGGCTTCTGGCCACTCCATACCGGCGTGAATTCCTTCACCAGCAGCGCTTCTATATCCGCCCAATTTGCGACGTACGGCAGCGCCCTGGCCTGATCGATATTCAGCGCATTGAGGAAGATGTCCAATCGCCAGGGATGCTTGGTCTCAATGAAATACCGGATAGCCTCCTTGCGAATGCTGGGAATACCGAATTTGGTCGCATAGAGCTGGGCTTGGCCTGCTTCGGAGTGCGTAAGCCATTTTGCCAGGGCAATAGCTTCTTCCGGATGTTTGGCCTGGGCATGCACACCCATAAAGAAGGTATCCATGGTGGCCGTCTGGTTTTTGTGTACGGGGTAGGGAACAATGTCAATAGTGAACTTGACGTTATTTAGCGCGCCTAAACTCCAAGAACCGTTGGGATACATGGCTGCCTTTTCGTTATAGAAGTCGTTCCAAGGCGCACCAACTAAGGTGTTGCCCGGGGGAGTAACATAATGCACATTGGTTAGGTCGGACAAATACTGGAGCGCTTCCAGCGATTCAGGCGTGTTGAACGCCAGTTTGGTTAACGAGGCGTCAAATAAGTCGCCCTCGTTGCGCCACAGCCAGGTGGTCCAGTCGCGCACGGTTTTAGCGTACCAGGTAAAACCGTATTGGACGGTAGGACCGGTTCTGGTGAGCTTCTTGGTTTTGGCCAAAAAGCTGTCCCAGTCATCTCTGTAATTCACTAGTTCAACTCCGGCATTGGCGAACATATCCAAGTTGGCCATAATCGCCATGGTGCCCACTAGGCCTGGTAGCGCATAGAGAGTACCTTGATATCGCGATGTTTCAATAGCGTTGGGAAAGTAGGCATTTAGGAATGCTTTATCCACATGGTCGTCTAACGGTAACAGAAACCCTTTTGGAGCCAAGTTGCGGAAGTGGATACCCCATAACCACATGGCATCGGGTTGCACGCCGCCCGCAGTCATGGCCAGCAGTTTGGTTTGGAAGGTGCCGGCATCCGTGAAGGCCTCCTGGATGGTGATGCCCGGGTTCTCCTTTTCGTACAGACGGAACGCCTCAGTGAAAGCTTCACGTTCAGTAGCATTGTTGGCGACCACCATGACATCGAGCGTGATTGCGGCCATGGCCGCGGGTGAGCTAATACTGAGTACGAGCATGAGCAACAGTAGGGTCAGCAGTGGATACCTGAGTGACGATGCTTTACGATTTTTTGACATGGACAGGACCTCCCCTCCTGAAATGGTGCTTTTGGTTATCTGATCAGCCGTTAAAGCAGGATTAAACCACCTCTTTCAGGCTAAAATGCCTACCTGTCGGCCGCAGGGCCGGGCCGTAGGGCTACACTTCGGCTACCATTATTAGCAGTTGTGTTGCGTACCACAAGCTGCGTTTGCATGGTAACGTCCTCAACTTCTTCCCCCTGGATATAACGCGTAAGTACTTGCATGGCTACTTGGCCTAAATTCTTCTTAGGCTGATCTACCGAAGTCAGGGCCGGTATGACTTGCGTCGCGAGCTCAATATTGTCAAACCCGGTGATAGATAAGTCATCGGGTATGCGTCGTCCCAGATGCCCAGCTGCTTGAATGGCGCACCAGGCTAACATATCCGTAGAAGCGGCTATGGCGGTAATTTGAGGGTTTTCCGTCAAAAACAGCCTGATGGCGTCGACCTGTCCGGACCAGTCGTTTTCGAGGTTGATGACGGGGCTGGAATAAATACCGGCATCGGCAAGCGCTTGCCGATGTCCGATGAGGCGCTCGCGACTGTGGCGATCGTTCTTCATCACATAACCAATGTAACGATGGCCGAGTTGCGTTAGATAAGAAGTAGCCAGGTATTGGCCTCGCACTTGGTCGACCAGGACTGCTGGTAGATGATCTACCTCCTTGTTGAGCAGCTGAACGATTTTGACCCTTTGGCTCAACTTGGGAATACAAACGGGAATCTGCTTGTTGGGGACCCAGATGATGCCGTCTGCTTGTTTGGCTACCAGCGCTTCTAAGGAGCGGATTTCCAGTTCGGTGTTGCCGCGGGTGATATAGAGCAAGCAACTATAGTCTTTGCTCATAGCCACTTCTTGGATACCTTCCACAATACTGGCGGTAAATGAGTGATCGATACCGGAGACAACCAAACCAAAGAGAAAGGAACACTTGGCGCGCAGAGCCCGCGCCGCGATGTTCGGCGTGTAGCCTAACTCCTCGGCAATTTTCAACACCCGAGCTCGGGTGGCGGCACTTACTTTCTCGGGAGCCGATCCGGTAATTACCCTTGAGACAGTCATGGCCGAAACCTGGGCTTTGTTGGCAATATCTTGGATGGTGACCATCTTTATCACCTGGCGATTGACATTCAGGATAACGTTAACCTAAGCATAACTTGTTCGCCTATACTTGTCAATAGCAGTTGCAATTGTTTGCATTGTCGAGGTCAGCGCTGATACTGTGTGAGTACTCGAGGGGAGCATATGCTCTTAAAAGGCTGGTGGACGCCGGCGCATGATGCGGGAATCTAGCTACCCATTTTGCAGACGCGGCAACATCAGGCTGGTTCTGGGAATAACCGTGTCGCAAGGATTTTCATCAGATTGACAGAACTGTCTTACCGAGGAAGGGTAAAAAACGTAATTTAGCTCGTGTTTATGCAGTAACGAGAAAAAGCCCGGACGAAATAAGGGATCACAAGTGTGTTCGTTCGAGAATGGAGAAGAGGAAGACCTATGACGAGTCGAGATGTAGTTCATAAGGCTATTCGTTTTCAAACCCCGCCGCGGTTGCCTTACAGTTTGACAAAGGATTATGGTTCAGATATTGCTCGTGTGAATATGCAGCCTTCGGTTGATGCCCGTCCGGGATCGGGTCCGGATGAATGGGGCGCCATTTGGTACAACGTCGGAGTATCTCGCTTGGGTGAAGTCATTGAATGGCCGATAAAAGACTGGACGGATTTCGCAACCCTCAAAATCCCGGATGTAACGGAGCCGCGACGCTGGCAACACTTGTCACAGGTGCGTGAAAAGGCGCCGGACAAGTTCCTTATCGGTACGGGCATTGCGATCTATGAGAGAGCGCACTTTTTGCGCGGTCTCGAAAATCTGTGGGTAGATACGATCGAGAATCCGGAACAACTCGGTCGGTTGCTGGATGTACTAGTGGAGATGAACTTGTATGCCATAGACAAATACGCGGCAGCCGGCATGGACGGTTTTATGTTCTGCGACGACTGGGGATTGCAAAACCGCCTGATGATTTCACCGCATACTTGGCGACACATTTGGAAGCCGCGCTACCAGCGCATCTACCAAGCCGCACGTGAAGCCGGGCTCTGTACGCTTCTACATAGTTGCGGTTATATTGTGGACATTCTGGACGACCTGATTGAGATAGGCTTGGATGTCATTCAGATGGACCAACAGGAGAACATGGGCTTGCGCAACTTGGCAGACAGGTTTGCCGGGCGCATCACTTTTTGGTGCCCGGTAGACATTCAAAAGACCATGCGTTACGGTACGCCGGATGACATTAGGAACTATTGTAGAAAACTCGCGGCCATGTTGGGCACGCCGCAGGGCGGTTTTATCGCTCAATGGTACGCTGATCCGGAGGGGGCAGGGCATTCGCCTGAAGCTGTAACAGTGATGTGCGAGGAGTTTGTCCGTATTTCGGAGGAGATAGCGCACCAAGGAGAGCAGTGGTGGGAACGCAATGCCCATTTGCGGTGATACGCCTTATCTATACGCGGCGTTTATCGTCGCCGATTGTCGCTAACATCAAAAATCCTTTTTATATTACCCAACGTGCGGATGTTATAAAAAACTTATGCACCTGTCGCCAAGATCTGGATTACAATTACATTCTATCTTGTGTTGCTAATATGGCCTGCTCAGACGGGGAACAGAAGGAGCAATGGTAATTCCGGAGTATATAAACACTTTACAGATACTCCTACAAACCATACTGAAATGGAGGTAGATGTATGCGTAGGTCGTTGTGGTTCGTTTGGTTGACGCTGTCTTTGTTGTTTGGTGTGGGCTATGCCGGTGCTGCCGGAATAACCGTCACGCATCTAGGCTATGCCGGTCATGGTGTTGCATGGCGGGAATATGTAGCTGAGGCTGCTCAAGAGTTTATGCGTCTCAATCCGGATATCAAAATCGATATTATTGAGACGCCCAGCTCTGAGTACGTGGCCAAGATGCAAACCATGTATGCCGCCGGCGCCGGCTTAGACGTCGTGGAACTAGGTTTAACCGCAGCCACCCACGCTGCTAGAGGTATGTATCTTGATCTGCGGCCTCTTATTGAGAGCGATCCGGATATAAGCCTTAATTTGTGGCCTGAACCCGTCATCAACAGCTGGATGTTGGATGAAGCCATCTGGGGGCTGCCGGCTTCATTGGCTCTTTGGATGACTTGGTATAACGAAGACTTATTCAACCAGGCAGGCGTGCTCGCTCCCAACCGCATCGGCACCGGGTGGACTTGGGATTACCTGATCGATGCGGCTAAAAAGATGACTGTTGATGTAAACAATGACGGCGTCATGGAGCAATATGGCGTTGACCGTCCTTGGGCATATTGGTCAAACGGCCTGGCTCTAATGGCCGGTGGGGCGCGCCCCTACGAGAAATTCCTGTTGCCGGAGAAGCCCAATGTAAACTCACCTGAGATGAAGAACGCCATGCAATTTGTCGCCGACATCATGCTGACGCATCGCGTTTCGGTTCCCTATAACGCATCTAATGCCAGCCAGTACTACTTCTGGACAGGTAAATCCGCGATCGATATCGTGGACAACCCGGGCATTGTAGGCGCATACATGAAGAACGTCACGTTCAACTGGGACGTAGCTCGTCCGGTTGCCGGTCCCGGAGGTAGCGCCACTCACCTTCAGATGGACGGCATGGAGATCATGTCTAATACGCAGCATCCCGAAGCCGCCTGGAAATGGCTGAAGTTCCTGTTGGCACGCAAAGAGTCGGTGGAGCGGTTTGTGGAACTGACGGGTCGTTTACCGGCGTTCAAAGGCGCGCACGCCAAGTATAAGGAGCTTGTACCTTACGCGCCGAACAGCTGGGTGTTGCTCTTTGAAACGATGGGAGCGCCGACAACCTATCCCATTTATGTGCATAAGGTTACCGGTCTGAATCAGTGGAAATCGGGCACGATCATGGGCCAAGTCTTCACGGGTCAGAAGGCTGTAAGCGCGGCGCTTGACGAAGCCCAGGAAATCGAGTTGGCCAATGTGAAGGCATACTTCGATCAGTTGGCGCAAGCCTCTCAGTAGGCATCTAAAACTAAGGGCAACCTGTATACGGGTTGCCCTTTTGATATTGGTCTCATAATAATATTGATTCTGTCGGATTGACAACCTCGCTCTTACTTCAGCAGCTTCCCGAGGAGATTCCTGATGAGGCTGCCCCAACCTCCCTGCATATTTCGTTCCGTTATCTCAAGCCTAACAGCAGCGTGCCGGCCTGCCGTACCCAAGAACATCCTGAGCGCTTGCTACGTATATTTCCCATCTGGTTACTGTCAAACAACTCTGTTGCGTATCTC
>DUQB01000225.1 GCA_012838035.1 Bacillota bacterium | reverse complement strand
GCGTCCAGCACCGTCATCTCACCGGAATTGATCGCATTCAGTAAACTATAGGTGCTCACACCAAGTTTCATCGCGGCACCCTCCTTCCTTCCTTCTTTCTTTCCTTGCCGGCCGCATGAGCTGTCGGAGCACACCTCAGCCCGAGCGGAAAACAGATATCCTCAGTCGGCAAAGCGTGATGATCACTGCCTGTTATGCCATATGTGTCCAGGGACGCCTCGCCAATCATGTATTCTGCTTAAATTTTAATTAACCTGCCTTAATATATAAAGGTGTTACCGCATACATGGCGAAGTTTATACTTAGCGACGAGGTACAACAACTAATAGTCAGAATGGAGGTGAAACGCTGTCATTAGCCACTCTGGTGGCAATAGGTTCGTAGCTCATAGGAAAGATCAGCGTATTTACATTTAAGGAGGCGAATTGTATGTCAAGAGCATCACGGATCGTGGCGTATTACTATGGCTCATAATCCTCAGCTTAGCAACTTGTGGTACCGTTCTGGCAAAAACAGAGATCATCCATTTCGACTACACCAGCCACGGTCCAGCCTACGTCCAGTTCTTAGAAGAGCGGGCGCAGGAATTTGAGGCTCTGTACGATGTCGAAATCACGTTCATCACAGGTAATCAGGACAAGTTTGAAGTGATGGCGGTCGCTGGTACCCCACCGGATGTCGTCGACCTGCCTGCTTTGGATCTAGGTACATGGGTGGCCCAAGATTACTTTCTCGATCTACGCCCCTACCTGGAAAACAGCGAGTATAAAAATGCCATCAACCCGCTATTGTTGGGTCATTCCACCAGTTCAAGCGGCGTGCTGTATCAAATCCCGAAGAGCATGAACCCCGTCTTGTCCTACTTCAACCGCGATCTGTTCCGAGAGGTCGGCGTACCTACTCCCCAGGAGCTTGGCGACGGTTGGACCTGGGAAGCAGCCCTTGATGCAGGTAAAAAACTAACCCTCGATCGTGACGGCGACGGCGTGCCCGAACAATTCGGCATGGATCGTCCTTTGCCGCAAATTGAGTGGGCGGTGCACCAAGCCGGCGGTCGCTTCTACGACGATTTCGTAACGCCCAAGGTAAGCCTGTGGAACACGCCTGAAGTAATCCGAGCCGTCAATTACGTACTGGAGATCTTCAGGAACAAAATGGCGCCTCAGTATGTAGTAAGCGCTCCAGCCCAGTATTACTACTGGACGGGCAAAACGGCCATGTCCCTGAACGACGGACCGGGTATCATCGGCGCATACATGAAACAGGCCCCCTTCGACTGGGACTTAACGCAGCAACCTAAAGGACCTGTCGGGAGAGCCACGCGTATTGCCATCGAGGGTTACCTTATCCCGAAGGAGAGCCAAGTAGCGGATCTCGCTTGGAAATGGGTGGAATTCCTCATTTTGAAACCGGAAAACGCAGTCGCATTCACCAGATTAACCGGTATGTTGCCTGCACATTCTGTTGCGCAGAACTCGTATGGGTCAATTGCCGGCATTACGGACAAGAACTGGATGGCGATCATGGAACAACTTAATGATCCCACCAGCTATGATGGTTACAAACTCGACAGACGGATTAACCCGCGCTGGTTGACCGGCACGTTTGCCGAAGTGTGGAACGGCACCACCGCGCCTGAGCAGTTTGTCGAAAAAATGCAAGCACAGACTCAGGCTATCCTTGACGAGATTAATAGCAGCAAATAAGCAAATGCCGGGGAGCAGATCTCTTCTGCTCCCTCTATCTATACTTAAGCCTAGTCATTTACCTACCGCCGTATGGACTGATTGACAGAGGTGACCCAAGGTATGCTCAGTTGTTTAAAACCTCTAGGCGGATTGGTTCCGCCCATAACCGCTCTACTCCGGCAAGCTGGAGTTACCAAGGACAAAGCGGCCGATTACGACGCGGCCGTCGCCGTCATCATCAGTTTCATAATGCTTTGCTGTATTTGCTCCAGTCGGCTTATTCCAGCTGCGGCAGGCGCCGCCACCCCCACAACCGCTGTTGTGCCCCTGGAACGGCCAAAGACTGAGCCCTTGGTCGTGCCGCTGCTACAACAGGCTCGGTTTCAGAACGGTTATGCTCCTTATATAGTGACGGTGGATCTACCCGAGGGGAATTGGGCGCAAATCATCCTCGATTGGACCGGGAGCGTAAAGGGCGTACAGTATGATCGCTTTTACACATTTTGGGTAGGCGATTGCCAGATTCTCCGCGGTACTACCCCGGAACCTACTGCCGAGGGGATTACCTGGCACGTCGAAAAAGATGTAACAGAGTATGCGAGCGCTCTCCGCGGTACAAAGAGGATTACCGTGTATCTGCCCAACTGGGTGACGTCGGATTACACCGGCGTCTATGCAATCGATGCCACCCTCTCGTTCTATCCTGATGATGATGACCATCCGCCGGCCGTAACGCCCGATACCATCGTAGCCATAACCGACAACCCGTTAATCCCCGACGACCTGCGCTTTACGCAAGCGGCATCGCGCCAAGGCCGACGGATAACCATCCCTCATGGCGTGTATGGGGCGACATTGCAGCTCTACTCCACACCTCATGCCGCCGATGAGTTTTGGTGGACCCAAGCGGATGCGTGGCGAGAAATCCGGGTGTATCTGGACGATTTACTGGTCGGCGTAGTGTGGCCTACTCCTTATATCTATACAGGCGGCATCAACCCGCGTTTGTGGTGGGGCCTACCCGCGGTATCCACCTGGAACATCATGCCCTATGAACTGGATTTAACGCCGTTTTTAGGTCTTTTGTCCGGCGAACGCAACCTGGAGATCGAGTTCATCGGCATCCAAGACCATTGGCTGACCAGTGCGATGCTGCTGTTGAAAACGAGTCCGCAACCTATTACCGGCAACATCGAACGGCATGACCTCACGCCGATGCAAACCATGCCCGATGGCGCAAAACAACGCACCTTCACTGTGAAAGGTTATATCGATACGACAGAAGGGCGCATCGATCACGAACTGGTACAGCTGTTGTCGTTTAAGCGTACGCAAACCATAGATAGCACAGGGACAAAACAGATTCACCAGGAAAGCGCTACACATACTACCTTGACCGTCCGAACGGCTCAATCTTCTGGTACGGCGGCAGGCGAAGGTGAGACTGTAACGCACCATGTAGATAACAAGCAGAGTTACGTTCTCGTGGCGGAACTGCCTCAGAAGACTGCAAGCGGACAAGCGGCGAATATGCGAAAAACAGTGGTCCGGCTGGCGCTCGAACGTGAGCGGCTCGCATTGTCAACGCACAATGATGTCATTACTGCTCAGGCTACCAGTTTCTATCAAGATCAAGTCCATTCTCAGGTCACCGAAGCATGGCTGGGTTGGGGCTGGAGTAGCGTGAGCCAAGCCGAGCAGACGCTCAAGTTCGTCGAAGAGCCCGGGCGTTGTTACCAACGAACGCTTAAGACCTTTGATAAACAGCTGATTTATGATGATGCTTCGAATACGTGCGCCTACTGACAACGCGGTAAGAAACACAGCGGCCGGCAACCCGCGATGCTTAGGGTTAACCGGCCCCTTTTACGGCGAGGAGCGTTGGCCTTTAATCCCAGTCCTTTAAGTTGAGTTCCGCATTACAGAAAACCCCGCGTTCTGACGACACCGTCACCGTCACTGACTCAGCTTGAGTGCGGATCACCCACTCCGTGCCGTACTGCCCTCCGCCCGGCTGTAAGTGCGGCATCACACAGCGTTCTTCTCCGGCGACATACTCCAATTCTATATCGCCGGTCAGCGTCATGAACAGCTTGGCAAGCGGATATGTCTCCAGCGCTTTCTGCGTTCCATTAGTGGCCAACTTGCCTACATTGCGACACAGGCCGGTCACTTTATACAGATCATTGCCTATCGGGACAGCCTTTAGTTCCAGCTCAAGCTGGGGCGCATAGGAAGCATAGCGGAGTACAAACGTAGTAACCTTCTCGCAGATGCTCTCCATCTCCTCCAGAGGTGGATTACGAAACATACGCCGGTTCCATCCACCCAGTTCAACCTGGCCTAATTGCGGATGGTCAAAAGGTGTCCATTCATAGAAGAGCTCTCGTTCCGGGTGTTGATCGTGCCATTGCAGCAGCAATTCACTCCAATACTCCTCTTGTGCCCGTGCGCTCGCGAACTTCTGCTCCAGTGAAAAGCCGTGCCAGTTGTAGAAGATACCCAGTTCAATGAGGATGATCGGAATCCCGCGATGTTCATAGATCCAATCCTTAAACGACCCGGGCATTTGCTGAGGCTCACCGGAGTGGATCTCCGTGTATCCCGATAAGAAACGGTAACCGATGATTTCCTCGGCCATCTGCCCTAATTCCGCAATAAGACGGGCATCCTCTTGGTGCTTGGCATGTTTGGGGACCAAGGCATGCGGGTAGAAGATGGCCGGGTTGCCGGTGTGAATGTCTACCGCTCGGGTAATGTTGCGATGATTTATGATGAATTCGGCTACCGCCCTCGTTTCCGGTTCGCACAAGGGGTAATCTCCCCACCCTTGCACTAGTGGCTTCGGCGTCCAATCGGCAGGGAAGTTCCGATTGAAGTCGCACACGGTGTAAACCTGTTGTATCGCCTTCCCATCCCAATCGTGGATAACGCCCTCCTCCATCACTTGGTAGAACGGCCCCTTATCGTCGCGTTCGCGCGGAAGCATAATGCGGGAGTCCTTTTCGGACTGCACATAGTTGCCGTCGGGCGACTGCCGGCGCATCGTCAATATCTGCCCGTCTCCGTTAATGTCCTGTGGGCGCAGTACATTACTGCCCAAAGGCTCGACTACCTTACTGCGTACTCTTTGACAGGTTTTCAGCACTGCCTCTGAACCGTCGGGAGCTACCCGGGGTACGATATAGAAGACATTCTGCTCCAGTAGCTTCGTCACCTGAGGATCACACTGATACTCACGCGTTAAGTACTCTATCAGATACAGCGCGGTTGCCGAACCGGCCAGCTCCTCTGCATGCATGTTCCCTTGGATGTAGAAACCAGGCCGGTGCTCAGGCGCGATGCCCTGCCTCCTAGCTCCTGCTACCTCTGCGCACCACAGCTCCCTGCCTTGGGGCGATCGTCCAATTGCGCCTATACGGACAAGATCGGGGTATTGCCGTGCCAATTGTTGTAACGCCTGTGTCAGTTCCTCGTAAAGATAAAAATATTCGAAGTGCATGGTGAACGCCTCCTTCCTTGCGTACCGCCGGCATCTGCCGTGGTCTACGGCTGTTTCCGCCACAGACCGCCATAGGACACTTGCCCTAGCTGCATCGTACTCTCCGGCGCATTCTCTGCTGTGAGCCTGATGAAGCGCATCTGTGCGCCCGTGTGCATCTCTCCGGACAACTGCAGGTGATACAACCCGGGGAACGATGCGACCACCTTTGTGTGGTACTCCACCGCAGTCCAGGTTTGGTTGTCCGGCGAAACGGCAACGGTTAATACATCCGTTACGGTCACCGCCGAAGCGTATAGATCTATGGTGAAGTGATTGATCTCATAAGTATGAGGGTCTTCCGGGACACGCCAAACAAGGTAACCTGAGCCGTCACCGGTATAGGCCATGCGGTCTTTGTCACTTATAGGCGAACTCGGATCGTGATCAACATGCGCCCACCCGGCGGATCGTTCGCTAAACAAGGTCATCTGGATCACACCGAACATAGTGTTGATAGGCGCTTCTAATTCATCCGTTCTGCTCCACCTGTTTCTCACCGTCAGCATCAGCTCTTGCTGATCGACATACCCCTCGGAATCATGAATCTCCACACGCAACACATGCTGTCCGTCTGCCAAATCGGCGCTGTCGAGAACAACCTCAACCGGTGCCGGCGCAGCCTCCCCGCGATAAATCACTCTGTCTCCCACTGTAATGCTCACAGATTGGAGCGTTCTGCCGGGACTCACATAGGCGTCTATTGCAATGGGCAGCTTACCTTGCACGAATATTGGATCGTAGTTGACCTTCGCGGGCGAAACGAAGCGCACACGCGGAAGCGCCTTCCAGAGCTCCCTATCGGCGTACTGCCCCGGCTTCAACCTCATGTTTAGACGCTCTTGAGCCCAAACCAGACGGGCGATGCTGAGCATATCGACAAAGGTACCTTGTAGACCGCCGTTTTGCGTCATAATACACATCGGCGGATAGATCTCGGGAGCCCAATCATTCAGAATGGCATAACGGCCGCCGAGATTGTCGCTCCACTCGGAGATCGGTCCTGATCCGTCCACACGGTAAGCCAGAGTTGGTGTACCGTCAGGTCGCCATGCCAGGATGTTTTGAGTTACCGTGCGGGCTAGGCGCCGCATGTGTTCATCGGTAAAAAGAAGGCCCTCTTGATAGGCTAGGAATGCATACTCTACGGGCATGGCGGCATGGCTGACATCGGCAACCATTTTCCGCCCGCGCATAGCTAAGGTATTGGTGGAGAGATCGTCTTCCGGCATCCAACCTTCATAGGCGGAACCTTTGGTCCACCACGACGTCCAGATATAGCTGTCGTTATCAAGCAGTTGGAGATCGTTGAAGTAGGTACGTGTAACTCTCTCCGCTCTACTGACCCATGGCTCTTCACCCGTGACCGCTGCGTACTGGATGATCGATCTGCCGGCACCAAGATACATGTTGTGCGCGAGTTCTATTCCGTCAAACCAAACAGGAGCCCCCTTTTCGACGATGTACAAACCTTCCCCCGGTTCGTATTCTCGCCACTCCGGTTCCAGAGATTCCAGTACATCCTTGGTCGCCTGTACGTAGGTAGCGGCTTTCGCCTTGTAGTAAGGGTCGGCGGACAAAAAGGGATCCTCGTAAACAAGTCGCGCCAAGGTGATCAGCGGGAAGACAATGCGCCCCTGATGCACAGCCCACAAATAGGGCGGCACGAAAAAAGCCTTCTCTACCGGAACCGGGTTATGCCATGCTCCTTCCCACCATGTCACCTGATCTTCCACCTGCATGCGCACGGTTCCCCAAGGATCGCCGAGCGACGAAGCCGATATCACATGCGGCGCATACCGCTCATCCTGCGGATCCATAGTCAAGGCGCTGAACACAGCGTCATAGTCGTTCGTGAGGTTCCAAATCCGGATGTCGAAGTAGCCCGGTTTATCCGTACTGTTCTTGACGCTGACGCGGGTTTCGTCATTGCTGCCTACGGAAGCAACACGCAGGTACAGACTGGGCTGACCTTGTTGATCCGACAGCGTAACCTCGCCGATGTTATACGGACCGGCTGCTTGCCATCCCGGCAGCGAACGCCCGCGGTAATCCACCCATCCCTGCTCACTGTCTCTTTTATCTAGAGCGGCATCGGCCAGCTCAATCAAGAGGTCTAAATAGACAGTGTCGCGCGTAGCTTCGTACATCACGGTGTAGGCTTCCATTACATAGGCGTTGCCCCAAGCCAACGTACCCGTTACGTTATCCGCATGCCTATAGCTTGCAAAGCGTGTGCTGTTTAGGGTATCGAACGTGTATTTATCAATAGTACAAGCATTGGTAGTAAGGGGTTGCGCATTACCTACGAGCGCTAATGCGAATACCAAACTAAAAATCAAAGCTATCAGAGTGGCGTTTTTTTCTTATAAATTGAGGAACCGCCTTCCCCCAAAAGTGGACCGCAAGGCAAGGCGCATGCTAACACGCCTTGCCCTGGTACATCGTTAGTCCCTACGACGATGCTCAGCAATGGCTGCGTTCATCAGACGTTCCGCCTCTTCCAGCGCCGACTCGATGGGAGTTTGGCCTAGAATCGCCGGAGCAAGCACCGCGCCCGCGGAAGGATACATCTCGGTTAACAACGGGTGTTTAGGTCCATACGTCGTAATCGGTTCCGTCAGGACGCGCATCGCGCCTTTGGTGTACGGGCGAGAAAGAATGTCCGCATCGGTGAAGTGCACCTGGAGGACCGGCTGCCAATGCGGTGCTGCCATGTAGTAGCCTTTCAGGTTATTGGGCTGCATAAAAGCCTCGAGCACTCGTAAAGCCTCCGGCTTGTTCTTGCTGGTAGAGAGCAGGTAAAGCGTACCAACGTTACACTGCACGATGTCGGTTCCCCCGGCAGGTTTTACAAAGCGTCGGAACTCTAAGCGTAGGTTGGTGGTACTCAAGCTGTTCATCAGATTACTGTCAAGGCTGCCGTGAAATGCAGCTACCTTGTTCTCGAGGATTTGGGGAAAGCGTATGCCGGCACGGCCGTCAGGCATACCTAACCGGTATAAGTCATGCAGGTAATACATCGCTTGTTGCGCTTCCGCATTGGTTAAAGAACCGCGATCCGCCTCAGGTTCTATGAGCCTTCTGCCCAGCTGTTCCATGGTTCTGCCCAGCAGATAGAAAGCGTAAACGGCGGTCATCGATGGCCCCTGATAACCCCACTGTTCTACTGCTCCTGCCGCGTTCACTCGGGTCAGTCGGCGGGTGGCATCCAATTGCTCGGCCCATGTGGTCGGTTCCGCGACACCTGCGCTTTCAAACAAATCAAGGTTGTAGACCTCCATAATCGGCCACATGATAAACAGAACCCCGAAGGTCTTATTGTCATAACGCACCATCTCGAGCAAGGGCGGTAAAATGCGGCGATCAAGCCCGGATTGCGCCAGGAAGTCGTCGATAGGCTCTGCTAAGCCGGCATGCAATCCCCCATGCGTAAGACGCATAATGGTATTACCTGAAACATAAGAGATGTCCGGACCAGCTCCTGATGCCACGCCGATGGCAACGGCTTCATTCAATCCTGCAAGTCCGCCGGCTACCCAGCGATACTCCACGACGATGTCAGGATTGTTGCGCTCGAAATCAGCTTTAAAACCATCATAAAAGGCCTGTATGTCGAAGTCGTCGTAGAGTAGAGTCCATTAAGATGGTGTAAAAAGGATAAGGCCCTATGTAGAAGCAGGAAGGGCCATCGTTCCTCTAGTAAAGGTGAGATTGTATAGACAACACCTGAGGGGAAGAACGATGACCCAGTACCAGATTACCCTAGACTCAGAGATACAGCAGCATATTTTTACTGGCGATGATGGCATGGCCAAACTGATGGAGCAGGTACTCAACCAGGTACTCAATGCCCAGATTACGGAGCAGATACAAGCAGAGCCT
>DUQB01000224.1 GCA_012838035.1 Bacillota bacterium | reverse complement strand
TCAGGTGGTCGATCTGGGCAAAACGTGCGACTTCATGCATGATTATCAGGTGTTTATGCAGTACCCTTCGGTCATGGCTAGAGGGATCGCAAAACCCGCAGAGCAGTAGGCGCATGTGTTGGAAGTGCGTAACGTTTCGATTAAGTATCCCGGACGGGACGAATGGGTGCTGAAAAATGTATCTATTACCATCCCAGCCGGGCGGAAGTTGTCTGTGGTAGGGCCTAACGGCGCGGGAAAAACAACCTTCATCAAGTTGCCATGTCGTTTGTATGAGCCTAGAGAGGGCGAAATCCTGCTGGACGGCGTAAACATCAGCAACTACGACTTGGCGGAATACATGCGCCTTTTTGCGGTCGTTTTTCAGGATTTCAAGTTGCTCGCCTTCAGCATGCGAGAAAACATTGCGGTGTCCGCTACGGCGGATGAAGATGCTCTCCAGCGTGCCGTGGCGCAGGCCGGTTTGGCCTCCAAGGCGGCCGCTCTGCCCCATGGACACAATACCGCGGTCTATAAGACCTTTGATAAGGCGGGGGTGGAGTTCTCCGGCGGAAAAAGCCGGAAGTTGGCCATAGCTCGTGCGATCTATAAGGGTTCTCCCATAGTGATCCTTGATGAACCTATCGCGGCGTTGGACCCGCTTGCCGAGTATGAGGTTTACACGCGCTTTAACGACCTGGTCGGCGACAAAACGGCCATATACATCGCATTGGCTCTCGAGCTGTTGTTTTTGCGATAAAATTGCTGTCTTCGACAAAGGCCGCCCGGTGGAGTACGGCGATCACGCTGCGCTTTGCGCTGGAAACGGTCTCTATGCGCAGATGTGGCGGATGCAGGCGAAATGGTCTACGGCGGCAGGAATGGCATCGTCAGTATAGAATGAAGCATTGTGACGACAGACTTGAGGATGCGTCGCTTTGTTGGGTAGATATGATGTTTACAGAAAATCCAGGACAGGAGATGCTGACATGGCGGATTTGTTTCCTCGCACCACGGTAGGCGGTTTGTCGGTTTCGCGCATGATCATCGGTACCAATTGGTTCGTGGGGTATAGTCACCGAGGGTATGCGCAGGATTGCGTGATTAAGGAGAACGTGCGGGCCAACAGGAAACACCTGACCGCCATATTGGAGGTCTTTTTCCGTGCCGGTGTAGACACCATCATGGGAGTGTTGACTAGAGAGCCGGTGCTCAATGAGGCCATTAAGGAAGCTGAGGACCGCACGGGCGTGCATTGCATCAAAGTTGACACTCCTCCCATTAATGTGGGTGAAACGCAAGCTGATTTAGATGAAACCGCTCGGTATCTCGATCAAGTTGCCGCCAGTGGCGCCGAAATCTGCATGCCGCACCATTCCTCTGTGGAGCGTCTGCTCGATAGAAGCATTAATCGCATTCGCCGCTTGGAAACTTATACCCAAATGATCCGGGAACGCAACATGATTCCCGGCCTCTCGGCGCATATGCCTGAAGTGGTGCGCTATGCGGACCAACAGAACGCCGACGTGGAGACATACATCCAAATCTACAACTGCCTGGGGTTTCTCATGCAAATTGAGGTTGAAGGCGTGCACCGTGTTATCCAAAATGCAAAGAAGCCGGTGATGACCATTAAACCCATGGCGGCGGGGCGGGTCACTCCCTTTGTCGGTTTCAACTTCGTGTGGAACACGATTCGCCCGTGCGATATGGTCACCGTGGGTACCATGACCCCTGGGGAAGCTGCCGAGTGTATTGAGATATCGCTTGCCGCTTTGGAACGTAGGGCGCCGCGGCTGGCTGCGCGCAGCACGCCTACCAAAGGAACCATTCTGACCTCCTGAGGCTTGAAAAGCCATAACCCCTGCGCCGGCTGATCACAGGATGGCTCTTCCTCTTGTTACAGCATCTGATAAGAGGAAGAGCTGCGGTTTTGTCGAATCAGACAGCATGATCAACTGCGGTTGGTCATTCAACCGGTAGAGGGAGAGGGGGTAAAGGTGTCGGGTAAAGGGAGCTGTCTCGCGGTCATAAAAACGGTATACCTTGCGTCTTCACACCAAGCAGAGCATGTAAACACCAAATATGGCATGCGGCTCCTATAGACAGTATGCGCAAACATTGCAGTAACCAGAGTTGGGATTACCGGCGGCTTGCCGGCCTAAGAAGGGAACAAGGAAACTCTTAGGCATATGTATTCCGGCTGATTCGCAGCGCCGACTCAAACCGCGGGTTGTTCGCCCGACAACCTGCGGGCAGATGCACTAGATAGACTGAACGCTTCGTCGCCCTGCGCATGCTTTACCCACACCCGTAACCATGCGTTCTCTCTTAGCAATAGCGGCTAACAGCAATGGTCGTCGTTTAGTTGCAGCACTTGTCGGAATTGCCGCGGTGCTCCTTCTCCCCTTCTCTACCGGGGCGAAACCTTTCACAGAATTACCCACGCGTGATGAACCGGCCATGCCGGTGCGGAAAACCGCACTCCTTTCAGCACCGCAAGTACATGCTGTAAAGACATCTGCTGATAACATTAGGGCAAGCGCCCCTTCTACCGACATTTTTTCTCGCCTGTCGTCCACCGACAATCAACTGCAAACAGAGCTGGACCTGTACTCTTTCCGCACACGTGACGCAACATCGGCTGAAATTGAATCCTTGGGATCCTCTGAAAATGGTGTGATCGGCGCCGTAGCGCCGTGGGCCGACTTGTCCGCCGTGCCTGTGAGTATCGACGAATTGACTCAGCTGCTGGAGAACCGAGAGCAGCCCCGGAATGCAGACACTGATGCGGTAGACGGAAAAGGGCGGGCTTTCTTGTTTCCCGGCGACAAAATGGTTTCGACGGGTGAGGAGGAGCGTGGTGAGCCGGCGCGGCATGAAGTGGTCGGGACGAGTTACCAAATCGGCTTGTTAGGCGTACAAGTGCAGACTGGTTTAGCTATGGAGAAGCAGACAACGCCGGCAGCCAGTACGATCACGGGCAGAATCAGCGCGCAAGCGCCGTTAGGCTCAGCTGTGAGCGTCAATGCCGAGTTGGAGTTGGTGGATGTGGATCGTTTGCGCAGCCTAACCGAGCATGGTGATGCCGGAATGCCAGGTGAAGCGGGTCAAACCAAAATCGGCGTCGGCGGCCAGGTGCGATGGAGCGAATTTGGTTCTCTCCGCATCGGTTACGAGTTGGTGCATATGCGCAACAGCCCTTTTCTCGCCTTCGCCACTTCCGCCGATACGAGCGTAGAGTACCATATTTCGGATAGGGCGCGTGTAGCGGCGGGTTTTCACTTAAACTCAGACAGAGTGCGCAGCAAGGCGACTGCGAATGTGGGCGTCGGTTATCAGGTGAGTCGTAACTCCAGCTTGAGTGCCGGCTATCAGTTGATCAACTTCAGCGCTTTGGACAGCCAAGAGTACCAATCCAACGCAGCCTTGGCCGAACTGATCGTGCGGTTTTAGTCGGCGCCGTTTAGTTGCGTTTGTAATAACCTTTTTACAGTATCCGGCTACATTGGATAGATCTTAGCTTGACAGGCAGGCAGCGCTGTGTGATAATACTTTTGCTGCGGCGCACCAGGGCTGCTGGTACGGCTCTGATTAAGCGCCTTTTGATTTGCAGTGAGGTTGCACTTTGAAAGTACGATGGATGGTCGCTGGCCACTTTTAGTAGTGCGCTAGAGGAAAGTCCGGACTCGGCTGTTTCCGGTTTAGACCGGAGCAGAAAGTTGGTGCTCGGCGCAAGCCGAGGCGGAGAGATCCGACGGAAGCGAACGGATACCCACGCGGTTCCAATTAGCTATAAAAGGGCCATAGAGACGAGCCTATCCGGCGACGGATAGGGTGGAACGAGGTAACCCCCTCCACCGAGCAACCCAAATTAATGGTAGGGGCAACCCCATAAGGGGTCGGTGGGTTCGCCCACTGAGAGAGATGATCATCCTCGACAGAATCCGGCTTACAGTCGTGCTTTCATTTTTTTGTGCAACGCCATGCAGGGAGCCCGTAGCTCAGTTGGTAGAGCACCGGACTTTTAATCCGGGTGTCGCGCGTTCGAGCCGCGCCGGGCTCACCAGCTAGACGGCCTATCTTCGGATGGGTCGTCTTTCTTTTTGGCATATCTTGGGCATATCCGTTCAGGACTCATTCACTTTGGCGACGAGCTCATCCATCACCGTGGCGGCTCGCTCCTCCGTGGAAGGTAAGACGTGCGAGTATCCGAGGGTAACATAGCCTTCGGAGTGGCCGAGGCGTTCCTGGAACGCCTTTACCGGCAACCCCATATCTTGCAGCGCGGTCGTGTGCGTGTGGCGTAGGGCATGGAAGCTGATGACCGGTACGCCGGCTTATTTGCACAGCTTGGGGAAGAGCCTTGATGACATGTTGTGGGCATTGATGGAGTGCCCATTGTGTTGGCAAAACACAAGGCCGTGATTCTCAAATCGGGACCCCATTTTGAGGCGCTCCTTCGCCATTCGGGTGGAGTGTTTTTTGAGTGCCGCCACAACCTCCGGTCCGATTTTCACGCCACGGACCCGGTTATCCGATTTCGGCGTTTGCGTGACACGACCGTTTCTCGTCTCGACGATCGATTGACGCACGTGGACCACGCCGTTTTGAATTATTGATAGCTTTGGTTAAAAACCAACGGCCGCTCAGAAGATTGGGCGGCCGTTTCAAAAGCGATGGTTGAGGCAGGAATTGACGCGATGGGACAAGAATTGCCTCAACGTAGACCTTCTGGACAATTGATACGGTAAGACCACCGCAGATGGCCGGTGATAGTTAGGAATCACGATTCTTCTAATGGGGGAGCATCACCAATGGCCGAGATTACACGACGGCGCTGCGGAGAGCTGGTACGCGGTGTTTTCAGGATCCTTTTGGAGCATCCCGATGGACTCCGGGCGAAGGAGGTCCTTCAACGGCTCGAACGAGTCGTGCCACCGACGCCGTTTGAAAACTCGACGTATCCAAATCGTCCCAATATACGTCGGTATGAAAAGATCGTTCGCTTCGCCACCATTACATCGGTTAAAGCAGGTTGGCTCGTAAAGAACAAGGGTTCATGGAATCTGACAGATGAAGGGCGAATCGCGTTTCAGAGGTTTCTTGACCCGGAGCAGTTCGATACCGAAGCACGTCGTCTCTACAACGAGTGGAGAGCTGACCAGTCCGACGACGGTACCACTGAGGATGACAGTGCAACTCAATCTGCCACGACGCTTGAAGAGGCAGAGGAAAGTGCCTGGTCAGAGCTGGAGACCTACCTTGAGCAGATGAGCCCTTACGATTTCCAGGAGCTCGTAGCCGGTTTATTACGTGGCATGGGTTACCATGTGGAGTGGATCTCTCCACCTGGTCCCGACAGAGGAATCGACATTATCGCACACAGCGATCCCCTTGGCGTCAAAGGTCCCAGAATAAAGGCGCAGGTAAAGCGGCGTACTGATAAGGTCACTGTAGACGGAGTCCGAGGCTTTATGGCACTTCTCGGTGATTCGGATGTCGGGCTCTTTGTTTCTACCGGCGGCTTCACGCGAGACGCGGAGGAAGAAGCGCGCCGTCAAGAAAAAAGGCGTTTGATGTTGCTTGACCTAAAGAAGTTGTTCGATCTTTGGACGGAGCACTATGAGCGCATCCCCGAGGCCAAGCGACGATTGCTTCCACTTCGACCCGTTTATTTCCTTGCTCCGGACGATTGACGCATAAAGTGCTATCATGTTCGGTTCAGTCGTATGCTCGCGGTCATAAGTGGTGTCGTCGACAGATCAT
>DUQB01000223.1 GCA_012838035.1 Bacillota bacterium | reverse complement strand
TATATGGTAGTTCCGATCCACGAACAATGGCGTATCGATTGTTAGCGTATCCGGAGCCGTATCGCCCTTGTAGAGCTCGATACCGTTCATGGTTACCGTTACGGATTTGACCGGATCAATATTAGTTCCATTAGCGTCGACGTTGACTCTACGCTGCTCGGACAGGACGGAATCCTCTTGATCGACAGTGATGGTCACTGTGGGGAAAGTGTACCAACTAGGACCGACATCAGCGGAAGTAAGCCTGCGCAGCGGCGGTTGGCCGTAAACAGCAAACCTTTCATCATCGAGACGCCGGACGCCGTCCTCGGTCTGCGCATAGGCATAATCTTGTAGTATAAAGCCTTCCGGCATAACCGAGTTTCCAGCGATACTGCCGTACACGATATTGTTCATGAAGTGATTAGGCGCAAAGGAAAACTGCTGCAATGGAGGTGTGGTGTCTTGGCTCATCACCTCGAGGAAGTTGTCGTTCGGGCGTATGATCGTATTGTTCTCAAATCGATTCTTTTCGGGTAGTAGAACCAGTTGGAGTTCAGGCCAATAATGCTTGTACCAATAGCCGATCCAGATATCCGGTCCGCAGTTGTTTACCAGTACATTGTCTGCAAAAAGGCAATCCAGCACTTGCGCATACCTCGTAGCGTAGTCTCCTCGGACAACTTGCGGTTCAAAAGAACCGGTCAGGTCTGCAATTGCGCCTTGTTCGTCCCAAACGTATTCACCGCTTTGCAGTATCAATCCGCCGAGCTCAACGCCGGAGATGTAGTTGCCGACTACGCGATGCCCGATGCCGGAGATGCGGACGCCGCCTGTGCGCGGCAAATTGCCGCCGATGATGATGTTCCGTTCGATGGTGTTGTAATCGCCTACCCGTGCGACGATACTGCCCATCGTCTCAATAAAAGTGTTGTCGCGAACAATGTTATGACTCGATTTCAGCGAGATGATTTCCGAACCTTCACCATGCGCTTGTTCAAAAAGGTTACCTTCGATGAGCATATAGGATGCTCCGGAGCCGGATTCCTTACCGAATCTGTCAAAGCGGGCAGCACTGGTAGCTTGAATGACCTCTCGTCCGTTTGTCGGATCATAAGGGATGTTTTTAAAGTGGTTTTGCCTTACCGTGTTATGAATGGCGAAGTCGTCTTGCGCAATCACCTGGCCCATGTTCGTCTTACCGGCAAAAAACGAACGTTCAACCGTGTTGTGGCTGCCTAGGAAATAGACCCACTTATAGGCTGCCGAGAATTCCGGCGGGTTGTAGTTCTCGATGGCGGATTCCACCAGCCGGCAATGATGCGAAGCAAAGGTGACCACGTTGTCCAGCGATTCTACAGGTTCATCGCGCTTAAAATACAAACCAGAGGCAATTAGGTACGGCGCGCTGAAGACCAAAGTAGACATGCCGGTCAGTATTACCTGACCCGGAGTCTGAGCGCGCAGGGTAATGGGCTTATCTTCCGTCGCCGTAGCGTCAAACAGGATTTGTACGTCACGCCAAACGCCATCCGCCATTTCAATGACATCACCTGGTGCGGCCTGTCTCATCGCGGCCTGTAACTGCTGTATGTCATGGACTTTGTGCACAGCGTAGCCCTGCGATCGATCAATCGTCCAGCTGATCTTCTGCTCCTCATCCTGCTCTGCCGTAACCACCTTTTCCAAGATCACTTCACGCACCAGAATCTGACCGCCGACCGGAGCTTGGGTGTAAACATACACGCGCGCCGAGGTGGTTCCCGGCGGGGTTATGGCCCAAACGGAGTGCTCCTCAAACGTATCCGTGTTGGTAGTCCACAGTGTGGCTTCGTGACGTTGTCCTGATGGGTAGTACCTCAGTTGCAGCCGCACTCCTTGCGAACTCCCTTCAGGGGAGGCTTTCACATATGCAGTGAGCTTATAAAGGCCTTCCTCGATGGGCAGGCTCTGGTAGAGTCCGATTCCTATTTCGGAAGGCGCTTGGGCATCAACAAAGTGCAACGCTCGATTATGCGGATCATGAGGGGAAACGACGGTAATGCGATCGCCGTGTTCCGTCGTGCCCAACAAAGTCCAGCCGGCAGGCGGTATCAACTCTTCCGCGCCTGAGAATCTGGGATTGGTCAGTAGGTTTACATCAGCCTGTGCCGGTGCGACCTGCTCAAGCATCGCACTGCGCACCAGAATCTTGCCGCCGTTTTTCGCGGACGTCCAAATATAAAATCTAGCGTGGGTGGATCCTTCCGGCGCTACGGCTTCAACGGCAAACTCCTCAAACTCATGCGGATTGGTCGCATTAACGTTCAAAACATGACGTTCCCCTGACGGATAGAACCGGATCTGCAGACCAACGCCGTCCGAGCTGCCTTCCGGTAGGGCTTTGGCGAGAACGCTGAAGCGATATTTCCGTCCCGGTTCCACCTTCACCCTTTGGTAGAGACCGACCCCCGTCGCAGAATCGGGTTGAGAGTCGAAGATGAGTAATGCTCGGTTTTCCGGGTCGTCGGGATAGACGATAGTCATATAATCGCCGGGCTCGGTATTGTCAAGCAGGATCCAGTCGGAGTGAGTCTCTGCCTCCAAACCAATAAAGGTCGGGTTGGTCAGCAGGTTCATGGGCTGCGCCATAACGATTACCGGAGTTATGAGCGTTAAGCTAAGGAGTAAAGCGAAACAAGCACTGCATCTTCTCAGCACGGACCTTCCCCTTTTCTCATCTTGTGTGCGACGTGATGCGCCATAAAAGGCGATAATCCGCGCACAGCCGCCGAGGATATGCGCCGCGGCAGACCGTGCGCGGTAGGCTTTGGCTTAAGCCCAGTCTTAATTTTTCACTTTGTCGGCCAGGATCGCTTTGGCAACTCGCTCTGCTTCTGCCAGCGCCGTGTGTACGGAAAGTTCACCTGTGATCCCACGATGAAGTTCCATACCGATCGCTTCTCGCACTTCGTTGAAGTAGGGATTAACCGCAGAGTTCGCCGACTTGTATTGGAACAGGCCGATTAACTCTCTGGCATAGGGGCCGGCAAGCACTTCCGGTCGGACCAGCGTGGAGCGCCTGACGGGATACACGCCTGTCAGCAACGCATACTGCGTCATGTTATCGGGTTGGGCGAAAGCCTCCATAACGCGCCATGCCTTCTCCGGCTCTTTGCTGTTTGTAGTGAGATAAAGAGTATGACCGTTGGTGCGAATAGCTTCTTGACCCACCTGGGGACCTAACACGGGCTTTAGGGCGACCGAATAATTCGGCATATCATTCAACAACTCTCTGCTGGTCACAGCAGCCTGAATGGCAGCCTGGTTGCCGAATGCGCTCTTCCAGGTCGAGCTGGGCACGCCTTGCATGCCTGCATCAAACAGTTCTTTCATATGGGTGAAAGCCATCCGGTTTATCGGCGTATTGAGGTTGATTTCCGGAGACACCGCATCCATAAACGGCGGTCCAATGGCAGTGGTATAATCCAGAAGGTATTGACCGAAGTGAATAGTTGTCCGGGTATTTAGCGTGTAACCAAATTGCGTCACTTTGGTGCCTTCCACTCTGGTGAGTTTACGTACGGCGCTGAGCAGTTGCTCCCAGTTGTTAGGCAGAGAGACCGCAGATTTTTCAAACAGCTCTA
This sequence comes from Bacillota bacterium, assembly GCA_012838035.1. GTDB lineage: Bacteria > Bacillota > Limnochordia > DTU080 > DTU080 > DUQB01. The sequence continues at coordinate 8,668 of DUQB01000223.1, read as the reverse complement.
GGTTGTATACTTCAAAGAAGGGATACATCTGTACGGGAAGTCCGTGCAGATGACCATTGATGCGTACATATTCCAGTACGTCGGGTAAGAAGTCGGCAGCCCCGTCCATTTGGCTAAAGTACTGATCAATGGGCACGGTGATGTTGTTGATGTAGTGGGTACCCGTGAGGTTGGTCGAGTCACTCCAAATGTCCGGGCCTACGCCGGCCACGGTAGCGACTAACAGCTGCTCTCGCGCTGCGTTACCACGACTGCCGCTGGTGACGATTTCCAATTTGATGTCGGGATTATCCTTATTAAACTGTTCCTCGAAGCTCTTAGCCCAATCCGTCACGGATTGACTGGCGGCATAAAGCCACATCGTGATCGGTGTTTGCCCGCTGACCGAAAGCGGCAGCAACATTGCCGATAGCAGCATGACCAATACTGAGATACACAACAGACGACTTTTCCTCTAGATTCCCTCCTTCAATACTGGGTACGGTGAGATTTGCCCGGTTTAACCTATGGCGCCGGTTCATCTCACATAGCAACAGGCGTCCGTCATCACCTCCTCATGCGCGTTATCGGGTTGTTTGGTCGATAACAACTGCTTTGCCATACAACATTCGCCTGCTTTTACGCCCGATCAAAGCCTGTGACTACTCTTCGTTCGGCTTGAACGTCGCCTGATCGACCAGGCGTTGCAGAACGCCTTGAGGTGAGACGATGCGGCCAACTTCTACGTCGGCCTCAGTGAACTTGGCCATAAGTATGTGGCGTTCTTTGGTGCGATTCCAGTCATAGATAATGTAAATGGCGCCGTCCGGACTCTGCACTCCGTCGGGATATGAGACGCCTACCCGATCGTCCAGCAGCAAACCTCCATACCAGGTGTAGCCGTCATCGGCTGATAAAAATGCTTTCAGATGGGAGCGTGTGCCGCCCGGTTTGGGATCGGGTTCAGTAGATGGTGGGCGGTCATGTTTTACTAAAAGAAGCTTGCCTGAAGCTAGTCGTCTAATGAAGAAGCGAGAAGACACATGAGGTATGGCGGAAGGTCTACCGTCGGACCAGGTGCGCCCACCGTCGTGCGATACGGATTCGCCAATACCGTACATGGTGCGCACCAACATCCATAAGCTGCCATCGTTTCGCTCGACGATCATATGTTCATCAAAAGCGCGGTCAGGGACCTGCGCTCGGCCGCGCAACGACCATGTTTCACCTTGATCGGTTGAAACCCAAACCGCCGACCCGATCTCATCTTTGAGGTAAAACCGATAAGGAGGCGTAGAGTTCTTATAAGGTCCGCGGATCCAGACCCCTATGGGCAGAAGCCATTCTCCATCGGCACATATCGTAGGTTTATTCATCGCGACGCCGTTTGCGATGCGTCTGGGTTCTGTCCAAGTCGGATTGTCTTGATCCGGTTCATCGGTCCGGATGCACCAGACGCCGGCACGCCCATCGTATGTGCCTTGGCTCTGGGCCCAGAACAGCCACAAGCGCCCCAGCGGATCATGCCAGAGAAAAGGATCGAAAGCCCGTACATCTGCAGGTGGATCGATTACGAACTTTGGTTTCGACCAACTCAAGCCATCGTCCTTACTGCAGACAACCACCACGTAGTTGCCTGGACCTTCACCGGGTTCATCGGGTCCGCCGGCATACCAAACGGCCCAGAGGACGCCGTTTTTCGTTCTTTCAATACCGGGTATGCCTTGAAAGCGACGCATATTGCTGCCATATTCCGGTCCCGGGCACAGGTTAACCACCGGCGCTTGCAGCGAGGGCCCAACACCTGTGTCCTTGAAGTTGACTTGTTCCATGTTTCCAATCGATCCTGCCGCCATATCGTTGACTCCTTGCCGTTCATGATGGGTGCAACATAGAATAAGAGGGTCGTTTGTTAGCTAACAATTGTTGCGTCAAATGAGCAGACTGACCTAAGCCGGCTCTACCATCCGTAGCTAACATGTTACGACAATCATTCCATGTGGATGCTGGTATTCCTGCAGCCGATATATAAACTAAACATAAACTTGGATAAGAGAGATAACCAATATGTTTTGTTGTAAGCTTTAAATTAAAGTATAATCAGAGCAAGCGGGGAACAAGTCGGCGCGATACTGTCCAGGAGCTGGGCTTGGTTGGCCAGGTATTGAAGGCAATTGAGCCGACTGATCATTTCTATAGGTGTTGACATATGCCTCAAGCGGGCAGCATGCACCACCCTGCCTAAGTTTTTTCTTGCATAGACGGAGGCAGGTTTAGTAGTATGAATGGGACCGCCATCTGTCGATGAGCTTCCGTCTGCTAACATGTTTATCCGTACGGCGAATTATTGCGGTTATCGTCTCTGATTAGGAGTATGTGTTCATGGGCATCGAATCAGCAACTACGCATGATAATGCTATAAGCAGGTAGATTCAGCGCTATGGCGAACAAGTTATGTACGACATTGCGGCTTGGAGTGAATAAAGGTGGCGAACATCAGAGAAGTGGCTAAAAGAGCCGGCGTCTCTATAGCAACAGTATCAGCAGTACTTACGCAAAAGAGACCTGTGAGCCCAGAATTGACGCAGCGTGTTCGTGAAGCTTGCAGAGAACTGGATTACTACCCCAATGCCTTAGCTCGAGCTATATTCAGTGACGGCAGTAAGATGATTGCATTTCTGGTTCCGACAATAGCTAATCCTGGTTTTAGTAAATCCCTTTTAGGGGTAGAAGCTGTGGCTGATGAGCGGGGCTACGTCGTCTTCGTAGCCAATACGCGTGGGCTGGAAGAAAAAGCGGATGCTTTTCTGGAGCGGCTTTTCGAGTTGCGTGTAGACGGCGTGATCATTTCGTTAACCCACGAACTGGTGCGTCCGGAGTTCCTGCAACGATTACAGAAACGCGGCATCCATACCGTCGGTATTTCGGCCGCAAGAGAGACCGACCTGATAGACTGCTTTTTGGGTGATGAAGAGAGCTCGGGTAGGGATCTGGGGCGTTACTTGATCATGTTGGGACATGTAAAGTGCGCTTATATTGCACCAAAAGGCAGCGCTACCGGTGAACGGCGCCTTAAGGGGCTTAAGCGCGCCTATAGCGAAGCCGGATTGACCATTGACCCGAACCTTATCGTCGACTCGCCGTCATACGATGCGGATGGTGGCGCCAAAGCAGCTCAGGCTCTGTTAGCCAGGGCGGAATCCTTTACCGCAGTGATCGTCTTCAATGATTATCTAGCTGCCGGCGTGTTGTTGCAGTTTGCCAGCCAAGGTCTGCATGTACCGCGCGATATATCCGTAGCGACATTTGGAGACAACTACGCTCGCTTGACAAATCCTCCGCTTACAGCAATGCACTACCCCGAAGAAGAAGTGGGGCGGATAGCGGCAGAAGCGTTGCTCGATCGGATAGAAGGTCGTCGCAGCGGGCCGCCGCAAACGAAATATATTCCCATTCGCCTGATGATCCGGCAATCCACTCGCGCCCTCCCGGATAGGGATCCGGATCCTTTCCGTACCGGTAGTAGTACTGCTAAGCTCAGTTGAGACATGCCTTTACTGCCTGATTCTCGCCGAGTAGGTGACCGAACTACCAACATCAGTCGGTTTTTTCCTTTGGAAACGGAGGAGGCATCTTCTCTTCGATAACTGGGCGCAATTGGCCGATGCCGGTCACGACTAAGCTATAATGCCATACCCCGGCTGTATATGGACCTAGAAGGAGCGGCCCGGCAATATATCGGCCGCTCCATTGGGAATTTTCTCAGGGCGAATGTTTTTGCCTTTGCCAAGTCGGGTTACGCCAATCCTTCATGATCTCTTGTACATTCTGTCGATGAGTTGTGAGATACTTGGTCCATCCCTAGGCGATGTCGCCGTTAGGTGATCCTTTGAAAAGGCCACAGGCAGAGGGAGTAGCTGTGTTAACTTGCTGGTCGTTATTAAAACATGAGAGACCGTCGTACGAGAAATCCGGCATGCAGCGGTCATTTCAACCATGAACGTCGGTTCGCTGGTAACAATTCAAGCGAACAAGTAACAAATACTTACCTAGGGATCGCAAGAAAGTATTCACCTTCTTGTGGTGAGCAAATATCCCCACTCAAAATGGCGGCTCTACCTGTGTTGACGTCGGCGGGTATAGAAAAAATAACAAAACGATTATAACGAGGGAAGGATATCGTCTCTAATATGTCGAACATAAGTGCATCCCATCGAGACATGTAAAGCCAACGGACAAGTTATATTGGGGTAGCCGGCAACACATTGACCGTAGGTCAGCAAATGCCGCAGCTGGATGGTGACGGCATAGAGACAGGAGGGCTCTGATGCACGCTGCAAGCGAAAACCAGTACTATATAGATGTTTGGTTTAACGGCCGAGTGGACCCGGTTTCCTTTCGCGTCGGGCAAGAAGATGTGGGACGCTTCCAAGGGGATTATCAGAACGACCGGGATTCATTCTTCGTCTGTGCGACAGTGGACAAAACGGTTATTGCCATCAATCTTAAGCAGGTGGAAATGGCTCATTTACGCCGGGTAACAGGCGCTGCAGAAGACAATGACGTCGCTGCAGGCGCATGGTTGGCCATACATACGCTCAACCGGCAACCTTATTTATGTAGCACGGCAGACTTGCAGGCATTGGCGCAGGTCTTCTTGTTGTTCGAGAGCGCCGTAACGGTACCTCGAGAGGTCATTCCCCTAAATGATCACGCTGGGCAACTCGTCATGTTTGACCCTGCCGCCGTTCTATATATTGAGGCCCTCGGCAGCGCTGTGGCCGAAGGCAAGCGGTTGTTGTACGCAAAAGAGCGGCAGAGCAGTCAATAGGCGCTTGGATGTCGACGCAAGGCGGCGTAACAGCTATCCATGCGCATTGTGTGGTATGCGCTGCGTTAGGCGGCAGGGGAGGTCGCAGCATGGGTGAAGCACTCCGCACCGTCCGTGTAAGATGGCGCCATAATCGCTGTGACCTCCGTGTTCGCCAAATTCCGGCACACTACTCCACCTAGCGCACCCTAGGCTCCGGCACGATGGTTAGGATCGTGCAGCGCTATCGACCTATCGTTCCTACAGCGTTAGCGGCGCCAACTTGCTCTTTTCCGCTTGAGCCGCGCAATATCAGTTGCGGAGGTAACGCTGCGTGAACCGGCGATTGCAACGTGCCCGCATGTAGTTCAGCCGCCAGTTTCACAGCCAATTGCCCCAGTTCGAACTGCCGGAAGTCGAAGGATGTCAAGTCCAGGTTTTCCGCCAGTTCGGTGTTGTCGAAGCCGATTACGGCTAGGTCTTCAGGCACGTTGAGACCACGCTCTTGCGCAGCCGAGATGCAATCGTGGGCTACGTGATCGCCGGCCACGAAAATGGCGGTTGGGGGATCAGGGCGGTTGTATAGGTGGTCGGCTACGGCAGGGGAGAAGATCAGGTGGCCTATCCGATCTTGTTCCAGGTTTACTATCAGCTCCGGATCATAGACCCCCAGGACCGTACAAGCATCCGTAAAACCGGCGATGCGTCGCCGGAAACTGGCGTGAGTCAGCGGTCCAGCCGCGTAAGCAAGGCGACGATGACCACAATTGTAAAAGTAGCGCGCAGCAGTCTCGCCGGCGGCATAGTCATCCAAAGTTACCGAGCTGATTACATCGCCACCGGAACGATTGAGCAGCACCACGGTGACTCCTTCCTCTTCCAGCCGCTTTAGCTTCGCTAACGGTATGTCTACCGACCCGGCCATACCGACCACTACCGCCTGATACTCCTCCGGATCGACGGTGGTGTTTATGAAGTCGGCGGGAGAGAGATACGACCCTGTCTGTAGGGTGCCCAGGCGGATACCTCGGTCGTTCGCTGCGGCACTCATGCCCAACACGGCGGAGCCAAAGAAGTTCGCCGCCCATTTGTTCAAGAATACCACCAGTATTCGTTCCAATGGCGCAGGCGTGCTTACTGTAGGCAGATCATAACCTAACTCTCTGGCTGCCTGTTCGATCATCTGCCGCGTTTGCGGGGAAATACGCCCTTCAGCGCGGAGCGCTCTGGATACGGTAGAAGGAGAAATGCCTAGTTTAGCGGCGATCTGTCTTTGCGATATCGTCATTGCGTTTACATCAAGTTACCGGACAACTCGATGTAATACTCACCTCACAGCTTATCATTTATCAGGCGAGGTGGGGCTTAACTCTGGCGCCCCACCCGCTCGATCCCACAGTATTCGGAGCAGATTCTCATCTAATTTGGCTGATGCGCTGGGTCGCAGGCCCAGCTGTCGGAGGCGGCGAGGTCCGGCGTCGCCCATCTCATTTCCAACCTTTAAGCGTGACCGCCCCTATTTGCAACTCGTTTGGCGGGAAATTTCCGGGAAGAAGTTGCAGGCGGAAGTGAGTGGTCGGGGTATCGCTTGGTACCGCGGCCGTTACCTCAACTCGCAACCAACCCGCAGGCGACTGCTCGCGCACCGCCGGACTCATTTCCAACATACTCCAGCGGTGTTCATCTCCGGTTACGCTCAGCCTAAGAGCATCAATGGCTGCCAGGTCTTTCACGTAGATCGTGACCACCGCGCTCTGGAGATCATTGGCTTCCCACACCAGCTCTTCCAGGCTGTTTTCAGAACGTATCCTACGTCCTTGATCCCAGAAGATCTCTGCCGGATCTTCTGTAGCATACACCCAACCGGCGGACGCGCTAATGGTCAGGGAGGCATCAATCAACATTCCCAGGAAGTTAACCGGCGGATTCATGGAATCGGTTTGCGTCCAACTATTGCTCAGAGTGAGGCTAGTGGCAACCGACGACTGCACGCCGTTCACATAGGTGATGCTTGCCGCCAGCTTCACTATACCATCAGGCAACTGCCGCGTCGGGAGGTTCAAAGTGGTCGGTAGGGCATCGCCTTCCCAAATCACGTTTTCATTTAAACGCACTGCTACATGACTGATGGCTTCAGCCGGTAAAGCCGATGTAACCGTTAAGGCCATGTCGCCTTTTGCCGCACTCGCATCCGGTACTACCGCAAGTGTCGTATTCTCCACCTGGAACCTGTAAATCCTGGTTGTGGCGGCGCCGGTCGTCACAGCTGCAATACGCAGTTCATGGGCGCCGTCGCCCAACTCACCCTGGTTCAAGAGCAGTGTGAACTTAGGTTTATCCTGCGTTAACCACAAAACGCCGTCCATGTAAACATCGACGCGCTCTAACGATGCCGTCGCCTCGCTCGTTATCTCCACCTCTACGCTCTGTGGCCCGGATAAGCGCATCCCTTGCAGGAAAGGCGTCAGCCTGACGTTCACTGCATCAGCGGCTATGTGCGACTGAGGATTATATCCCAGATCATCGGCAAGACGGATCAATTTGATGTAATCGATAGGGATTTGGACGCTATTATAGCCCTGATTCAACCGGTTGACGAAGAAGCGAAACCGTTTTTCTCCGGCCGTCTCAAACACCTTGGAGTGAAACCAGCTGTTGAGCGAGTTGTGGTTTACATACCGGCTCTGGATGGTGTCTGCCGCCACCGTGTAGAGGTTGCGGTGAGCATCTTGTTGTGCTTCTTCTATCATGAGCCCGAAGGTCGCCCGGTCGTTATACTCTTTCAGATAGCCTACTTCCACGTGATAGGTACCAGGTTCAGGTATGTCCAGCGTATACTCTATATAATCATCGAGCTGCTGCAATGTCGCCACCTGATAGGCGCCGCCGCCCGCCTGCGCGTCTTGCATGGTTCTCACGCTGCCCTGTGGTGAAATCAGGGCGGGGAGCTGCTCTACTTCGTATACCAGTGGTTCTCCGGTCACCTTGGTGATGCGGAATGTGTCCACGCCGATACCATAACCGCTGCTTTCACTGCTTTTGCCCACAACCTGCAAGCGCACCTTAGTGATGCTCTCGGTAGTTAAGTGCACGACGCCGATGGGTACATCGATGAGAGCATCGCCGTAGTTGTCGATAGGACCTACCATACGTCGTCCGTTTACATAAACCTCAAAGCGTCCGCCGCCGGCATGCCCTTGGTGCCGTAGCCACAGCAGGTACTGCCCGCTTTCCGTCACCGGCAGCACATATTCCACATACTCGCCTACGGCTTGTAACTGCGCTAAACGGTAGTTCGCATGAGCGTTATTATTGTGCTTCACCGTGGTTACGCTTCGGCCGGGTGAGATCGCATACTGCAAGGTATCCGCCTCATACAGCAAAGACAGTTGACTCGGTTGCACGGATAGATAATCTATGGCGACGGAGTGACCTGCGCTTAAGGCATTTTCGGCATAGCTGCGCAGTCGAAATCGTTTCCAGCCGGGTGTGGAAAACGTGACGTAACCTGCATCCATCACCTTAAGCTGAGGTTGCGCCGCATAAGTATCAAGCGGTTTACTGCGCCACTCTCGCCCGGGCGGCGTCGTCTCGTCCGCAATCTCCAGTGTAAATGCTCCACCGGAGGCGCCGGTTAGAGCACCCAGTTGTACGTGATATAAACCAGGCTCGGGAATCAGCACGCCGTACTCAACATAACCTGCGGGCGCAGACAAATCCGCTAGGACATACTGCCCGCCGCCGGCCTGTTCCAAAGCTACCACCTGCTGCGAAACATCAAGGGCAGCTGTGACCGGTAGTGATTCCACCTCGTACCACATACTGCGAGTCAGCTTTAGATAATCCAAAGCGACGTGCGCTCCGCCGCTGGCCCCGTTT
>DUQB01000222.1 GCA_012838035.1 Bacillota bacterium | reverse complement strand
GTACCCGAATTACTGTTAGTTACCCGATCTTGCATCTGCGCGAGGTGCCTGCAATTCCCAGCTCTCTCATGAGACGCGCAACTCGCTTGCGGGAACAGAACTGCCGTTCTGCCGCCAACATGGTTCTAATGCGCGGTACGCCGGGAAGCCGGGCTGTTATTGTCACAGTTGACGTTTTCTGAAGGCTTGACTGACGAGGTGATTTTAGATGCGGAACAGTACTGTCGACAGGCCTAATGTGCTATTGATCTGCTGCGATCATTTGCGCGCCGATTGGTTGGGATGCAATGGGCATCCGGTGGTGATGACGCCGCAAATTGATGTAATCGCCCGGGAAGGCGTGAACTTCCAACGGGCATTTAGCGAAGCTCCGGTATGCATTCCGGCTCGACGCATCCTGATGACCGGGATGGGCAACCATGCTTTGAACATGCTCTCGTACAAAGAAGGGCAGCCCTTTATCGAAGGGCCGAAGCTTGCCGAAGTGATGACCCGGGCAGGGTATCAGACCTTTGCCGCGGGCAAGTTGCATGTTTATCCGCAACGCGCCCGAATTGGTTTTGAAGACGTGCAGCTGAACGAAGAAGGTCGCAAATTGGATGGCCTGATTAAGGATGACTATGAGGCTTTCCTCGATGAACACGGTTATGGCCATTTAGCCTGGACGCACGGCGTTGGGCAGAATCAGTACGGTCTGCGCATGAGCCCCCTGCCCGAGCGCTTTACCACCACCCACTGGACGGCGCAGAAGGCGATGGAGTTCATCGAGCGGCGTGATCCGACCCGACCGTTCTTCCTGTATGTCTCCTTTGATAAACCCCACCAACCGATCACGCCGCCGCTTGAGTATTATGAGCTGTATCGCTCCGCCGTCATGCCGGAACCCGTGTGCGGCGACTGGGTCAACACGAAACGGCCCAGCCGATTTGACAATCTGGCCGTCAGGAACAATTACGATCTTTGGCAGAATCATCCATTCATGACGCAGCAGATATTGCGCGGCTTTGCCGCCCTGATTACCCATATCGACAGCATGATCGGCGTATTGCTGGGTACCTTGCGGGAACACGGCCTACTCCACAACACTCTGATCATCTTCACCAGCGATCATGGCGATAATCTGTTTGATCACGGCGACTTCTACAAGAGCGACTACTTCCGCGGTTCCGCCAACATCCCGTTCTTAGTGCGTCCGCCCAAGGCTTGGGGAGAAGGGCACGGCGCCGTACGTGATCGCATTGATACTGCCGCGCCTGTAGCCCTTATGGACATCATGCCCACGATTCTGGATATCTGCGGCATAGACGTTCCACCTACCGTGGAAGGCCGAAGCGTCGCTCCCCTACTGACCCGAAGGAGAGGGGAGTTCCGCCGGTTCACCTGCGGATATTTAGCGCACAATTTCGCCATCACCGACGGTCGTTTTAAGTATATGTGGTTTGCGCAAGATCAACTGGAACTACTGTTCGATCTGGACGCCGATCCGAACGAATGCTGCGATCTGGCGGATGACCCGGCGTATCTGGAGCAGAAGGAGTTGATGAAAGAGCATCTCACCGCGTGGATGGTGAAAAACAACAATCCCTATGCGCAGCAAGGCATCGTAATCGGCAAGGAGAAGCTTAAACCCACTTCCACTTCACCTTTCCCCCGCACGGGATACAACAACAGAGGGAGACATTAGGCGACCTGGAGAAAAAATGCCATGCGCCGTCCGCCCACAGTGGATCATCTTTCTTGTTATGCTGACGGCGCTTTTCATTTTGGAGGTAAGCAACATCGTCATGAGACAAAACACGTTGTTTGTGCCGTCTGGGGATCTGTTGCCCTTTTAGATCAAGCAAAAAGCCCGGCTTTCACTGCCGCCGGGCTGCCGTAACATGGCCTGATGTTTTACCTACTTCGCTTCCAGGAGCCGGATCTCGAACACTCTGGCCCGGTTGTCGCTGGTACCCAAGGTATTGCTCTTGATGAATCGGACACGCCAAGAGCTTGCTTTCGCCGGCGCAAAGGTGACGACGCACCGATAATCCCGGTTCTCTTCGACCGTAGCGACCGCTACCCAGCCGCCGCCTTGCAGAGCCTCGACGACAAAGGTGTCGACCGTATAAACATCCGCCTCCTCACTACTGAAACCGCTGTAGACCACAACGGCGTCAACCAACGCTTCTTGCGGCAGCGTAAAGGTAGCCACAGGTTCCTGATCTCCCGACTTGGAGATCCAGCGCTTGGTTGTGGTCGTCAGATCGCCGTCAACTAAGTTGTCGCCTGTGCTGGCCGAGTTGTGTATGCTGCTTACGTCGACCGAAATGCCGGTTATGGCACGAGCGGCCTCTTCTTCCTGAGGCAAGTCTGCCGCTGCCGCAACCAAGCTGCCTAAACATACGACTCCGAACACGAGCAACAAGCTGATTAATCGTTTCATTTCATCTGCTCCCCCTAAACCGATTGGTAATGTATGCGACGCGCAAGGTCATGCCCCATAGATTTGGTTGCGACGGACCAGGCGCGGATTCCCTATCTTGGGACTCACAGAAGTTCTGCGAGGCTGTGGCGTTATCCTGCCCAATTTGCTTGGCTTGCGACAAATGAGCCGCAAAGATGTGGGCGTCGTATCTGCCGGGTTACCTATGATCCCGCCCTGAATACAACGGATCCGCCAGGTTTCAGCGCTCATTTCCGAGCCGGCCGCGACACGGCCCGGCGTGTGATCTAATGGTTCAACCCTTCCATAACGGCATGTCCCAGCTGAATATCTTCCACCGGTAGGTCCCCTGCCGACACGATGAGCCGCAAGTGCTGATAAAGCCCCGCTGGTGGTTTGACACTCAACTCGAGTTCGTACCAGTCGTCGGCTTGCCCTAGTGTTTTCAGCGCATAGGCTACCTCCTGCCAGCGTTCCCCATCCACGGAAACCTCCACTCGCACTTGCTGCCGCAACTGCTCCGTGCGGGTATAGATGCTGATGACGGCTTGAGTAAGCTGCGGCGTAGACCAGGTGCAGCTCTCTGTAGTGTTGTTCGTGCGCACGATACGGTTGGCGTCACCGAACAAGGCATCGCCCGGGTCGTTGATATGCCGCCAACCCGCGCTCAGTTGCGTCTCATCAGCAGGGGCGAAGAACCATCCGCCCGCAGGGGTAAACGAGGTGGTCATACGCCAGAAGTTGGCTGTGCGAAACCGGACGGATGCTTTGGCGGCAACGCCGGCTTGCGCTTGGATCGCCAACTCCAGCGTGTGCAAGCCGTCAGGCAATGTGTCGGTTTGCAGCGGTAAACTCTGCGGTAGTTGCGCGCCTTGGTAGAGCACCGTACCTGCGACGCTCAGCTCCACGCTCCTGATCAACTCAGCAGGCAGGCCGCTTTCCACTTGGATATCGATGCCGCCCTTCACTTGCTCGTTCGCCTTGGGAGCCAGAATACGCGCATTCGCTATGCTAAACGAAACGTGGGCGGTATCCTGCAGATCGCCGCTATACGCCGTTATCCTCACCTGATGCTCCCCATCGCTCAGTTCACCGGTATTGAGTACGAAGGCAGCGCTCTCAAAGGTCTGCGGCGTTCGGTCGTCGACCTGCACTTCATAACGGATAGGTTGAGTTAAGCCGACGCCGGCTGTGGTAACGCTGAAATCCACCGGGCCGTACCAACTACCCCCGGCGTCATCCCCGGCAAGGCTGATCCCGGTCAACGCTAAGCCGGGTGTTTCCAACACGGCGGGACCCAAATCTCGCATGGCGTTCGGTCCTACATCCTGCGCAGTGAGGAGTCCCCTCAAGGGCGGGTATCCCGCATATTCATATGCGCCTACATCCGCAGCTGCACTCCTGGGCTTACCTTCAATGTCCGTGAGGTAAACCGGCATGGCGCCCAATGCGGCATGGCGTGCCGGGCTGTCTTCGCCGATACTGTAGAGATAATCCGGGTAGAACCCGCTGCGCTGCAGCTGCGGATTGATCCAACGCACCTGCATCTCGGTTACGTTGAGACCGGCCTGCTGTTCAACGCCGCTGCTACCTGCGGCGTACGCCATATTCCCCAACCAGGTGATCCCTTTCTCCTGCAGCAGTAAGGGATCGATCAACTTGTGGTCGGCAGCGGTATACAGCAGGTTGTTACTGATGCTGCTGTCTTGCGGCGTAAGCTCGCACCCGTCTCGCAAGTGCCTGGCTAACCCTAAGGAGGTATTTATAAACGTATTGAACGCCACTTCCGCTCGTATCACCTGGAGGTAGGGCGCCAAGTTGGTCTTGGGATCATAGAAGGCGGCATTGGCATCCCCGAACCACACCGCCGGCAAGGCGAGCTCGGAGAAGTAGTTGTGCATCACCTTTTGGTCTTCGCCATAGATACGTACGCCGCCGGAACCGGGTTTGTTGTGACCTAGAAAATAGTTCCCGTATACCGCATTGCGGTTGCCCGCTCGGAAATAAATACTGCCGTTGGTGTCTATGATGGTGTTATAGCGGATCTCATTAGAGCTGCTCTTCAAGGAGATGAACTCGGCGCATTCACCGTCGACTCGCTCCAGCAGATTGTACTCAAAGACGGAGAAAGCGTCTTGATCGGCCATGTAATGGGCGCTTTGCGGATGTCCGCCGCCAAGGACGATAGCTTCCATCCCGTTGCCGCCCAAGGGCGCCATGTCGCGGAAGTGGTTATGATCGATGCGAGTGTACTGGGGCATGACATCGGTACCGCTGAGAACCCCTACGATGATGAATCGACCGCGCTGCCGCTTGTTCTCGAACAGGTTGTGATCGATGCGGTTGTGCAGGCTCTGCCGGCCGCGGATGACGACCCAGTCCAGCATGACGCTGGAGTTGGCTCCATATTGCTCATCTAGAGCAAAATGGTTGCGCGTGATGCGATTGTTTTGCGAGTGCTTGATGGTAATCGCCCCGATATCGCCTTTGGCTCCCGCGCCTTGAGTGTTAAAAACCAGACCGCTGATGGTGACATAGCTGCTGTAACTGATATCGAAGCGCAACTTGCCCTTTAGCACCGCTTGACCTTGGTTCTCAGCGATAATGACGATCGGTTGCTTCGCGGTCCCCCGTTGGTTGAAGATGGAGAGGGCGGCATCGCCTGAGTAAACGCCGTCGGCCAGGATCACCACATCGCCGGGTATTACCGTTTTGACGGCCGCAACCAGCTGAGATGTATTCTCCACACGCACCACGCGTTTAGCTTGAGCTACGTACTGCTCAGGTGTAGGTGCGGCGGACAAGGTACCGGCTTGCGCCCCCGAAGGTATGGCCAACAGCGTCAGAAACGCCAGGCTGAGAAGGATCAGCCGAGTATAAAGCGGTCGTAAAGCATGGCAGCGTTGAGATACTCCCCAAAGACTAGTCAATTCCGTAGCTCCCTCTCAATAAGGCTAGGTAAAAGTACGTTTACGTCGGGTTGTTTCTTTGCAGCGCCCTGTGCTTCATGGTCGCCTGCAGGTTTCGACAGTCTGAAAAATGCAGCGAATGGACGAGCAGGCTGCGTGCGTGCAACGAACAACCAGAGTTCCTGCGTGTTCAGTTGTTTGGCGCCATGCCGACCCGCTAATAAGTAGTGACTGTTGCCTGATCCGCTTGTTTTAGGTTTGCGCCGCAAGAGTCTCGCACAATTAGTTGCGTTTGCACGCGTATTTGCACCAAGGTACGGGGGGCGCCGCGCAGCCAGGCCAGGACGGTGCGAGCAGCCAGTACCCCCAGCTCGTGCAAAGGTTGACGGATGGTCGTCAGAGGTACCGAGAGCAAGTGGGCGCTTGGATGATCATCAAAAGCGACGATGGCCAGTTGCTGAGGTACCGCGATACCTAGAGCGTGGCAGGCGGTTAACAGTTTGGCGGCGTGAATATACGATAAGGTGAAGACAGCGGTCACCCCTTGCTCCAGCATTTGCCTTACAGGCAGGTCGTTGCCGTCGGTGGTGAAGATGAGCGGCGCGCATCCCGCCTCTTCTATAGCCATCCGATAACCCAGCAACCGCTCCTCATAACGCGTATAGCTGGGCATGTGACGCCGTAGCGCCGCTATCTTGCCGTGCCCCAGGTTGAGTAAATGCTGCGTAGCCAAGCGGGCTCCTTGGGCGTAATCGCTGGCCACCCAGTCCAGTTCCGCATCGGGCAGGCTCCGGCTGCCGATAAACAGATGCGGATACTGAGCGTTGCGTAGCGCTCGAATAGCCGTTTCGGGGAAATACTGGCCGATCATAATCGCCCCATGGCTGCCGGTGGTACGTAGCTCCAGCAGCAATTGCCGCGGATCCGGACATTGAGCGTCATAGCGCAGTATCTGCAGCACGGCCGAGCTTGCCATCGTCTCATCCAATACGCCTAACACGGCCTCTTGGAAGAGGTTCGATACAGGCCCACCTGGTTTGTCCGTGAGCACAATGGCCAGCGTCGGAGTCTGCTGCCGCTTATCCTTGCGGTATCCCATCTCGTTGGCAATGCGCAGCACTTTTTCCCGCGTAGCCGTAGAAATCCGCTCATTACCCGACAACACCAGCGACACCGTAGATACGGACGTGCCTGCTTTTTCCGCAATGTCTTTCAGCGTGACCATAACGCAAAGCCACCCATGTTCATGATAGACTCCCTATGCCGGTGCAAATAGGTATAACATCAGACGATACCTTACATTTTCCACCAGGCGGGTTAAACCCTTCTACTAAGTTGCAGATTCCGTTTCGCTCTACGATACAGGCCGATGTAGGCAGTTCCATGTGTTGTTGTAGGTTTTAGTAAAGATTGAACTGTCGCGGTCTCGGGTAAGCACAAACCGGATCATCCCTGGGCCTTCTTTAAGCCAGGCAACCCGGACTTCGGTGATGGCATGCATGTAACTAACGGCCGGCTGGAGATAATCCTGGTGGACTGGTCTGGTTTGAGAATTGATCAAATAGGGAACCAGGCGCGAAGCCCACCTGTAGCTGGGGGTTTTCGCGGCTGATTAGGTGAGGTGGTTGCGGAAAAGTGGCTGCTTAGTAGATTTGGCTGCTCCCCCATCCGCGGTGGCCTTTTTGAGCGACTCATACCGCTAAGCTACTCGACTGCGTGTAACCCTCAGCTGGCTGGAACAAACTGGATATAATTATCGGCGGGCCGGTCTGGTTTGAGAATCGCTAAAAAAGGGAACCAGGCAGGAAAACCACCGGTAGCTGAAGGTTTGCGAGGTAGGCTAGGTAAGGCGGTTGCGGAAAAGCTGCTGTTTAGCGGGTTTGGCTACTTCCCCACCCGCTGCGGCTTATTTGAGTGATTCATACAGCTAAGCTACACTACCGCATGTAACCATCAGCTGGCCGGGACCAACTGGATGTAATTACCGGCGGGCCGGTCTGGTTTGAGAATCGCTAAAAAAGGGGACTGGGCGGGGAGCCCACCGGTAGCTGGAGGTTTGCGAGGCAGGCTAGGTGAGGCGGTTGCGGAGAAGCGCTTGCCTAGCAGATTTGGCTGCTCCTCACCCGCTGCGACATGTTTGAGTGATTCACACCGCTAAGCTACACTACCGCATGTAACCATCAGCTGGCCGGGACCAACTGGATATAAATATCGGCGGTCCGGTCCGGTTCGAGAATTGCTCAAAAAGAGAACCAGAAGGGAAGCCCACCGGTAGCTGGAGGTATTCGAGGCAGGCTAGGTGAGGCGGTTGCGAAAAAGCGCCTGCCTAGCAGGTTTAGCTCCTACCCCATCCACTGTGATCCCTTTTGAGCTATTCCCACAGCTAAGCCACCGCATGTAACCATCGGCAGGCAGCCCCGGCCCACCGCAGAGCCAACCTTAACCTCAGCCCAAAATAAAAAAGACCATCCGCAGGATGGTTACCGATCTCTTTATTCATTTAGAGACTGTGGCAAGCTACAACTCCCTCGGCACGGAAGGTCTTGAATTCCTGAGCCGCTTTTGGGTCAGGTGGAACGCCGGGATCCGACGCATGTGGCGAATAAGTGGAAAGGCGGTGTTTACCTGATGATCAAATATATTTCGCTACCAGGAATTACATTACTTTCACTACCGAACCCTTCCAATGAAGGCTGATGGTAGATTGGCAATTTTACATTTCGCACGCACCGTGGCAGATGCCCGT
>DUQB01000221.1 GCA_012838035.1 Bacillota bacterium | reverse complement strand
GAACCGATAGAGGAACCGCCAGATGGGAGTGAGCCGATTGAGCCTTAATGCAATCAAAGAGGCACTGTTGACAGTTGGCCCTCCTGTTTATCACTATACGGCCTTTGAACAGCCGGATGAGTACATCGTGTGGGCTGAGGACAATCAAGCCGATTCGGTGTGGGCTGACGGCCGGATGCAGGAGCAAACCATTGAGGGCACGATCGATTATTTTACTAAGACAGAAAATGACCCGAACGTGCAGAAGATCCAGAACGCATTGAACAACGGCAACATATCATGGCGGCTTAATTCGGTGCAGTACGAAGATGACACAAGGTTTATCCACTACGAATGGGTGTTCCAGGTAGGAGCGTGGTGACATGGCAACAATTGGCTTCAAGGGCGGTGACGAGTACGCCCTTAAATTATCTCGGCTTGCGACGGGATCGGAAGTGATAGCGAAAAAAGCTATCTATCAGGGCGCGAAGATCGTAGCGGACAAAATCAGCCAGAACTTGAACGCATTGCCCGAGGAAAAATTCCGGTTCTTGCGTGACGGTGATAAATTTTCGGGAGTACCGGCACGACAAAAACAGGACTTGATTAACAGCTTCGGCATCACGCCGATTGCGCGTGATTCCGACGGCAACTGGAACGCGAAAATCGGCTTTGACGGCTACGGAAGTGCGCCAACGAAGAAATACCCAAAAGGAGTTCCAAACCAGCTGCTGGCGAGGTCGATCGAAAGCGGTTCGTCGGTTCGGCACAAACGCCCGTTCGTGCGCCCGGCGGTTAACGCAACCAAAAAGAAGGCGATCGAAGCTATGAAAAAAGTCATTGACGAAGAAACGAATAAAATCATGGGAGGCGTTTAAGAATGGCGACAATTGGTGTAAGCAAACCATACTACGGCATCTACAAAAACACAGGCGGTGTGATTACTTATGAGAACGGCGGTATATTCGCAAAGGCGATAGAGTTTTCCGCATCCATCGAGAGCGGAGGGGATAACAACCTATACGCAGATAATGGCATCGCGGAAACCGACCGGTCTTTCGGCGGCGGTTCCATCAGCGTAACCACCGACGAAATCTCGCAGACTGCCGCGGCGGCGATCTTGGGCATCGCACCCAACACCATCACGGTTGGCGAGGATACCGATGTAAACGAACTTGTGTTTGATGATGATATGGACATCCCCGACTTGGGATTTGGTATCGTCATCAAAAAGAAGGTGAGCGGCGCATACAAGTACCGGGCTGTTTTCTTCCACAAGATCAAGTTCAACATCCCCGAAGATGCCGCCACGACGCAGGGAGAAACCATCGAGTGGCAGACGCCGACAATAGAGGGCACGATCATGCGCGACGATTCTGCGAAACACGGCTGGAAGTCTGAGGTTACGGTTGATACCGAAGCGGAAGCGGAAGCCTATATCAAACAAAAATTAGGCATTACACCTAAAGCCGCGCCTGTGATATCCAGCGTGGCAAGCGGAATATATGACACGGCGCAGGAAGTTGAATTGTCTACAAACGAAGCAGAGGGGACAATTTACTACACGGATGACGGCACAATCCCGTCTGCTACTAACCCTAACAGCATTGTGTATACTACGGCGATTACTCTTGCGAAACCCTCCAACACCTGCATCAAAGCCGTTTGCGTGGCTGCCGGCAAGATTAATTCGGATATTCTTGAATTGTATATTGAGGTGACGGAATGAATCGGATAACAGAAATAGAAATAGCGGGTAGAAAATACCCGCTTAATTTTTCTATCAAGGCCGCCAAGGCTGTGGCTAACCGATACGGCGACATTTCAAGTGTAGGCGAGGCGTTCACGGATAAATCGCTGGTTGAGATGATGGATGAGGCGACGTGGCTGCTTGCGCTGCTTATGGAGCAGGGCGCGGCTTATAAAAAGATCATTGACAGCGAGGACGTTACCGTGCCCACCAAAGACGAGCTGGAGGTTATCATGGGCGTTGCGGACTTTGCCAGCATCAAGGACAAGCTGATGGGCGCGCTGCTGGCCGGCATGAAGCGTGAAGTGGAGGTCGAGCCCGATCCAAAAAACGCAGAGGCCACGCAGGGCAAGTAAGCTCTGCGTGGTTTGACTTTTACGGGCGGTTGTTAAATATCCCTCGGCTTGAACTGGGCTGTATGCCTGTTGGCGAGCTGGGGGAT
>DUQB01000220.1 GCA_012838035.1 Bacillota bacterium | reverse complement strand
TACAAAAACTCTGCAGCGCCGTATGGCTGCACACAGACCTATGCGCTCAGCCTTGCGGCAGCTGAGACAAAAGGCGCTGAATCACGGTTCAGAGCATGTTGCATTGCCAAAAAAAGCCCAGCACCTGGAACAACCTTGCTCGCAATTACCACCGGTTTGAATCACACCGTCAGCAGGTACTTTCCGCCTTTCCTATACGAACCTCGTAAAACGCATCGATTGCAGCGATGGCGTTTTCCAGCGGCATGCCGTTCATCAGCGCCTTGGCTGGGGCGAGTATGTAACCTCCGCCTCGACTCATCTCCACGGACAAACGCTTGATCTCAGCGCGAATAGCTGCCGGTTTACCAAAGGCCAGCGTGCTTTGGGAGCCTAATCCGCCCCAGAAGGTGATGTGTTTGCCGAAACGGCGTTTCACCTCATAGGGATCCATGGCTTCCGGTTGTACGCTCTCTAGAACATCCAACCCGACTTCTATGAGGTCCGGAATGATGTCGGCCACATTGCCGCAGCAATGGCTGAGGGTATACAAGCCGCGTTCGTGTACGGCATCATAGAGACGGGCAATGCGCGGCTTGATCAGCCTACGCCATCGCTCCGGACCGAGAATGACGCCGCGTTGATCGCCCCAGTCGTCAGAGAACATGATGCCGTCAATATCCAGAGTCGCGCTCTTGGCAATGAAGTCGAGCTGCATGTCAACTATGCGATCCAACAGTTCCTCGTAGAAGTCCGGCTCAGCAATCGCATCCATCAGTACATTGGTGAAGCCCCGCAAGGTCCAAGTGCGTTCAAACAAACCCCAACCTATATTAGCCGCAATGAACTTGTCCCGGTGGGTAGCACATACGTGCTCAGCATGGGCGTATCTGTCTTGGTCAAAAAAGGTTTCACTCGCCGGCCAGTCGTAACCCTCAAGGGTAGGGGAGCTGAGGGCGGGTTCTTCCAAGTGCCGCGGCAGCAAATCCGTGCGCCACAGGTTGCCGAAGGCATCCTTGTGGTGCTTATCGTCCACCTGCTCATACTTACTTGCATCTAAAGGCCAAACGACGACAATGTCGTTGCAGATACGGTGACGCCATTCCGGGCTGCCGTAGTACTCATCTATTCTCGCAGCCAAAGCGGATTCGAGGGAAATGGTCACCGGGATCGGGTCCGTATCGCGGTGATTAATCTGCTCTACTATCAAGTCACGTGAAGTCAAGGCGGTCACTCCTATGGAGGTGTGAGGTCGAAGAAACAAAGCTGACGATAATCAGCAATTCCAGCTAAGACCCGGTGTTCCTTCTACCTCTTTGTTGTAGGCGCATATGTCGTAAAGTCGCCGGTACCTATTCAAACGCTGTCGTTAATAACAAACCGAAGCCCAAACACCTACCAGTAATTCCATCCCATTACTCGAACTGACCCTGATCTTAATCGACGTCACCACCACCTGTCTTCAACCGCATTTGCGCACCGGCCTGTGCACAACCGTCCGTCGATAGTCTGATCAGAGGTTTCAGTCTGGGCTACGCTTGGTAGGTTTACCGCGAGTTAACCACCGGTAATCTAGGAAGAGCTTCATCCGTCGAGCAGCTCGTACGAGATGAAGCTCTTTTTATTCCATGTATTTATAAGCCTATATATGTTACTTGATAATTGGGTCTATAAGCCTTGGGCCGTGCAGGCACTTCGGATATTGAAAAATTTATGTTACAATATTTATATTAGGGTCATACTTAAAGGAAATGGCACTTAAACTGTTGGTTCTTGGATATAAGATTCAGCAGATGATCTGTCTAAACATACAGGCATTATCCACCGGCATCATTTTGTAATCAATGTAATCATGCACTTGACTACTAGATCGGGAGGTGGCGCATATGCCTATTAGCTTGCTGTCTAATTGCACGTCGCATCAGGAAGCTTTGTCCCTACAAATTGAGGAAGTGATGCAAGCTCGTACGGGTACATATCCCTTCCATATTCCCCAAAAATACGAGTTGCTTGGTGACGCGCTCACACAAGCCTTTGTCGCCCAACCATTGTTGGGCAATGTGTGCGTAACGCCTGATGAAAGAGATGCCATACATACGGCGGCGGAAAATATCTTGACGGAGAGATTAAAATACCTGCAAAAAGGTCGGAGCCTAGGGTTAGATTACGGGTTGAATGAAAGTGATTTCTACCGTGATATCCTGGTGCTGGAGACCGCATTGCTGCTTAGGAACTGGTCACTAGACGAAGGTGACGTGGATAGCGATCAGGAAGAAGCGTCATTCTGGGAGTACTTGTATAACCAGTTTGCGTTATCATATGACGGCACCTTCTCGAACAGTCATGCGTACAACCTTTTTCGTTATGCTATACGTAAGAGCCTCAACAAACACAATAGGATGTTCATCGATAAGGGAAAAAGCTTCTATACCACGCTGCTCATCCATGCCTTAGCCCCCGTAACGAAGTTCAGGGCGTTGTTCGATCAAATATATGCGTTCTATACAAAAACGCTGCAGTATCAGTATCTTGAGGCGGACCCGGCTTTTGAAGCCTTTGTGAATGCAATGAAGAAGCGCTTTGAAGGGAAAAGCGCGCTCGCTGACGACGATGTGTACATTAAAAGCGTGCGGTCATCTTCGGCCATCAGAGGGTTGTTTCAGTGTTGTCCGCAGTATATGACCCTTTTTGTGGAAAAAATCGTGCGGGGTATTGATACATTGGTTGCCGACGGGCGGCTGCAGGAAAAATCGTATCTAGATACTTTACTTATAGATTGGTTCGAGGCGCGTAGTAGAGAAAGTCGCGTCTCCGCTCGGCAGGCACGCACGCGAGCGGGAACCGCAAAACCGGTGCAAGCTGCCGGTGCCAAGATGACCTATTGTTACAGGGATGGGAATGTACTGCTGGAAATTCCTTCGATACGGTTAATCGACAAATCGGGCGATATCCCTGCGGTAACAATATATCGTTATCCGGACGATCCGAAACCATACTATCAGGAACTGCAGCACTTTGGCTACTTCTATACCACAAACCTCGAAAAATCAATCCCCATCAGCAATTTATCGCCGCCTGACGCGCAGCGCATTCAGTTGAGGGCGGTTGTTACCGTAGGAGACAAGACGGTATACGATTCAGGCGCAAAGCTATATCGAGAGGCCCTCGTCTTTGCTGCCGGCGGCAAAGAAATAACGAAACGGCCTGACGGGGAGTATGTTGATATTTTCGTCACTGCAGGCAGCGAGGTCCATATAGAATCACTCGATTATACCGAGGAACCCTGTGAAAATGGCTTTATTTACCGTGTGTTGGTCAATGACCAGACACAAATCACCGTCAATCAGGTAGACCTGTTATCCGGTGCCGAACGCGTTAAAGATGACACGTTGAGCTTATCCGTTTTGCCCATAGATGGTTGTGTTTACATTGAAAACCAGCAGCGTTATGCAGTATTTGCCGCAGCACCTACATTACGTGTGCGGGTTGAGGATAAGAATTCGGCAAAGCAATACAGGGTTGTGGTTGATGGGGCGCCGATGGCCCTTTCGAGCTGCTATGTCGCTGTGGAAGGCGCTTGTCCTCTTTTACTACCAGACGAAAGTGCGCCACACGTATTGCAGTTGATCAATAATACAACCGATAAAGTGGAATATATGTTGCGCTATATAGTTATTGAGGGGATAAAATTAAACTATAATGGGTTTTGCTATTTCAACAATTGTTCAGGCGACGGCTCAGTGGAGATATCAGACGCAACCGGAACGTATCGATATCCTTATGGCGAATTGCTTGATCAGGGTTCCATGCTCATACCCTATTGCAATGGCGAGTTAGAACTCGATATCCCCACTCTCAATTGCTACCTGGACGACGAACCTATCAGCAAAGATGAAGACCGCATTTTTTGGCACGAGGATATTCCCATGTCTGCCGTCCTCCGGGTTGATCCACCAAGAGATTATGCTTGTACGACTGCAGTTGGAGATAAGGTTTTCTCAGATAAACGTATTGAGCTCGGTAATGAAATCAGATCAGTCGACAATGCGCACTGCGTACCTGTGTGCGTTGAAGTGTGTAAAAATGCAGAACGACCGGTAAAGATTCAGTTGTTCAGCATTGCGCTTCAACCCTTCTTTAGGTCGGAACCGGTAGTGATGGAAGGGAATCATCTGCTTTGGTGCGTCGAGAACAATTTTGTGGGCGATCCGGCGAGCGAGTTTCACCTTGGTATATACCAAGACGGACAACTGATTAGAGAGTTTCGTACCGAATGTAGCGATGCGATACTAGATATGAGCGTTCCGCTGCAAGATGATTGGTATGAGTATGTAATCTCAGTAAAACCGCCGGGTTTTTTCACTGAACTGCAGGAGCTGAGACGCGGGCGATTTACTGTCGGTGAACCGGCTCGACTCCGATTCCATAAGTGTAACGTCATTATTAAGACGGCAATTATTGATGGGAAACACGTCGCGCTCAAAGAGGAGTCGGCCGTCATCACTAATCTACGCTATATCGGTGAATGTAAACTCAATGGGGAAGTGTTGCGGTATCCCTGCTACCAAGGGAAATTGCAGGATCGGAGCGGGAGGGGATTCTATACATACTCCAATCAGGAGCGTATTCGTAATGGGGTATGCTATGAACAGGTTAATCCGGTTAAACTCTGGTACATCAATGACTATGCCATCGCTTTACGCAGTCCGACTGACGATGGGCTTTATGTGCATATAGGCGCTAAATCCATAACTGATGTAGTACCGACCGAAGAGACAAGCGCCTTTTACATAAACCCCGACTACTATTCTTATAAGGTCATTAGGTGAATGGAGGCTAGGCGTGTTTAACCCAATCGAGGCTTCGCTTAAAGTTAAACAGAGTTATATCGATTATATACTGACTTCATTCTCCATGGCGGATGCTCATTATGGCCGGCTATTCCATGAAGCCTTGGCCAAGGACGGCATGGTCACGCAGGGACCATTTCTGGAAGTAGGCGGTTCCTACAAGCAAGGGGCGAGCCTAAGGGAGCTTGTGGCGAAAGGACAAGCGTCGCCCCTGTTTGCGAGCTTGGAGAAGAGGTCGGAAAAAGAAAAAGAGCTCAAGTATGAGCGCCCGTTATATCTACATCAGGAAGAAGCATTTCTGCGAGCGCAAGCCGGCAAAAATCTCGTCATTACAACGGGTACGGGTTCCGGTAAAACCGAATGCTTTCTACTACCCATTATCCAGAGTCTATTGGAGGAGAAAGCAGCAGGAACCTTGAGCAAGGCAGCGGTAAGGGCGATTATCATCTATCCGATGAATGCGCTGGCAAACGACCAAATGAAGCGGTTGCGCAAGATTTTCGCCGATTGCCCCGACATAAAATTCGGTATATACAGCGGTGACACGAAACATACGCAAGAACAAGCGTACGCAGCCTATCGCGATCTATATAAATGCAATCCTTTGCCTAATGAAGCGATATCTCGCGCGATGATGCAATCGAAGCCGCCGCATATTCTGATTACCAACTACTCCATGTTGGAGCATATGATGTTGCGGCCAAAAGATGACGCTGTGTTTTCAGGGGCGCAACTACGCTACGTCGTGTTGGATGAGTCTCATGTCTACCGCGGGGCCACCGGTATAGAAGTCGCACTGCTGCTGCGTCGCCTACGCGCTCGCATCAGCAACCCGGACTCCATGCAATACATATTGACGAGCGCCACCTTGGGTGATAAAGATGCTGATGGCGAAATTGCGGCTTTTGCCGCAAACCTGTGCAGCGCTCCTTTTTGTGCTGAAAGTATCATCCGTTCAGAAGAGATAGAACAACCGATGATCGAGCAGCGCGAGTATCCTTCCACTCTATTCGCTGAGCTTTATGATAAGCAGCAGTCTATCGACGATATACTCAGGAAATATGACGCCGACTATTCTCCCCATGGCGACGAGGGGGAGAAGCTTTATGAACTGATGCTGCGCAGCGCTCTATTCGGCAAGTTGAGATCCGCTACGACCCAGGTAAAGACGGTGCAGGATGTAGCTGCGGAAATCGGTGTATCCATGGAAGAGTTAGTGCATCTCATCGCTGCCGCCGCTAAGGCGGTAAAGGAGGGTACCAGCCTACTCAAAGCACGTTACCACTTCCTTGTGCGCGCCCTTGAAGGCGCCTACATTACGCTGACCGGCGAACGCGCTTTTTACCTCACGCGAAAAGAGTATGATGCCGGAGGGAATCGCGTGTTTGAATGCGCTGTTTGTACCGATTGTGGACGTCTCGCGGCGGCTGGGAAACTTGATGACCGCGGACTTGTACACCCAAGGCAAGGTTTTGATGCCGACACCGATTACTTTCTCATAAAACACGATGGTGAAGAGGATTTCTTTATCGGCGAAGACGATGCCCAAGCCGATGAAACCGGGTCGTCCGGAAGTATTGATGAAAATGACTATATAATGTGCGCTGCATGCGGCAAAATCGATCTGGAAGCTGCACCTTCGCTGGATTTTTGCGGTCACGGGCCGGACAAGCGCATCCGATTACGCAAAGCAAAGATACGAGGAGATAAGAGCGCCGCTTGTCCGGCTTGTAATTTTGGTACTTTCCGCCAGTTCTACCTGGGATATGAGGCCGCAACGGCAGTTCTTGCCACAGCGTTGTACGATCAACTCGAGTCGTATGAGTATGTTTTAACGCCTCCGGAGGATACGGAGGAGGAGAGCGGAGGCTTCTTCCGCATTCGCATGCAGAATCAGCCGCAATTGATACAGAAGGCCAGACAGTTTTTGGCCTTCTCGGACAGTCGCGCGGATGCGGCCTTCTTTGCCGGATACATGGAAAAATCGTATCAGGAATTCTTGCGCCGGCGCGGAATCTGGACGTTGTGTGATCAGATACTGGCTGAAGGAAAAAACAGAATCACAGTGCAAGAAGCCATATCGACGTTGTCGCGGTTGTTTGAACGGGAAGGCTCCTTTGTGGAGATAGGCAAGGAAGCAGATGTGCGAACGGATGTTTGTAATCTCCAAGCGACGATCGCCATAATGAACGAATTGGTTTCGAGTCGGAGGTCCACCGGGTTGGTTCAGCTGGGTAAGCTGGCCTTTCATTACCGACCAAAGAGTTCTCAAGCTTTAGTGAGATGGCAGCAGGCGGTTAGTACTATTACCGGCTTGATGGCAGCAGGCTCAGATGCTGAACGGGATGCGCAAGCTTTGCTTGAGCTCCTCATCCTGGATGTTGTGTACTCCGGCGCGCTGGAGACCGGAAACGCGGTGTCTTTGAATGCAGAGGAATTGGAGTATCTGTTCTTTTCGCCAGTACCGAAACGAATGGTGATGATCAAGCAGAAAGGCGCTCGCACTCACTTGGCCGGTTGGATGCCCCGTCAGCGTACGGGAAAGACGCGGAGCTATTACCCCAGTACTAGGTTGGCACGCGTCAAGCGTGCTCTGAAGATGGATGATGAGACGGCCTTGAAGCTGTTGAAAGGGATATGGCTACAAATCCTTGACTTCAGTCCCGGCGGCGAATACGCTCTTTCGTTACAGGACTTCGACATCTCCATTTATGATCCCGCTAATCCGGCAGGAAGTAGGCCGTTATATAAGTGCGGAACATGCGGTAGGGTTACAGTGCACAACTGCGGTGGGCGTTGCATCAACATTAAGTGCACGGGCAGGCTCAGTGAGTTTAATCCTGACTTCACGAACACGACGAACCACTATGTAAAGCTGTATGGTACTTCGGATTTAAAGCCGTTTTACATCAAAGAGCATACCGCTCAGTTATCACGTGAGCGTGGAGCAGAGTATCAAAACCTTTTCATCGAAAAGAAGCTGAACGCCCTCAGCAGTTCCACTACCTTTGAGATGGGAGTAGACGTAGGTACTTTGGAGACCGTCTTCTTACGTGATGTACCGCCCACACCGGCAAACTATGTACAGCGTGCAGGTCGTGCAGGTCGCAGTCTGCATTCGGCGGCATATGCGCTCACCTATGCCAAGCTCAGTTCTCATGATTTTACCTACTATAGCCGTCCGGAAGACCTGATCAGCGGCCGCATAAAAGCTCCCGTATTCATACTGACAAACGAGAAGATCATCCGGAGACACATTAATGCCGTAGCGTTAAGCGCGTTCTTTAAAGAGCATGATGAGGTTTATGACGGCGACAATCGTTCGGAGCTGCTCAATTCGGACGGTTATGAGAAGCTAAAAGCATTTCTTGACCAACGACCGCCATATCTCAAGGGGCTCTTAGCAGCATCTATCCCAGATTCTGAAGGTCAGTACGGGATTAACGATTGGTCCTGGACGGACTATCTGGTTGGTCCGGACGGCACATTGGAGGTTGCCGTGCGCGATTTTCGCGCTACCGTGGCCTTTTTAGAAAGCGAGCGAGAACGGTATCGTGAAGCGGGGAATGACGGCGCCGCCTATGCCATGGCGATTAAGTTAAGGAACTTCCGTGCCGACAAGAACAAAGACCGAGTGGACGGTAGGGTTCCTCGTCGCAGTTTGATCGACTTCCTGGTGCGAAACAATGTCCTGCCTAAATATGGTTTTCCAGTCGATACCGTCGAGTTATTGCCTAGCTCAGATTCGGCTTTTGAGTCCAATCGGCCGCAATTACAACGCGACTTGCAATTAGCCGTAGCTGAATATGCACCGGGTTCTCAAATTGTCGCAGACGGCATGCTGTACACGAGTCGGTATATTAACCGAACACCTGGTAGATCAACGCAGAACTGGGAGTATGGTTGGTTTGCCTCGTGCGAAAACGAACACTGTAAACAAGAAGTCTATATTAGAGACGCCGCCTTGCGTGAAGATAGCAAATGCCGGTCTTGTGGGCAGATCATTAAAAGACAACATTGGCGCAAGACGATTGAACCGCGCCGGGGCTTCATTGCAGGTAATAGCGAAACCGACAAGCCTAAGCCGGTAAAGATGCGCAAACCGGAGAGGAATTATCGGACGGATGCGTTCTACATCGGAGACCCGGCTCGCAGGATAATCGGGCAACATACATTTGCTGTCGACGGCAAAATGATCCGCATTGAATCGACTAGCAATGACTCGTTGGTGGTGCGGACTCGCACTAAATTCACCGTTTGTACGACATGCGGCTATGCGGTAGGCAGAGATGAGACGTACCGAAAGAAACATAAAAATGCGTTTGGTTATGATTGTACCTACGAAGACGCAGGTTTCGAGTTTTATCTCGCCCATGAGTTTAAGACCGATGTGGCTCGCATTACTTTCGGAACGCCTGAAGCAGCGGATTTCGATTGTATGTTGTCGGTGCTTTACGCCATGTTGGAAGCACTCTCCAGTGAGCTAGGTATTGAACGTAACGACATCAATGGATGTTTGTATAAAGCCAAGCTGGACGACGGCAGGATGGTCAATAACCTCATCATTTACGATGCGGTTGCCGGAGGAGCAGGTCACTCGCGCAGACTGGTGACGGCCGATGGTGCGGTTCTATCGCAAGTGATAAATCGGGCTGTGGCCTTGCTTGATGAATGCGATTGTGAACCGTCCTGTTATAAATGCTTGCGCAACTATGGTAATCAAAAGATCCATTTTCTCCTCAACCGGAAGAAGGCCGCCGAGTTCCTGCGTAGTTTTGTCGACGAAATTGAGCCTGTAGAAAATGGCGAGCGAACGAATTTTGCTTCTGATTCAGTTCAAGTGGTTGAAAGTACGCCGTTGAAGAGGGATTATGCGGACTGGCATGAAGCAGCGATCCTTTTTGAGGAATATGAAGGTTTGATTGACGCGTTGATGGCAAAGGAGATACCGTTGGCGGACGCGTTTGCAGTCAGCCTAATAATCGACGGTTATAAGCTAAATGCCCTCATGCTTTGGGAAGACGCTAAGTGCGTTCTAGGGGAAAACTTGACGCCGCAGGAATTAGACTTGCTGAACACAGCCGGTTGGAAGGGCGTAAATGTGGGTTCACAGGAATTAGACTTTCTAAAGCGGAGATTGGGGCGTGAGGCCGTTGGCTAGGATGATACCGGCGACAGTCGATGACTTCAATGCCAGTTTTGGTGAGCAACAGGTTTACAACGCATTGCGTGACGGTTTACCTGATGACTATGTCGTATTCCATTCCTTCCATTGGAACCGCAAGGGGCCTAACCGAGTTGAGTGGGGAGAAACCGACTTCACGGTCTTTCATCCTAAATACGGCATATTGGTCATCGAGGTGAAGTCGGGCGGTATCATATTAGAGGATGGGCGGTGGTGGTATACGCGTGATGACACATTAGAACGCTTTCCGATGAAAGATCCGCTGGAACAGGCCTGTCGCACGATGTACGCCATGAAGGAGCTGGTAGAAAAAGCTCTCCCTGACGGGGAGTACTGTTGGGTAGAACCCGTCGTGTGGTTCCCCTCGCTTTCAGATCGAGAGACGATCGGCTCTCTGCCCAACACTTATCATCGGGAGATAGTGCTAATGGCCTGGGCGTTGCAAAACCCGGAGAAGGCAATTAGAAACGCCTATGAGTTTTATAACAACGCTCGCCATACCAACATATCGCCTGATTCGGCCAAACTGATCGTACGAACCCTGGCCCCGGCGTTCAATGCGGTGCAAAGCCTGAGCTCGGTTTATGCGGAACAAGAATACCGCTTTCTCAGACTGACGCAGGAACAAAGCCATCTATTGGACAATCTGGATGAACAACCAGTTGCTGTTATCCACGGTGGCGCCGGCACCGGAAAGACGTTGCTTGCCGTGGAGAAGGCGCGGCGTTTATCCGTGGAAGATCGCGTTCTCTTCCTCTGCTTTAACCGGTTCCTGATGTTGGAGTTGCGTCGGCGCAATCAGGAATACCCTAACATATCGTTCTATAACCTACCGGCGTTGGTGGTGCGCGACACCGGTGTGCGGGATGACTTCAATGACGAGGTGATCACCGACTATCTCAATCGCTATGACGAATTCGGCACCTGGGACTATAAACACATCATCGTTGACGAAGGCCAAGATTTCTGCGACACGCATCTGAACCTGCTGGCTACAATCGCCCAAATACAAGGTGGCGTGTTCTACGTATTCTACGACAAGTACCAGCTTGTACACCGCCGTGAGCTCCCCGATTGGGTGTGTAATGCTGAATGTCGGTTGGTGCTCAAGCGTAACTGCAGAAATACCATCAGGATCGCTACCACGGCTGCTCGACCCATCGATGTCGATCCTGTGCTGTGGGAATTGTCTCCTGATGGGAACACGCCGGACTTCTACATCATGAGCGATGTGGAAAGCCTTATCAAGAAGCTGGGCGAACTGATAGCCAAATACGTGGATGCGCAAATCCCTCTGGATCAGATCACCATACTGACGGCCAAAACCGAGGAGAAATCCGTGCTGACCGACATAGATAAGGTGGGGAAGTGGCAGCGGGCAAATAAGAGAGACTCACCCGGCACCGTATTTTTTACGACGGCACGTAAGTTTAAAGGTCTTGAATCTGCCGTCATAATAATGATCGATGTCGATGCGGCGACCTTCGAGACACCTGAAGCGAGGAATCTGTTCTATGTGGGCGCCTCAAGAGCCAGGCATTTTTTGGACGTTGTGACCGTGCTGGATGATGCGCAGTTGAAGGCATTATGCGATGCGTTATCCGGTCAATCCGGCAGGAAGACGGTCGCAAAAATCGCCTCCGCATTGAAGGTGCGGATAATGAAAGAGACCAAAGAGGATCATGCTATAGCGGAGCTGCAGGAGTCTATCGTATAGACCAATAGTCTTGAACTCGTGCAGCCACAAATAAAACGTGTGGGAAGGTCGTCTTTGTTGCAGCGCTTTGAGCGACCATTTTCCCACCGTTCTTGACTCCTATTACCACCGTGCCGTTAGGAAACCAAGACTACTCATCTCTGTCAGTGCCGCTTTGAGTTGCGATATGCGATACTACAGGTTTCCCATCACTCCCTCTACCAATCTGCTCGACCGCAAGCGACGCTCCTCCCTAAATGCAGCGCATGAGCCATGGCGCAGTGGCTCTGGAGAAGGGAGCCGGTTCGGCAGTAGCATATTCATCTCTACGCCATCAAGACATACCGGAGGCTCTCGCCGAATCCGTCCCAAGTATTGCGACGGCGATCGCCACCTATCTTTTGATTGACCTTTCCGCCGGTAGTTCCACGAGGTTACTCTAATCGTCCGAAACAGACGCGGCTGATGAGGAAGGGGAAAAAACAAGCCAGGCATCGGTGTTTCAACTACCACCGCCATTGAATGCCCAGCAAAAAAACCCAGTTAAATCACGCCACTCTTTTTGGGTGTTTCCCTTGAACGCAACGTCACGCGACTATTGCCGACACACAATCACTCTAGTTCGACCATCTGCGCATACCCAGCTGGGCTCAATCGTCCACCAGTAACCTCGTCAGATTACTCTAATCGGCCAATAAAGACGCGGCTAATGAAGAAGGAGACAAAACCCGCTAGGCATAGGCGTCTCAACAAGTACCTCTGCAGAATGCCCAGCAAAAAAACCAGCTAAATCACGCAGCTCCTTTTTGGACGATTCTATGGCTACTCATGCTCAACGTCTCTCGCGATCTTAGCCAACATTTCAGGCAAAAATAAGTAAACCCAGCTGAGCCTAGCCGCCGGTCACCACTTATATGAAGCGGCAGACCGCGATCAGCTCAGCTGGGTTTATAAATTAGCCAAAAGTATCTTGTGTTGCAGGCTGTACCTAACCGGCCGGCCCTACACGCCAATCATCCATAACCTACCAACGCCGTAATCTCCAGGAACTCAGTCCTTCT
>DUQB01000219.1 GCA_012838035.1 Bacillota bacterium | reverse complement strand
TGATGACTGGGATGATGACTGGGATGATGACTGGGATGACGACTGGGATGATGACTGGGATGGTTTTGGCCTAGGGACCTTACCAGAGGGGCCGGTGGTGATTGCCCCGTTTCCTGATGCTCCGTTAGCTGCAAAAAAAATGTTTGGTCTACAGTTGCTGAATTTATATTACGCCGATCGTATTGAGGAAATCCTGAATGACTTTGCGGCCAAGAAGCTTAAGGTAGATGAGCAGTATCGTCAAGGCCTGGAGAGCATCCGGCATGGTTGCGCCAAAGTCGCCTCCGATCTGTTGGTCTCCGGTCATGTTGAGGCGGCGGCTCAAGCTGCAGCCAGTTGTAATAAGCAGAGCGGGCAACTTGCCGATATCCATTTCGGTCAATGGAAAGCGATTACCCGGAGTTCCTATGAACAAATGCGAGCTCTGCTTGAGGAGTACTGGGTATACTCTGAACCCTATCTAACCGATATCTATCATGAGGGCGTCCTTGCCTACATGAACGATGTGCGCAGGATTACGGTTTATACCTCGCTGGTACCCTACATTTTAGATACCGTGGTCAATCTGCCGGTAACATATGCTGTGGCCGATACTATCGTACCCATTGGAACTCCACCGCCAAAGGATTTGGGGCAAGGCGTCGGAGTCGACGAAGTTCAGGTACCGGACAAAGATAAAGGCAAATGCCCCTTTGGCAACAACAAACTAAAGGCTGGTTGGGGCCCTGTCTCCATTGCCCTTAGTTGCACAGCCGTAGAGATTGAGTATGTAGGCGGCATCGCCGTTGGGGCAGCGCTCAGGGGTAAAGGCAGCGGTTCCGTTTTTATAGGAGTTGGCGTACAAGGCAGTGCTGGTGTCGCCACGGCAGGTGCGAAGGCTGGAGTGAACATCACCTTCGAACAGAACAGAGTGGTTGATGTAGGTTTTAAGGGCGACGTAGAGGGTGGTCTCGGCTATGGCGCAGGTGGTTCCGCCTCCATTTCAGGCGATATCGGGGTGGTAGCACCGGCTAATCTGGATGTAAGCGGTGCCATTTCCGCCACAAAGTTCTAGCTCCAACGCCAGTGAATCAAGAAGTGTGGGTCATGAGATCCACACTTCTCAATTTTTGCTTCATCTGCGTGGCGCTTATTACTGCAGAGAGTACCTTCCTGCTCATACCAAGAGATCTGTGACCTGCTAAGAAATGCTCATTTCAGCACACACTCGATACGGCGTCAGTGATCAATCACAAAGCCGTGTGAACAGATTGCCTGCCAACAATTGCGCGCCATGGCGCTTTAGCCTTTGTTTAACGCCGCTTGCGTCAGTGCTTCCGCTAGACGCAAGGCGTTAAGCCGATTACGCTGCAGAGTGTGTTGAGACGTTCCCACTGCAAATTTAGTCTGTGCTTTCTCCACCTTGCTGATCATTGCCGAAAACATGCCCAGAGCTGCTCTTAAGTCCTCCGGTGTAAAGTCATCCTTCGCGCTCTCCCTATTCATGAGAGCCCGCCCGATGTATAAGGCCTTAATATTGTTCTGCAGCATGATATGTTGCCACGTCCCCGGCTTCAACTTCCGTAGCGCCTTTTCAGATTTGCTGATGAGCGAACAAATGGGGCGTTGCGCTTTCTGCAGTTCCTCCGAAGTATAATCAATCACGCATCTACCGCTCCCTGTGGTCGGTTTGTCGTACATGCCGCACTTATGTATCAACACAAATCCGTAGGAGAGACCATAGAACGTCTTTCAAATCCGTCGCAGCGTATACATCGGCGTTTACTTGGTTCCTCCGAGGGTTGAAATGTATCGTATGCAGGCCAAGCTCTCCGGCAGCATTGATATCCTTATCCGGCTGATCGCCTACATACACGCACTCGGATGGAGCTGCACCCAGTTCGTTTAAAGCTTGCATAAAAATTGCCGGAGCAGGCTTTGTGATTCCCGCCTTACCCGAGCTCACGATGGCGGAGAAATATTGCTCAAACCTATGATACCTTAGGAAACTGGGCAAAGAGGGCGGCCAGTCGGAGACGACCCCCTGGATGACTCCATGGTTATGGAGTTCTTCCAGCAGATTGCGCACTCCCGGCACAGGAGCGTACAAGTCGTAGTAACGGCTTAAGCCCGCGGCAACTTGTCTGACCTGATCAGCTGTAACACCTGTACCTTGCAAAAGCAACGTCGCTATGTGCAGATATCCCGTGCTCTCTTCGTGAGCAGACCGCCACAAGTTCATGTGTTGCCGACTAAATTCATCCGCCTGCACAACCCGCTTTGGATCAATGGCGCGGATATCAATATCTGCCTGTTGTAAACAACGGAGCAACAAGCGTTCCATCGACATCGCATAATCGAACAAGGTACCACCGATGTCCCAAAGCACTACGGTACACAAGGCCTGGTCATCACCTCTGCCGGTGAAGTCTTTCCGTTGGTTCAGCCTCAGCTAGTTCAAACTCACCGGGTAAACCATAAATCCAAGAAGTCTTCCCGCGTATAAATCCCAGGGACGGCATGGTCGCCTTCCTTGAATACGAAGTCTACACTATCTATATCGGGAACTGATGTAAGCGACGCCGTCACGACGGCTAAATAGTGCCAAGCGCCGGTAGATCCCATCCGCTGCGTCAGCAAGTCTTCATCGAGTACACGCACATATGCCGTGCGATTGTGCAGTCGTTCCAGCTGTATCCCCGGATAATTCGGCGTGCCGTAAGCCCCGTTTACCGCATTGACGACGGCTTGCGCCGTCTGCGGCTCAACAAGATCCCTCAACCGCAGAGC
>DUQB01000218.1 GCA_012838035.1 Bacillota bacterium | reverse complement strand
GAGCTGTTGATCGTTTCCGGCGCGTTGGTCGCTTTATTAGGATTATCCTTGTTTAAGAACAAGGGTCTGCAGAACGTCATATAAAGGGCATGCCTAGGTCTACTTTTATTTGGGTGATGTCGTGTCGATAAGGATCGGTGTCACCTTTTTTATAAAAGGTAGGGTTATGGCGGTTGCGCCTAAACAGTCGATGGGCCAGGTCTGTATGACAAAGGTCACCAGTGGTAAGTCTCGAAAACAGTAAGCAGACTTGTCGTGCCGGCCACCGGGCGTGTTGCAGGATAAACGGCAGCTCGCGTTTGTGAGCAAATCGAGCTGGTTTATAGCTAAAGAAAGGAGTGCGTTTGCCGTGTCGAGTCGATTGGACAAGATTATGAATCTAATGTGGACGGTGAATGGCGTCGCCATATTCCTTCTTGTCGTGTTTTCCGTTATAAGTATGATAATCTGGGGCATCATATCCTTCGTGTACACTACGCAGCGTTACTCTACTGTGACGACACAGACCCATGAGGTTACGACGCCTCGGGCGGTCCGTTTCTCTCAGCCTTTTGCCATTCTCGGTACTAAAACACAGTTCGTTCAAGTCTACTCCGGTCGGGGTTACTATAATGTTGAGGATTATGGGTCATCCCAAGGCCTCGGCAGTGTTATGGAGTACTACGATCCGTTGATCAACGTGGCGATTCTAGATGCGGACGGAAACGGCAGATTGCTTTTTGAACAGCCCGTGCTGATTCTGGAGATGAACTATCCTGATCCAAAGAAGTCATCGACGAACGCCATACCGCAAAAATGGATCTCATACATAGTCGTCACTCAAGATATGAGTAAAAACGGCCGCTTTGGTCGGGAAGATTTGATTGAACTCTATGTATCGGATCTTGATGGGCGTAATTTACAGCAGGTGCTTAGCGACAAGTTCAAAGTCATTTCTGCAGAGGCATACGGCACTAGCGGCAACGAGCTCTTAGTCTATGCGCTTGAGCTGAGTAATGATCCTGCGGCAAGAGATGAAAACCTCCGAGAAATGGCTTTCATTTTTGATATGGAAACCGGACGGAGTCAATCGTATGATGTACTGAACGACTTGATGGAGACCGCCGGGCGGATCGTCGGCAGGTAGATGGATAAGTTGCCTGACCAGTCGCTGAGTCGCCGGAGCGTATGAGGAAGGGGAACTGTCCTTGCGTATAAAACTTAACATGGTGGCGCTCGTCGGACTGCTGGCACTCAATATCGGTCAGTATTTGCTCCATAGGGATCTCAAGCTTAAACACGAGAAGCTTGCAGCGGATCACACTGTGTTATCGCACAGTATGAGCGGAATGGCTTGTACAACAAATGGTGGAGCGCAACCGGAAGCGTTTTTGCGCGATCAACGGACAGGCGTATGGGAAATCCATCTGATAGAGGCTCTGCGGTTGAGGGATCTTGTTGAGCCGCAGACGGCGCAAGCCGTCGTCAATGCGGTAAACGGGGCTTACGGCACGCCGAATTATCCTGGGATACGGCTGGAACGACTGCACAATCGCACGGCATATGTGCGTGTACTCGATGAAGACTTGCTGACGCAGCGGATGGGATCTACCGGCGCTTGGCACTACCTGGCCGTCGTGACGGCGTCGTTTACCTCAGTTCCCGATATAGACAGCGTAGCCTTCGTATTCAAGGAAGGCGACCATGCCGTCCCTGGGGTTTATACGCGGGAAGACTTCTTGGATTTATGGGTTTACCCGGTGAGTTTGAACTAGCTGAGGCTGAACCGACGGAAAGCCTTCGCCTCCAGAGGTGATGGCCAGACCTTGTGTACCGTAGTGCTCTGGGACATCGGTGGTACCTTGTTCGATTATGCGATATCGATGGAACGCTTGTTGCTCCGCTGTTTACAACAGGCAGATATTGATGTCCGCACCATTGATCCAAAGCGGGTTGTGCAGGCGGATGAATTTAGTCGGCAACACATGAACTTGTGGCGGTC
>DUQB01000217.1 GCA_012838035.1 Bacillota bacterium | reverse complement strand
GACCAGTCAAACCTGCTCGCAATGCGGACACTACCAGCCGATGCCTTTGTCTGAACGCCTATTCGCATGCTCAGGCTGCGGTTCGGTCATGGATCGTGACCACAATGCAGCCTGCAACATAAGGAGTTGGGGGCATCAACTCCGGGCGAGGAGGCGTAAGACGGTCTCAGACCGCAGCCTCTGCTTGAACCCAAGAATCTCACGACTCTAGTCGTGGGAGTATGTCAACATCCATAATGGTTTTACGTGGAGTTCAGGGTTTACAAGAAGGAGAGGCGGAAGTACAATGTAATTAAAAATGAGAATCAGTATCAATATCGACCTAACAGAGTATTGATCTTCCGATTCACTTAATATCTCGATAGAAGGGTGTATTGCCTTGATGCCATTGGCTCAGTGCAAAGATGGTGAACAATATACCATCACCAACATACAGGGTACGCACTGCCGTGAACAAGTACTGCGTATGGGTTTTTGCGAAGGATCAACGCTATTGTGCATTACCAATATCCATCGCGGTCCGGTAGTCGTGCGTCATATGCATACTGATGTAGGTATAGGGCGCGGCATGGCGGAGCGCATATTCGTTGAACCATGCAAAACTCAGCAAGTATCAACCCGGGAGGGAACGGCGCATGGCATCCTGTCATCAGGTTACAGGTTTAGGCACGGCCAAAGACACGGCGCAAAGAGGTAGAGCGTCTACTAACGGGCACGTTGCGCCTACAGAGCAGAAACGGATAATATTAGCGGGCAACCCGAACTGTGGCAAGTCGGTGCTCTTTAACAGACTAACAGGTTTGTATGTTAATGTTTCCAACTTTCCAGGCACAACTGTGGACATAAGTAAAGGCACATGGTTAGGCGCAGCTCTCATCGATACGCCCGGCGTGTACGGCTTGGGCAGTTATAGTGATGAGGAGAGGATTGCCCGCGACGCTGTCTTCACCGCGGATGTAGTCGTGAATGTCGTCAATGTCACGTCTCTCAGCCGGGATCTCTTCCTGACGCTGCAACTTGTGGATGCCGGCGTTCCTTTGGTCGTCGCTTTGAATATGATGGATGAAGCGGAAGCTATGGGGCTTAAAGTTGATGTAAAAGCCTTGGCCAAAGCGTTGGGAGTGCCGGTGATACCTATAGTTGCCATCCATGGCAAGGGCTTGACGGAGTTGGCGGCAGCAGTAGCCGAGGCGCGCCCAGGCATACCCGGAAAGCAGGTAGTTTCCGCGATTCGACAAGTGAAAGAGCGGGCAGGAAGCGCAAGTCGCATCTCAAGCGCTGAGAGCCTGCTCATTGCAGAAAATGACGCTGAGGTGGCGCAACGTTACCAGGTAGAGCCCTGCAATTTGCGCGCTGAAATCTATACCGAGCGCCGGCAACGGGCAGACCGACTGGCGAACGATGTCATGACAGGTGGGGAGAAGCGGCGTTTCAGCAGCGTTTTGGCTGCCTGGACCACACGCCCTTTAATCGGTATCCCTATCCTCGCCTTGGTGCTATTTGCTCTCTACTGGTTGGTTGGAGTCGGCATAGCCCAAGTTCTTGTGGGCTTTACGGAAGAGACCGTGATGGCCGGAATGTATGAGCCCTTCATTAGTCAGTTGGTTGGGCGTTTTGTGGGAGAAGAATCCATATTATACCGCTTACTGGTGGGCGAGTTCGGCATCTTGACCATGACCGTCACCTATGCGCTCGGACTTCTTCTACCTTTGGTAGGCGGTTTTTATCTGGCATTGGCCATTCTGGAGGACTCCGGCTATCTGCCTCGCATCGCGGTACTTACTGATAAAATGTTGAATCGCATCGGTCTCAACGGAAGAGCGATTATTCCCATGATTTTAGGATTAGGTTGCGTAACCATGGCCACCTTAACTACGCGGGTCTTAGGGTCGAATCGCGAGAGGATAATAGCGTCTGTACTGCTGGGAATAGCTATACCCTGTTCAGCCCAGCTGGCAGTGACCACGGCATTAGTAATTCCCTTGGGCTGGCAAGCTACCGCAGCCTATTTGCTCGTGCTCG
>DUQB01000216.1 GCA_012838035.1 Bacillota bacterium | reverse complement strand
TTCGGAAAGAATCTCCTCACCATTTGCGTAAAGCAGGATGTTGAGGCCGTCCAAGTGCTCATGACCCATGGGTGAAGTGAAGTTGAGATGAACTTGGAACTGATCTTTACCTGCGCCGGTACCCAGAATGGCATAGCCTAAACCTGGAAACAACTTGGATTCCGACTTGGTGAGCGGGACGCCGCCGTCTCTACTATGGGTGTCTTCAATGGTGGCATATTTGCCGTTCGGTAATCGCAAATCAGCAACGGCCGCATTAATGCGCTCTATTAAGTAACCCCAACGAGCTTTGGCGTCCAAGCTGTCTATGCGATCGTTCTCCACAGGATCGATATATCCCTCAGGATCCGAGTATCCATGGATCTGCTCAATGATCGGCGGCAGCATCTTACTGACCTGATTATGATAACTGGGCGATCCTTCATGATAGATGCCATCTCGCAAATAACCTTTATGGAACAGATTGTCGAGCCAACGAATCGCTTGGCGCACCATTTCCGGTTTACCCAAAGCTTCTGCATAGTTGAACATGTACTGGATGCGATGTCCGTCGGTGTTCCCCCAATACGGTGGAAAATGGATGGTATACACTTTCCACCAATAGGTGAAGTAGTCCTCGAGGTGTTGAATCATGTCTATGCCCAGCTCTTCCCCTAGGCGCTCCAGTTCGCCTGACTGGTATACTAAGTCGTAGGCGCGTGTTAAATGCGTGATCCTGTCTAAGTCGTAGAAATGCCAGGTAGACCAGATTTTGCTCATCTCGTGACCAATGGTGATCCAGTCCGGGCGCAACGGTATGGTAGGTCGATTAGTCCTGCTTGTAACCGGCCAGTCCAAGGTGACCAGCGAGAACTGGTAGAGCATCACGGCCACGCGTCGAGCATACTGCGGATCCTTCGTGACGTGATACAAGGTGGCAATCTGATCGATGGCATCAACATACAGGTTGTTTTTTCCCGCATCCGGCCCTTCTGTAGAAAAGCCTGCCACAAGCTCCTCTTCACTTAAATTCAGCACGCCTCTGTGCAAATACAAGAGTAACGACGCAATGCCTTGGGGGTCGCGGATTGGGTGTGTCGTAGTGGGCATGTATGCCGCTTCCGCTACCATGCTTATGCACAGCAAGGCAGATAAAAGGATTAAAGGCAGGATCAACCGCTTTCGGACACTTTTCATTTAAAGTAACCTCCCTAATTTAAGACATAAAAGCGTTTGGCCACGTGTTTAGCCGCTCTTCGACGCGTGAGTGTCGTATATGCTTGATCATGCAACCGATTGTTGTGAGTATGACGAAGTGGCTACACGATGACCACCTTTGGCAAAAGTTGGTTGACGGCACCTTAATTCAATTCCGTATTTACCTGGTACTTACCTGCTGTAAATGGCTAACCAAGAGACAAATTACTATTACAGCCGAAAGCACCAACGCTAAAGCACATTACTACCATACGGTATCCGCTGCCTGGGTCTACAATAGAAAGAGTGTGGCTAACGCATTCCGTAACAAGATTGGAGATGAACATGAAACCAATTGAGCGAGTCGCTTTAACTCTACAACACAAAACGCCCGACCGAGTTCCCGTATACCCTCTGTTAAACGGCGTATCACGACATTTGGTAGGCGCCAACTACTATAAGTGGGCTACTGATGCGGATGTCTGTGCGGAAGCCTACATGAAGATCACCGAACAAGAAGGCTTAGACGTAATTGTAACCTTAACGGACCTATCAGTGGAAGCAGGCGATCTGGGGCAAGAGCTTGTTTTTCCTGAGAACGAAGCTGCTCACCCCAATCATCTAAACCAGATGATCAAGAGTATTGAGGACTATAGAAAGGTTCAACCGGTGAACCCGCGCACAGCGCCGCGCATGAGCACCCATATCCGGCTGTGTGATAAGCTTGTTAAAGCAAAAGGAAACGATGTTCCCATCGTAGCTTTTGTTTTTGGACCTCTGGGCATTACCAGCATGCTAAGAGGACAGGCCGACCTATACATGGATCTCATTGATGACCCGGATGCCGTTAAAGGCGCCGTCCAGGTGGTCACCGAGATGCTTAAAGAGTACTGTGACGCTCTGATCGAGACCGGAGTACATGCGATCATGCTCGATACCCTGTTTGCCTCGCAGTCGATTATGAGCAAGCAGATGTGGATGGAGTTCGAAGGTTATCTCGTAAAGGATCTTGCCGCACATATTCATAAACAGGGCTGCATGGTCATGATCCACAACTGCGGTACCGGTATTTACTTTGACGTCCAAATTGAGACGATGCAGCCGGAAGCGATCTCCTTCCTACATGTACCGGATGATTGCGCCTCGTTGGCAGATGCGAAGGCAAAATACGGCGATATGACCACACTGATCGGTTGTATACCGCCCACCTGGCTACCTACGGCTACACCGGAAGAGGTAGAAGAAGAGTGCCGGAAGCATATTGAAATGATGGGAGCCGGCGGCGGGTATATCCTTGCCACAGGTTGCGAGTATCCGGCCAACCTGTCGCTTGACAATGCCCGAGCTATGGTCAGGGCTGCTCATAAATATGGTAAGTACTAATCGTTAGGCGACATATCCTACACATCGTCATTCGGCTACCTGAAAACGGTAGCCTTCTTTAATCCTTCGCACTCTCACATTTTGCTCGCAACGTCGATCGGTACCGTATGCCGTGTCCACTTGATCAATCGCCTGCTACAGACTCGTCCGGCAGCTTTTAGTCTTGCCATTCCCTATCCATCGTTATATTATATTATTTGAATATATGGAGGTAGGCATATGACAAAAGAGCCATTTAAGCCGGATGTTGAGGTTCTCACAAATATGGCTGAGCTACTCAAAGCCCTTGCTCATCCAGTCAGATTGTGCATCATGTATGGGCTCGTACAGCAAGGGCCTTGTAACGTCACTCATATACAGCATTGTCTGGACATTCCTCAGTCTACCGTATCGCAGCACTTAGCCCGGTTGCGTACAGCAGGACTTATCGTGGGCAGACGTTCGGGCGTTGAGGTTCATTATGAAGTTGTGGATCCCTTTATAAAGGATCTGGTTACGATGGTGGTTACGGCAAACCCACCCTATATTTCGCGCGAGTGATCGCCTGTTATATCTGCGAGTCGCGCGTTCATCCGTCTCGTTTTACACAGCCAAGATTATGTTTGCACCGGGATCACGTATTCTTAACGCTTTAGGGGGCTACGAGTTGAAACGCTATGTAATAGTTGGTGGTGTTGCCGGAGGCATGAGCGCTGCCGCCCGTCTACGCCGCTTGGATGAATCTGCTGACATTGTGGTTTTTGAACGCGGCGAGCATGTATCGTTTGCCAACTGCGGTTTACCTTATTATGTAGGAGACGTAATTACAGACAGAGCAAAACTGCTGGTCCAAACGCCGGAGTCCCTTAAAGCTAGGCTTAATTTGGATATTCGCACCCGGACTACAGTTGAAGCCATTGATCGCCAAGCCAAACAGGTCACCGTAAAAGATGCGACAGGTAACACCTATATCCAGGAGTACGACTATCTGGTTATGGCTCCAGGTGCTGAACCGGTGCGACCTAATCTGCCGGGAATAGACCACCCCCGCATTCTCACCGTAAGAACGATTGATGATGTTGACCGCATTAAAGAGTACATTAAGAAGGAACAGGTCAAGTCTGCCCTGGTGGTCGGCGGTGGATTTATCGGACTTGAGATGGCGGAAAACCTACTAAAAGCTAAGGTGGAAGTACGCCTAGTCGAAATGGCGCAGCAAGTTCTATCCACCATGCTCGACGCCGACATGGCTGCCTTTGTACACCAGCATATACGTAACAACGGCATCCACCTGCATTTAGGTTCAGCGGTGCAGGGATTCCACTCTAACCACAATTCCGTTATGGTTAAACTGACCAATGGCGCCCATTATCCTACCGATCTCGTCATATTAGCCATAGGCGTAAGGCCCGATGTCACCTTGGCAAAATCGGCGGGAATCAAACTAGGTGAACGCGGCGGTATTGCCGTCGATAAACACCTACGCACATCAGATCCGTACATCTACGCTGTCGGAGATGCCATTGAGGTCCAAGATTTGGTTACAGGTCGGTCGGCTCTTATCCCCTTAGCAGGTCCGGCCAACAAGCAAGGTCGCATGGCTGCCGACAACATTATGGGGATGAACCGAACCTACACAGCCACCCAAGGTACGGCCATCGTATCGTTCATGGGCCTGACAATAGCAGGAACAGGCTCCACTTCAGCGACTCTTGCCCGTCACGATTTGATGTTCACCAGTTCAACCACCCACTCGTTTCCGCACGCTACGTATTATCCAGGCGGCAGTCTAATGACCATCAAGCTGCTGTTTGATCCGACGTCGGGTAGGCTGTACGGCGCCCAGATTGTCGGCAACGAGGGTGTAGACAAACGAATTGATGTTCTTGCCACCGTACTACGCATGCAAGGATCCGTCCAACAACTACAAGAATTGGAGTTGGCTTACACCCCGGCATTTTCCTCGGCTAAAGATCCTGTGAATGTGGCTGGTTATGTGGCAGGAAACATGATCAGCCAGCATGTGAAGATGGTCACCGTCACTCAACTGGCTTCTTTACCTGAATCGGCATTATACCTCGACGTTCGTGCATACGAGGATTTTTTGGTCGGCCATATTAAGGGAAGTATCAACATTCCTCTCCCGCAGCTGCGACACAGACTACACGAGCTACCTAAAACCGGTCAGATCGTTGTAATCTGTCGTATCGGACACCAAGCATACCTCGCGGCGCGTATCCTAATGCAGTGCGGCTTTAGCGACGTGATGAACTTGTCTGGTGGATGGCGCAGCTATAAAGCATACATGGATGATAAGGCGGCGACGGCCGAGCAGGCGGCATCCATACCGCGAGGAGCTGCGCAACCCGAAAGGACTGTCGCACCGGTTAGCCCGTCACCGCAAGTCCCAACCGACCTTGCAGCTACAGTACTTGATGTAACCGGATTAGCTTGTCCCGGCCCGATTGTGCAGGTCAACGCCGCCATGCGTAACCTCACACCGGGTAGCTTACTGGAAATCCACGCATCAGACCCCGGTTTTGCCGCTGATATTGCAGCTTGGTGCGGAAATACCGGGAACACGCTGCTACAAAGCAGACATGAGCATAATAAGTACATTGTGCGAATACGTAAAGGAACGCAGGCCTTGGATGTCGAAGCAACATCCACGTCAAGCCTGCCGCATGACAAGACCATTATCGTGTTCAGCGGAGACCTGGATAAAGCGATTGCCGCCTTTGTCATCGCTACTGGGGCGTTGGCCATGAACCGACGTGTCACGCTGTTCTTCACGTTTTGGGGCCTGAACATCCTGCGACGCAACGAGAAGGTTACTGTGAAGAAGGGCTTCATGGATAGGATATTCAGCCTGATGATGCCGCGAGGAAGCCGCAAACTGGGATTATCTCGGATGAACATGGCTGGTATTGGTCCCAAACTGATTCGCCGCGTGATGGGTGGGAAGAATATCGGCAGCCTTGAAGAGATGGTCGAACAAGCCATGGCGGCAGGAGTGCGCATTGTTGCCTGTCAGATGTCGATGGATGTCATGGGCATCAAGCGGGAGGAACTGATCCCCGGCGTAGAAATTGGCGGCGTCGCCACCTATCTGGCAGCTGCAGAAGACGCTGACACTAACTTGTTCATTTAGTTAGCATACGCAAAAAGCTGCTATGACCCCTTTAAACTGAGTGGAAGAGTGAGCAGATGAAAAGAAGAGCATCAAGACCATTGAATGCCATTAAGTGGATTGCCCGTATTTGGGGTGCCATAACCAGTATCACCTATATTTACATTTGGGCATCGTACACTGCCGGGCAGCCGCAATCGTCCTTCAACCTCATCACTGTCTGCGTTACCATCGCCTCCCTCACCTTAGCCTGGCGCTGGGAACTCATGGGTGGTTTGCTTGCAATTGCAATGGTGTTAACACGGATCAGTGTTGATTATTACCATTCCATTTACAACTATAGCTTGATCGCCTACTGGAACCACAACCAATTGGACATCTTAGGCTGGTTGGCGCTTTTTATCGCCCCGGCACTACTCTTCGTCGCGTTCTGGGTACTATCACACTTGCGACCGAAAAAGAGAAAGAGGCCGGCGTAATCCGAGCCATACTATCTCAGGCCGGAGTGATCAGGGAGCCTGGCGAATCAAAGTACAACCAGCTGCCAATCTCGAGCCTGTCTCAACGACGATACGCTTCTCCTCGTGAGAGTACGGCAACGCAAAAAGTGGACTGTCCGGTTTATGCCCGAACAGTCCACATTGATATACTACCTGATTAGGAAAACTACCTAAATGACCTGGTCTGTGCCTCACGCTCGGCTACCACCGCTTTGTCCTGCAAAATTTGGGCTTGGTTTTGTATAGAGTCCTGCAAGTTGGTAGCTACGTTCCAAGCTGCGGTGGCCAAGTTCAAGATATCGTCTGAAATCCACGGCA
Source organism: Bacillota bacterium (assembly GCA_012838035.1). Classification (GTDB taxonomy): domain Bacteria; phylum Bacillota; class Limnochordia; order DTU080; family DTU080; genus DUQB01. Next base: position 5,954 of record DUQB01000216.1, on the reverse strand, counting down.
CGGGGAAGCTGGTGGGCATGGACCAGAGAATAGCCCTTAGATCAGAGTCGCGCTGGTACTCGGGCCTGCGGATAACAGACCACCTTGTCGGCAATTCACCTGTTTCAGAGAGCCATCTTTGTTGGTTTTCGTGGGATTGCACATAAAGTAACCACTTGGTCGCTATTTCACTGTTCTCGGTTTTTGTGAGTCCTAATGCCCAGGTAGTCAACAGACTGCTTTTGTCGCCGTCTGCTGTGGCGGCTGGAATCTCAGCTATATTGAACTTGAGGTTGGGATGCGTGCTCAAGAAGGAACCCTTCATAGCCGGGTGAGCGTACACCATACCCAACTTTTCGCTGCGAAAAGCTGTCCAGCGGCTGCCGAACGTCCGGTCTTCCACACCATGCTCGATAACCAAGTCTACGGCAAACTTCAATCCATTGACTGCTTCAGGCGTGTTGAAGAGCGGCAACTGCTCTACAGGATCCCAGAGTGAAGCGCCGGCTTGATGCATTAAGGTAAACAACACCGGAGCATATCCGCCTGTGGCTACGCCCATCTGCGTCGTTTTACCCTGCGCATCACGCTTATGGACCTTCTTAGCCATGGCAATCAACTCGTCCCATGTTGTCGGAGGTTTGGTTGAATCAAGCCCCGCAAGTTCAAACAGCTCAGGCTGATAGAACAGCACAATGGATTGCGCATCGGTAGGCAATGCGTAGTATTCGCCATTGGCCTGCAACGGGGCGATGGCAGGCGGAACGAAGTCTCGCTCGATCTCTTCGGCGGTAATCACATTCGAATCCAGCGGGAAAAGCAACCCGGCTTTAATAAGCCCCTGCATCCAGGTTGAGCGGACCTGCACCGTATCTGGACCGGCTCCACCCGCCAGAGCCACCAAGACCTTATCGAGGAATTCATTTAGCGGGAAAACCTGAACTTCTACTTCTACATCAGGATGTAACTGCATGAACTCTTCCGCTAATTGCTGCATCATTTTGTCACGCGCCGACGATGAGTGTTGCCAGTGGGTTATAACCGTTTTACTCGCACCAAATGTCCCTTGCGTAAGTACCAGAGTAAACAACAGCGCAATCAATACGAAGACCATGAGTTTGCGCGCGTGTCTCATTCGTGATGCCTCCTTTTTATAAGAGAGTTTTCATACGCTACTAATTCGAGTGCGGCATGTGCAGTCCTGCAGTTCCTGGTCTTGTCAAATGTCGTTAGCCTCAGTAACAATTACCTGCTTTAACTGGCCTTTCGTCTGAACGCATCCCACAAGGCGTAAAAATGAAATAAATGTTTCACAACGTTCACCATAAATTGATAAATAGCCTAAGCATCACGTATGTAACCGGCATATACTCCACTAGCATTACTTATTATGCAGGAACGATCAGATCCTTTGAGGTACACCCCGCCGCCAAATATGCAAAAAGCCAGGAAGGATGACTCCCTCCCGGCCTACTGTCAGACGCCGAACATGCGGCACTGTGGTGTGAATATCGAGGTGTTGATACAGATCGATATCAGGAACCACATCGTCTGACGATACTATGATGACTCACGTGCCGTACCGCAATACCTGTAAAAATCTGGTAACGACCGACTCGACCGTACAGGTAACCGGTAGTGTATAACCTGCCTTATAGCGTCCTAATCACCAACTACGCTCCAATAGGTGTCCAGCATTTCCTGAAGCACCATATCCATGGCCGTCAAACCCTGCTTAGGAGAGACCTGTCCGGCAAGCAGCCAGTTGCTGGGTTCCATTAGCCTATTCCATACATCGACGCCCGGAGGTATGGCCATATCGTAGTTCACAGCTTCTATGACCACATTCCACGACGGGTTGCTCCGGAGATACTCAGGATGGCTGTTGAAGGTTGTCACTGCGCTTGGCCGCCCTTGTACTCGAGTAAACCACCCTGCCGACTCCGGCTTGGTGGTCAGCCAGCTCAGAAGCAACCATGCTGCTTCCTGTTTCTCTTTGGGCACGGTAACGGGAATGGCATAAGCCCAAGTGGACAAGACGAGACCTGTCGGTTTGGCACCGGGCTGTGGGCCGACAGGCGCCAGTTTTGCTCCCCACTCAAACGGAACGTCTTTCAGCACATTAAAGACGGAGTTATTTTGGATCCAAATGCCATAGTGCTCTGCTTGGAACTGGTGGCTGTTGATCCAGGGAGCATAGTTGTTGAACCCGCCATAGATTTCATCAGAGAGCTCTTTAAGGAACTCGATTGTCTCGTGCATCGCAGGCGTATCGGTCTGAGCCGTCTTAAGATCATCCGTCCACAGCGAACCATTATTCCAATAATTGACTGTTTGCACCGGTGGAATTGACGTACCGGCACGCTCGAGGACTCCGTCACCCGTCTTTCTCGTCATGCGCCGAGCAGCTATCCGCCATTGTTCCCATGTTTCCGGTGGAGCATTAGGGTTTAAACCGACTTCCGCCATTAAGCGTTTGTTATAGATCATCAGGTTCGTCCATGCAACGCCACTGGTAATGGGTAGCGCATAGGTAGCATCTTTATACTGGAACGGAGCTAAGTCGACAGAGTTAAATATGCGGAGGTTCAAATTATCACGCTCGGCGAACTCATTGAGCGGTAAAAAGCCACCCTGTGCAATAATCGGCAGACCATATCCACTCATCACCTGCACGACCTCAGGTGAAGCACCGGAAATGATGAAAGTCATAAGGCGTTCTTGCGCTCCGCCTGTTCCGGCTGAAAGCTGTTTGGCTTCTATCCAGGGATAGAGTTCATTAAACTCATCCAACATCTTTTGCACATAAGCGATGCGTTCGGGACCTGTCCAGTGGTGCCAAAGCGTAATCTCAACCTTTTTCTCAGCTGCTGCAACTGCAAAAACCACTGACACGAGCATCACTAAAGCCATAATACATGCCTGGATATATTGCTTCTTTGTCATCTTCTTACTCCTCTCTGTAGATGGTGCTGTCTATTATGAAAATAAATCGCCGTTGTTTACCTAGCAATAGACTGGAAAACAGGTAAACAGGTTACCCATATAGCCGCTTCGGAAGCCGGTTACAACATTATAGAAGCCGAAAAAGAGGGCTCTTCGCAGCTGACGGCAAGTTCCGGTTGGACCGACCTCCAACAAAAAGTCTCGCACCACGTAGGTGGTGCGGACTATGCCACTGCTGAAACCAAAACACGCCTTAACTGATCCCGCTGATCTGATTGTACACTTGCCGGGCCCATTGCGCACGTGTGGCGGCTGGTGCGGCAGATAAGCCCAAAATATGCCTGAGGTTCTGTTCCCACACTATTACATTGGCGTCTAACTCAGCATCAGGTTCAAACACCAACGTGGCCTCATCAGGAGTTATTACGCCGATAACAGACAAATACTGCACTGCTTCCCACGCCGGATGTCCATCGGGTACATCGGTGTACCAATACAGTGGTTTACCCTGTCGTACCAGACGCAACTGGAGTTCTCTGAGCAAAGCCGGATCAGATTGCACCTTATGGGGCGTAACCCGCTTTTCTAAACAGTAAGCCGCCAAATGACCGGCAGCCTCGCCGATGCACCACTCAGTAGGATGCAACCGATATGCCCCATTGGCGATATGCGTAACGCCGATGTTCTTGCAAGCCGGCAGGAAGTTGTCCCACCCTGGTGCCAGCATGGCGCCCAAAGGTACCTGATAAGGTCTGGCCTGAATGTCCAGATTGAACTTTTGACCTCCTGAACAAGCATGCGTATCAATGAAGTAGTAGCCGATACCCACAGAATCTCGCCAAATCGTGGCTCTTGCCTTGTTCGGACGTGCAGCTCGAGATAGATCCTCTTCCTTTACGGTGGTAACCGCTCTAATGCGTCTGCTTTCTCGAATGTACGGGTACTTGGATAACCCGTCTGTAGTCCCCATGATGTCTGGTCGCAACTTTAGTTCCGGATATCCTACACCACCATCATCACGCGGCGCTTCGGTTTGCAGCCAATAGAGTAACCCTAAGCTTAGGCGCTTGGCTTCATCTCTTATCTGCAGCTGCTCTTCCCATGACTTATCGATCAAGTTACGGCGATCGTAATCATTGCCGGGCCAGTTGATCATGGCAATGTCATGTGGATAACGGTCATCGCTAAATAGCTCTGCATCGATGAGGCGGCGATAGTTCCAAAACTCCTTCGCATCGTCATCAGCAGGGAACATCATATATCGCTTACAACCAGTCCGTGCATAGTACAGGTTGAATGTATAAGTCTGGGTGTCCCGAAAATACTCGTATCCCGGCGGCTTGGGTATCGTATGGTTCTCGCCTGGACAATACTCCACAGCAAATGGGTAAGTGAAACTCTGCACCCAATCAGGCTGTGATGGACCCGGATAGGCATGGGTTTCGCCCGTATCAGCAACGCCCTGGGTACCCGATACATAATCGATACCCGCCAAAGGCAGCAAATCGCCTAGGTCGGTAGCATCAAGCACCATGGCGGCCGTAAATCTAAGCCGCTGAGCCTCAGCGGCCGTAGGATTCACGGATTCTACCTCAACTTCATTTATACGGCCATCCTGAGTAGTGACTGCTACAGGACGATATTGGTAAAAAATCCGCAATCTCCCCGTGTCGATATAAGGCTGCAGCATCTGTTCGATCGCCTGAACACCTACTTTAGGCTCAAAACATAGCTTACTCACCCAAGCATTTCCTGGATTAAAGTGAGTCATCGACCGGCCTTTTTCTGATAGAGTCGTGTTATGTAAATAATGATCCCGAATCAGCTGTCTGAAGCGTGCATAGCTTGCCGTAGCGCCGAATTGCTCGACCACCCAGAACTCATCCAGTGCGGACACTCCTTGTGAAGTGGCCTGCCCTCCCAGCCAGTCCGTTTCTTCTGTAAGGCACACCGAATAACCTCTCTCGGACAAAGCCAGAGCTGCTGCGACACCACCTAAACTGCCTCCTACCACCAGGCATTCGCAGTCGATCGTCTTTTCTATTTTCATCAGACAACCCTCCCCATCAAACGGGAACCATCTCCGTTAGGATAGCTGGAAGCCGTTTTTGAAAACGAGCAGCCATCCCTAGATCAAACAGGGATTCTCCCCTTGCGCGCATGGCCAATACTGTTGCAATCCAACTGTTGGTCCAACCTGTTTCTACCGCCCAGGCACCCCATCCTGCATCAGCGGAACTCCCCCAATACTCCCACAGATCATAATCAAAGCTACGCATCCAAGCCCCGTCTAGGTAGTCATGAGCCGGTGCGTGTACCTGGATCCGACATAGGAAGTCTGCCATCTTGTCTTCTAAAGCTGACACACTATCTTGCTGCAATGCCGCTGCTGCTTCATGAATACCAAGGAAAGCGAAATTCATCGTATACAACAGATCACAAGCGGGATCGCCATTGTTCTGCACTACTGATGCTTCTCTGGAACCATATGCGGCATTAGATTTCGGCGCAGAGTAACGACCGTAACCCGGTAGTCCAAGCCTCTCGGTAATAGCTCCACAAGGTTGCATCAGGTTGAGCAGCTCTTGCAGCATCTTTTCCAGCCAGGCTCGATACTCAGGTGAATCATCTATCCTGACCAAAAACGCTAATGGTAAAAGCATGCGAGCAATCTCTTGACTTAAACCATTAGTCCACTGCCAGCGAGGATATGCAGCCATGGTAGAGCGAATGGCATCGATTGTAGGATGTAAAAAACCTTGGTAACCCGTGAGTCCGTATGCCCAGATATTACAAGCCCACAAATAAGCCTCAAAATGCGGCGCCATATATACATGATCAGCGGAGCGATAGTGCTGCCAGCCGTTCTCTTGTAGCGCCTTTAATTCAATGCGTTCCTGCCGGAAACCGAGCCGACCTGTAGTACGTAGATTGGCTAACAAACAGCGCAATACCTGCTCATCCCAGGCATCTGTATTCAACAACCGTGCAACCGCTAATGTAGGCATAATCACCCGAGCATTATCATC
>DUQB01000215.1 GCA_012838035.1 Bacillota bacterium | reverse complement strand
ATAGACCCGGCAGGGTTTGCCCTTACGCAGGAGCGCCTTTTGAAAGACGATCTCCAGGGCGTACACGTCCTCCGCCCAGAACCACTCGGCGTGCATAATGCAGCGACTGTAGTCGTCCAAGAACGCGATGAGATACGTCTTGCGCATCCTGTCCGGTCGGAGAGGATCGGGCAGGTATGGGCCGTGCTTGACGTCGCCCTGCCACAACTGGTTCGGCCCGTTCGCCTCCCAGCGCCGTAGTCCGGCGGGCGGTGCCGCACCTCGAGCTCCCAATCCGGCTTTGGCCAAATGCCGCCACAGCGCGCCGGCGGTGATGTCCAACGGTTCTCCGCGTTCGGCTTCGATGATGCGCAGAATGTGCGGCACGCTGCGGCGCGGCTCCTGCCGCTTCAGCTGTACGGCCCGTGCGATGATCTCCGGATTCAGCTTGCGCGGTCCGTTTCCGGGCGCCTTCCGTCGCTCCAATCCCGCCCAACCGGCCTGCCGATACGCCGCCACCCAGCTGCGCAACGTGCGTTCGGCGATCCGCCGCGCCTTTCCGTCGGGAAACACGTGCTCCCGCGACGTGACAAAACGTCGCCATTGCCGTTTCTCTTCCGGCGTACTGAGCGGATCGACCAACGGCGCTATGATCTGCGCCCGAAACATGGCGAACGCCTTGGGCCAATCCCGGGGTACGCTCAACAACTCGTCATCCAATGAGAGACACCTCCGTCCATGAGTTGTCCTCATCTTCGCGCGGTCGGATGATCCTGCCCAGTACGCATATTTTGTTGGCAACCGGTCAGTTTACAATTACAGCAATAAACCCTAAGACGGAAAAGCCCGAAACAAAGGCGCGACAAAACAAGCCCGGTCGTCCAAGCGATCTACAACCAGAGCCGCCTTATGTTCACCAGACTGAACGTGTTCAAGCCAGCCCATTCGTCTATCCGTCTTGTGGGTTTACCTGTTGCGCCGGCGGCCAACTCCTCCCATTTGTTCACCCACCACACGGCTCGCTCCAAATCGTCGTTCCATTCGTTCGCAGCGCCCTCTGCGAAACCGGTATGAACCGGCAGCGACGGATACGTCTCATGGCACAGCCGACACATCTCGATACATATCTGCGACGCCCGGCGGACGGCCTGTTTTACCCAACGTCCGATCGTCCGGATGCTGATGCCCGTCCGTTCTCCCAGACGTCGCAGGCTCTCCCCGAAAGCCGTGCTTGCACGATCGCTTCACGAGCCTTGGTGACAATTCGCTGGTATGGGGCCAGAAACTCCGGCAACACGGCTACGGTTTTCTCACAGCATTTGCAGCGCATTCGGTTGATCTTGATTTGGCGCTTGAGATCGTGTCCATCAACTACGATGTCTGTTGCCATGCCGCTATGCCTTTGCTGCGGTGTCAAGAAGAGCTAAAACAAAGATCGTTCTAATGCTTGGGGTTAAGCGACAACTATCTTGACAAACACCGCTATGACACAGTCAATCCGCATAGAGCGACGGAGAAATGTGGATGAGTATCGAGCTAGTGGGCAAAGCGCTGCAGCTTGGTGCGCTGCACAAGGAATCAAACCTCACCTGATGTACTACTGGTTAAAGCGCTTTCCGACTACGGAAGAAATGGTGGTCGCCAAAATCAAGACGCAGTGGCTGCCCGTTCATGTTAGTGACGACCACAGCCGGCCGGCTGTGGGAAACGATAGCTGGTTGGTCAGAGTCGGCGATGCAGTGGTGGAAGTGACCCCGGGCTTCAATCCCCGGCTCTTCGCCGACGTCGTGAGGGTACTGATCGGGTTGTGCTAAGTCTAGCCGGAATTGAGCATGTCTACTTAGCCTGCGGCGCTACGGATATGCGTAAGTCGATCGATGGTCTAGCCGCGTTGGTGAGTCAGGTCTTTCACTTGGATCCTTTCGCTCCCAGTCTCTTTGTGTTCTGCGATCGCCGCTGCGACAAACTCAAGATCCTCTATTGGGACATGAACGGTTTTTGGCTGTTGTACCGGCGTTTGGAACGCGGCCGGTTCAAGTGGCCGAAATCATCCGACGCCGGAACCTTGACGATCGATCGGCGTCAGCTGCAGTGGCTGTTGCATGGACTGGAATTGGAGCAAAGCAAAGTTCACCGAGCGGTGTCCGCTCGTGTCGTCGTATGACTGGCTTGAACAAATCTCGGTTAGCTCACCATTTGGCTACTATGCGATCATTAAGTGAACTAATACCGCTATACACCTCCAGGTCGACCACAGCAGCACGGTATGTAAAGTAATAATGACGCCATATATAATAATTTTTATATGGATAGTAGCAGGAACCCGATATAACACGTCGAATACCTGTATCGGCAGCCATGCCGCGTGAGGCCCCGGCGAGAATCCATGCTACATATGCACTTGAATAAAAACATATGCGTTTGAGGTGCCTGTAAGCAGCAGGTTCCGCCGGGGGCTCTTCTCACATACTCGCTGGTCGAATGTAGCGAGACACTCCCCCAGAAAACAATCAAAGACCAAGGTAGGTGATGCGTATCTGGTATGGAGAAATGACGGTAGACATGAGTCAACCATTCACGAGGTCGATCGTGGGCTCTTCTAGGCTCATGTTGACCAGCTCAGTCCTTTACGAACTACGTCATGAGCGAGTAAATCGGCACTTCGGGGTGCGTGGCGGTTCCGATCCCTGCACTAATCGGTTCAATAGACCGATGGTAAAGGTCAGTGTCGATTACCTATAGATCGCTCAATAACGTAGGCAATGCAAAGTTTACCTCCGTAAGGAGGAAGCACACCGGGTCATCTGGAGCATCTTCCCCCGGGCTCAAGGTGACCCGGTGCCTGCTCCCATTCGCCCGGCATCAGTATGTTTCTTAGGTATATGCATTTTGAGTAATGTACACGTGCTGGATAGTGATCGCTGTTGTGTTTCGTCATCTCATACGAGCACGGTAGTCGAAGCAGGTAGATACACTCGAGCTACGGCTTAAGCGACGGGGTGATAGCCAGTATTTTGGAGATAATTTCTGGACGATCTTTGACAATTTCATATGCAAATCTACTTTATCCAGCGGGACCTAAATGTATTTACTTGCAGTAACGACGAACATGGCCCTCAACCCTCAAAGCTCAATCCACCAACAGTCAAAGGTTGATTTGTGGCGATCTTCGCATTTTATGATATTGCCGAAGAGGACAGAGCTTCTGTATGCAGAACTATTTGCAAATAGTGTAAGGCTCTGCGTATGCTTTGGAGTGAAGGGGTTTGGTGGTTTGCGGCAGCGGCTAATGTTGACGTTGATT
>DUQB01000025.1 GCA_012838035.1 Bacillota bacterium | reverse complement strand
GATCAGCAATACATTTGCATTGCGTATGGAGGATCTGGGAACCATCTGTTGAACTACAAATTTGAGTCTTTTTCATCATATCCCGGCAGTGGCTGCGCTGGAACGGCGCCAACATTTTGTACAACCAGGCAATGCCATGCCGGACAAATGGTGTTACAGGCCGAAATTGATTCAGCCGGCGCATAATGCAAAGCTTGGCGATCGGAGCTTGGGTAGCAACACAGAGTTCCTCTACGGGGTTAAGACGAAAGACAAGGCTGCGGCTAAAATCCGTAGGGATGAGATCAAGCATAGCTTTGCGCAATATTATGTGGTAAATCAAGGGAGGTAAATCTTACATGCTGCACAGATGGTCTCTGCGATGGTTCTGCGTATTGCTGGTATTAACGACTGTGACTACCGTTGGCTTTGCTAAGACACCGGTCCGTTTAGTCACCTATGGAACGCCCGAAACCTTGATCAGTTTCCAAGAAATGGCCCGAATCTTCAACGAGTCAAATCCGGATTATGAACTTGAGGTTGAAATTTATCCCTATGCTGAGTATCCCACTAAGATAACGATTATGTTGGCTACCGGCGTGTATCCTGACGTCTTCTTAACCTGGGCGCAGTATAAGCCGGCTTGGGCGGACCAGGGATTCCTGCTGGATATCGAGCCCTTCTGGAAAAACAGCTCTGTTGTCCAAAACGCCAGACTCTATCCTTTTGCCATCGATGCAGCCACCTACAACGGCAAGCTTTACGGCATACCATACGATTTTAGCGCCATGCTGTGGGGCCTGCATGTGGATGCCTTGAACAATGCAGGTTTGCCGATTCCTCCCGATGACTGGGATGTAGACATGATGCTGCAATACGCCCTGAAGCTGAATAAGCCCGAACAAGGCATGTATGGCGTTAAGCAGGCCGCTAACTACAGCATCAGCAGTTGGCAGTGGACGGTCAACTACGTAGGAGAAGGCTGGGTATCGCCCGACCTGAAGACCGTCAACGTTGAACATCCAAGGAACCTCGAAATGCTCCAATTCTGGCAAGATCTCGCCTGGCGCTACGAAGTAGCCTGGGTAGCCGGCAAGCCGGCCGTTGCGGATGAGTTCAACGGCGGTTATGCCATGTGGACCGCTTGGGGCCACTACGGTTACAGATTCGAACAAAGTAATTTCGACTACACGTTTATCCCCTATCCTAAAGGCCCTGCCGGACAATACAGCTTTGCTCACGGTCACCTTTGGACCATCCCGTCCGGAATCAAGGACCCCAAACCAGGCTGGGCCGTAATGGAATGGATGCTGTCGCCCGAGGGACAACGCGTAACTGTTGAAGTCCTGGGCAGACAGCCACTATCGGCTAACAACGATCTGTGGAACCGCTTCTTCGGCGCCATCGCTCCAGAGCGCAGAGCACGCATTCAAAGAGCTGTAATGGATGCCGTATATGGACAAAATCTGATTACGACCATGAACTACTGGACCTCATGGGCGGATGTAGATCGGATCATGAACTCCCACCTTGCCAATGTTATGTCGCAGAACGCGTCGCCTGCTAGCGAAATGGCTACCGCTGCGCAACAGATCAAGGCCATCTTGAACATCAAGTAACATCCATCAATGGATAGGTGCGCACTAAAAAGGCTGCTCCAGATTACTGAGCAGCCTTTTTACACAGATTCGTCGCTGCGCATCGCCTAGCAGAGTCGGAGCACAAAGGTAAATTCCAGCACGGAGCGTAAGCCTTCTCGGGTCAACATGCTTACCTTTGGAAAGGTTGGAGTCCGATGCAGAAGCCACAAGTGATTATTGATGCCGATGCTTGTCCGAAAAACGTGCGCCGGATCATTGACCGTTTGCAGCCCGAGTACGGTTACGAGCTGATCACCGTCGCCTCTTTCAACCATGAGATTCAGGGAGAGAACCACATCACCTTAGATGACGCTCGTGATGAAGCCGATCTGGTAATAGCTAATCGAGCCAAAGCAGGCGATATAGTGGTTACCCAAGACTTCGGCTTAGCTGCTCTGGTCTTGGCCAAGGATGTTAAGGCTCTCTCTCCCAAGGGTATGGTCTATTCATCCAGCAATATTGACTTCTTGCTGGAGGAGCGGTATATAAAGGCCGCGTATCGGCGCAGAGGCAGGCATACACGCGGACCGGCAGCTCGCACGGCTGAAGATGATGCCAAGTTTGAGACAGCCTTCAGGAGACTGTTGGATGCCGATGCTAGATAGCATGCCTTGTGCGCAGCCATGCGCATCAAAGCTGCACCGGCTATCCTGCTCCGCTGAACATGAACCTACGTAGCCTTGCCTAGGAACTACTCCGCCAACACCAATTGGTGATACGATTTCTTCCCTTTGCGTACGATAATCGCCCCGGCGGCGAAATCGCCAGGTTCTAGTACGGCATCTACTGCAGAAACACGTTCATCATTGAGATACAGCCCACCCTGATCAATCAGTCGCCGTCCTTCACTCTTGCTGGCAATTATGCCGGCCTTATCGAGGATATCCAGTAGCGGTGCGCCCTCACCTACATCCAGGGTTGTGATGGTAGCAGTAGGTATGTTGGAAGCATCACCTTTGCCGCCAAATAGAGCTTCCGCATCCTTCATGGCTGACTTTGCCGCACTCTCACCGTGTACCAGTTTTGTCACTTCATAAGCCAGCACTCGCTTGGCTTCATTGATTTCTTCCCCTTCTAAAGCTCCTAGACATCGCACTTCCTCCATAGGTATGAACGTGAGCAAGCCCAAAAGGTGCGCTACGTCGGCATCGTCCACATTACGCCAGTATTGGTAGAACTCAAACGGACTCGTCTTTTGCGCATCAAGCCACACTGCGCCGCTCTCCGTCTTACCCATCTTTTTACCTGTTGAGGTTGTGAGTAGGCGCAAGGTCAAACCATAGGCGGCAGCGCTCTCTTTGCGCCGAATCAGATCTGCTCCGCTGATAATGTTAGACCATTGATCATCGCCGCCCAACTGAAGACAGCAGCCGAAGCGTCTATACAGCTCCAGAAAGTCGTAGGATTGCATCAGCATGTAGTTAAACTCCAGGAACGACAGGCCTCTCTCCCAGCGAGCTTTGAAACACTCTGCCGTCAGCATGCGGTTCACTGAAAAGTGTACGCCGATCTCCCGCAAGACATCTACATACTTCAGTTCCAATAACCAATCCGCATTATTCACCATAATCGCTTGATCTGCGCTGAAGTCGAGGAATCTGCCAAGCTGTTGCTTGAAGCACTCGCCATTAGCTTGGATGGTCTCTTGGGAAAGCATCTTACGCATTTCCGTCTTACCTGTCGGGTCACCTACCATGGCCGTTCCCCCGCCGATTAGAGCTATCGGCCGATGTCCGTGTCGCTGCATGTGCGCCATGGCCATAATCGTCAGGAAGTGTCCCACATGCAGACTGTCCGCCGTCGGATCAAACCCTACGTAAAACGTCACTTTCTCCTTGCCCAACAACTCACGCAACTCTTCCTCGTGAGTTGTTTGGGCGATAAATCCCCGCTCCTGCAGTACATCAAAAACGTTAGCCACCTTTACCCCTCCGACTTTAGTCTTCCTCTAATGCTCTATATAACCAACACCATGAGAAAATAAAAAGCCCTATCTCGTAAGGACGAGAGGGCCCGTGGTACCACCTTACTTTGCGCAAGATGCGCCTCACCGAAGATCCAACAATCTTCTGCCGCTATAACGGGCGACCCGGCAATGCCTATTAGCATTATGCGTTCAACATGCGACTCAGGAAGGTATTTCGCTTGGTATCGTGCTGCCGATTTCGCACCATACAATCGGCTCTCTACTGTTGTAACCGTTACCTGCTACTGTTGGTTTCCGTCATCGTCTTTCGTTCAGCATACCATACGAGTTCCAGCTGACGCAATATGAAATCAGGATCCCCGGCTGAGTCACCACCTTTGCAGGTTAGTCATGTGCAGAGAACGAGGTAATGCTGTAACCGTTTAGATGGAGTAAAGCATTGCTGGGATTGAGTGGATCACTCAGGTAGCATGCTCGGTTCCCCAGCGCGTGGTAGGTTTTGCGTATGACATTGTATGGTAATTACTTTGTAGCTCATGCATTGGAATCATTAACGGCGCAGTGTTCAGCCCTGACTGGGTATCAAGTACCAGTAACATGTACCATCTGCATGGACGACACCGTGCCGAGTTCAGTCACGTGGATGATCTGATTTACATGACGTTCAGGGACTGCAAAGATCGCGGTCTACTATTTGGTCTCAGCGCTGTGCTGAAGCTATCTGGAATTAGAAATATCGAAACCAGATAGCGGCGGACGTATGTGGAGCGTGTGTAAACGGGCGCGGCAACACGAGGCTGCGTCACCGATTGTTTAGATACGGGATCGCTGAGCGGCAGCCTTGATGTAGAAGCTAGGTTGAAGCAGCGGGGTTAGTTCAGGGCCGCAGGTGACGGCTGCGTCTTCTCTAGCGCCTGCATCTTTTCTAGAATCTCCTGCACGACGCCTCGTGCTCTGTTGCTCAAGTAGCGCACAAACGAAGGCTAGCGGCTAATATCGCGCAGCGGTACGCCTGCCGCCTTAAGCAGGGCGCTTATTCTCTCCAGCGATAAGTCGAAGACGGTAAGTACATACAAGG
>DUQB01000214.1 GCA_012838035.1 Bacillota bacterium | reverse complement strand
TGAGGACGGGCGCCTCGGTAAATAAGGCCAGATTTCGGGCTAAAGCATAACCGGCCAATACCGCAGAGGCATCGGACAAACGGCTTAGCCCGGCATTGTTGATGACATGCGATAGCATCATTAAACCGGCGTTGGCCGCTATAGGCAGGTATAACAGCGCTAATTTGCGGGCTGAAACTTTACTCGATCGAGACATAGCTGCGGGTACGCTCCAATCGTTCGGCATGACACAGGGGATTCGACATTCAAAGTCATTTCCCTATAGCTTCCGGCGCTGAAAACAGTAACCCGGCCGTTAACGCCTTGATACCACATTAAATATACCTGTGAATTCCACTTGACATTGACGTAACGTCAAGGTTTATCATTGGGTCGTCAGGGGGATGAAGGTGATGGAGTACACCATCAACAGACTAGCCAAATTGGCGGGCGTCACATCAAGAACGCTGCGGTATTACGACCAAATCGGTATTCTAAAGCCGGCCGGCATCAATGCATCGGGTTATCGCATCTATGGCGAAAAGGAAGTGGCTCTACTGCAGCAGATCCTCTTCTATCGCGAGCTCGACGTAGAGCTGGATACGATTAAAACCATCATCTCCGCTCCGGATTTTGATGCCGTTCAAGCCCTGACGGAACACCGCAATCAGCTGTTGGCAAAGAGGGCCCGGCTGGACACGCTGATTGCCAATGTTGAGCAATCCATAGCCAACTTGGAAGGGAGAGCTACCATGACTGATGAAGAAAAGTTTGCTGGATTTAAACAAAAACTCATTGATGAGAATGAGAAGAAGTATGGGAAAGAAGTCCGAGAAAAATACGGTGATGAGGTCGTCGATAAATCGAATGCCAAACTGCTCGGTATGTCCAAGGAAGATCTCGACCGCGCAGACAGCCTGGCTGTTGAAATATTAGAGACGTTGAAAGCAGCATATACCACCTGAACTAGCCCAGAAGGCTGCGGATCTGCACCGCCAATGGCTCTGTTGTTACTGGGACAACTACTCTAAGGAAGCGCATGCCGGTCTAGCGCAGATGTATGTAGACGATCCTCGCTTTACCGCCTACTACGATCAGAGTCAACCGGGCTTAGCTGCATTCTTACGCGACGCCGTCTTCATCTATACGGGTAACAAAGCGTAAGCGCAAAAAAGCAGGTGAGAGGGAAACACCCTACTCACCTGCGCCATTCTAACGTTATCAGACAGCTTGATCAGTTTCTTAAGCGGACGGACCGGTGGTCTCGATTGCGATAGAAAGCGTAGCGTTGGGTTTTCCGGTTACGGTGATTTCAATGCGGGCTACACCTCTCGACACGATGTCGTCGTAGGAGAAAGCGAAGGTTTGGTTGTGCGTGTAGCTCGCCTTGCCGATAACCGGAATGCTCTTATTTATTTCAGCCGTACCCGTCAGATCGGGAATTACCTCATCATCACCGTCATACGCCACCCAGGATACGGTATCAATCTTAAGTGTGCTGTAAAGGAAACCTGCCGATGCGGCAATCGTCAGCGCGCCTCCTATTTCCGTTTCCGTGCCGTCCAGCACAAGCGTATTGACCGTCGGATTGCCAGATTGTTGGAATGTCAATGTGATCACAGCGGTTGTACAACCCGAAAGAACCAGGAGCATAAACGACAGAAGCACGGCTAAGCCTATTCGTTGGCGACGATACATTCTTGCTACCTCCTTATTTTTGGGTCATCCATAGCGGATTGTGCTCCGCTATCCGCAGCAGTTGCTGTTGTGTACACGATGGAATAAAAGCATCCAACCAACCTAACGACGTTATTGCCTCCAATACGCCATTACATCGGCATCTCCTGCCATTCCGGCTCTTCCGCCATGTTGCGATAATATTAATTTTCCTTTCCAATCAACCGCATACATATTAAGCCTGGTTAACCTTATTGACGCTTGTCGAGAAACATTATTTTCGGCAGGAAGGTCTATGCTATAATAACGATGTTATTCGATCGCATATGAGGAGGAGCGCGCATTGAACACTGTAGAAAGAGCTTTGATGCATGGGCTCTTTAAACACCTGCATCACAACATCGATAAAGCAATTGATTTTGGTGTCTTCAAAGAGCTAAACGATTTTGTCGCACAATCATCACCTGGTACCCTGCTCATTGGACCCGATGCCAACGACGATGCAGCTGTGTTTAAAATGCCTGGAGACGACGGCCTCGTAGTAGGCAAACTGGAGAGCCATTGCTCGCCGGCAGTCCCCCGGCCTTACGACGCCGCCGCCACCGGCGCCGGTGGTGCAATGCGCGATGTTGTGGCCATGGGAGCGCAGCCTCTCTTCCTCCTAGATTTCATTGGCACCAAGGATTTGGCCGAGGAGGTCATCGTCGGACCTTGTGGATTTAAAGGCACGTGTACTTGTGGAACATGTAAAACGATGACCAGCGGCGAACGGCTCAACCTGATGATTACAGGCGTTAGGGATATGTGTAGGTCGATGGGCGTTTACGTAGTAGGCGGCGGGCTTTCCACCTCCCTAAAAGACGTCGTCCCTGCCGTAGTCGTAGCCGTCTTCGGCCGCCTTGTGGTGGACAAACCGCTTACAAAGCCTGCCAAGAACGTAGGTGACCGCCTGATTCTGGTAGGCGTCACCAACAACGACGGTAACGACACGCTTTACCGGGCCGGCTTGGTTGACGTAATGCGTCCGGCGGAAGCACTGTTTGCCGAGGAACGTTTGACCATGGATTCTTCCCTGGCAGCGATCAAAACCGGAAAGATTAACGCCTGTTCAGACCTGGGCGCAGCCGGAATAGGCGCAGCGGTTAGTGAATCGGTCCGCTATGGCGGTCTGGGCGCTCGCGTTGACCTGTCCAAGGTGCCGGTGCGGAGTACGGACCTCACCCCCGAAGAGATTCTGATCTGCGAAACCCAAGCGCGGATGTTATTCCAAGTGGCGCCGAAGGATGTTGCGGAAGTGATAACCGCAGCCCGGTCCCTAGGAGCTCAAGTTGCGGAGATTGGTGAAGTCACTGCTGAAAAACAAGCCGTGTTCACCTACGGTGATAAGCACATAGCCACTATTCCCAACACTCCACCGCCGGAGTTCCAGTAAGCGAATGGTCAGGTATATGGAGGCGGATGGTTCGTGGGATAGCAAGTGCTGCCGCCAACCTTCGCAGTGTCGGATATACCATCGATCTTTTCTTACAAGCTGTTAGTCAGGTAAACCGTATGGACGCTCGACCACCTTAGGTTGGTAGAGCGTCTTTTTAATGCATGAAGGTTGAGGACACATTGTGTCCCCAGTCTATGCGGACATCGCGACGAGGCTTTTTTCTTAATCGGTCACCAGCTCAATCCAGCTATTAAAGTACTGCTCCTGAAAGTGGATCTGCTCTGCAATCTGCTCCCGAGACAAGCTGACAGCAAGGGGTACGGCTACCAGTTTGTCCTCCACATCATTATCACGATGCACTATTGCGATGACTTTGCCGACAAACGAGGTCATCGGCTCCGCCGCCCCAAGCACATAAACATCCAGGTTCTCGCCGTCAGGCGCCCTTTCGCCCGCTATGTACCCATAGTTGACCGGATACCTAATGTCAGGATGCTTAGAATGAACGGTGCCGAGCGGCCGGTCAATGGCCACCGTCACGGTTTTGCCCAAATACGACCATGCCGACGCCGCACGCAATGTCTGAACAATGAAGTCGTGCTTTCCGGCCAGGTACTTTTCTCGTCCGTTGTCGCACCCATGCTCATGCGCCAGTCTGATCTTCAGCGCCTCATATGCTATGGCGACAGCCGGTTTTGCATTCAGATAGTCACGGAAGTTGATGTAGTCGCGCCATGCAGTGCTCCCTGCGGTAACGACATGAATGTAATGCGTTTGTATGCCTTGTGGAATTGTATAATCGCCAATCGCAAACAGCATTTGGTCTGAGGTACTCCATGGGCACCGTAAAAAACCGGCAGCTGCCAATGCCGGGGTCAAGGTTTCCACCGCAGCAAGATCGTGAACGGCAATTGCGATATCAATGATAGGTTTAGCCTTAATGCCCACCACGGCAGTGCTGCCCACATGCTGAATATCCGTGGCCGTGGAACCAAAGATATCCCAGAGCCGGGTTATAGTCTCCTGGGCTAGAGATATCCATCTTGGATCATGGTCTGTCAAACGCACCTTACCTCGTTCGAGTCCTAACATAAAAAAACACTCCCCAAAGGTTCCAACGTCATAACAGGTAGGTGGAGCCGTCTTATGTTGCAGGATAATGCAAAGCACCGCATGACGACATGTTTATCCATCCGGTATTATCGTCCATTATCCTGCGAATGTGGAATGCAAATACAAAACCGCAGGCCTGCATTTGCGCACTGCGGTTTTGTAACATACTATTTCTCATCGCCGACCTGCTGTTGTTCCTCCAATTCCAACCTGCGACGCCTACGCACGCATTCGGTGAGCAAGTACTCAATTTGGCTGTTGATCGAACGGAAATCGTCTTCCGCCCAAGCTGCCAAAGCTTCCCATAGAGATGGTGACAACCTAAGCACTACTTGCTTTTTCGCCGCCTCCGACTTCGTTTTACGCGCAGCCATTGTCTCTAGTAAATCGATCCGGTATTGACGACGGGCTGAGCATCCCGGTTGCCGCACAGCACCACCAGCAGATTGCTGACCATAGCTGCCCTGCGCTCGTCATCCAAATCGGCAATATTATTCATGCTTAGCTTATCCAGTGCCATCTCTACGATATCTACCGCGCCGTCTACAATCATTTTCCGGGCGTCTATAACGGCTGCAGCTTGCTGTCTTTGCAGCATAACGGCGGCAATTTCAGGAGAATAGGCCAGGTGAGTGATACGCGCCTCAATGACCTCAATACCGGCAATGGTCACCTTAGATTGCAGTTCTTTTTTCAGCATATCGGCAACTTCCTGACTGCTGCCGCGTAGAGAACTCTCGTCATCATCAACATGATCATACGGGTACATACGTGCTACATTACGCAGAGCGGTATCGCATTGGATCGAGAGGTAGGCCTTATAGTTCTCCACATTAAAGACGGCTTTAGCCGTATCTACCACGCGCCAAATGACCACAACGCCGATCTCGACCGGGTTACCCAGCTTATCATTCACTTTCTGTTTGTTATTGTTCAAGGTTGTGACTTTGAGTGATACAACGCGTGATAGCGGTGATTTAGCCGTAGTACGCGCGGTAGACGCATCTCGTCCGGAAATAGGGGTTTGATCCTCTGTGGCGGTAGCCGCGCCGGCACCGACAGTCGGATTCACTGCAACGCAGAAGGGGTTGACGGCAAAAAAGCCCGGCCCTTTTAGCGTACCGATATACCTACCGAATAAGGTCAGCACCAGGGACTCCTGCGGCTTCAAAACTTTGAGTCCGAGAAAAGTGATCCAGCCTAAACACAGATATATGATGCCGACAACCAAGAGGAATGTTCCCAAAGCAGTGTTAGTCCTTGCATCGAGGAGGTTGCCGCCCCAGATGATAAGACCGATGGCTCCAAAATAGAGAATGAGCTCCAGAAAGAGCATCGGCATGCCCGGAAGGGCTTTTAGCTCGCGTTCGGTGATGTTCGTGTCGTTATCTACGCTGTTCATCATTGACCCTCCTTATGAAGTCCTTTTCTCAAACAGCAGGCTCCTCATCCGCATACAGAACCTGTGATGATGTGACGTATATCAACATGATATGTTTCTGATATCATTTTGATATCTTTTTGCGATGAATGCAAGCCCTATTCAGCGCGATTTTCGCAAAGCGAAGAGAAAAAACGGCGCCTACCTGCTCTACCGGTAGGCGCCTCCGCCTATAATCACATGACACTTATTCCAACGCTTCCAGCATCGCCTTACGTACTAACGCCGGATTGCCTTTACCTTGTAGCTTCCTCATCGCCTGACCTATCAGGAACCCTAATGCTTTATGCTGCCCTGCGCGGTAATCGGCTACGGCTTGTCGCTGCTCCGTGATAACTGCGGCAACAGCCTCTGCAATGGCGTCGGCGTCACTCACCATCCGCAGGCCTCTTTGGGCAATATATTCTTCCGGATCAACACCGTCGATAAATACGGCCTCAACGGCCTCTTTATAGGCATTCCGATTGATTTTCGCACTGGAAACCAAAGTGATCAGCGTAGCGAGTTTTTTTGCATCCACAGCCAGATCTTCCGGCAGAGTGTCGGTCTGGTTCATCAGCCGCATTATCTCTCCCGCTACCAGGTGCGCCGCCTCCATTGGGTTTCGACTCAGAGCCGCTACTTCCTCAAACAACTGTGCCACATAGACGTGGCTGGTGAGAGTAGCTGCTTCCAGAGCCGATATGCCCCAGCACCGCATGTACCTAGCGCGTTTGGCCTCAGCCATCTCGGGGAGGTTTTCTACAATTGACTGCAACCACTGATCATCTATATAAATAGGCAGCAGATCGGGCTCAGGAAAGTAGCGGTATTCCGGAGCGCTCTCCTTAGAGCGCATACCGTAGGATACGCCTGCATCATCATCCCAACGGCGAGTCTCCTGGACCACTTGCTTTCCGCTCTCCAACAGTTGGATTTGACGCCGGGTTTCATACTCGATCGCCCGCCCAATAGCTTTAAACGAGTTCAGATTCTTCATTTCCGTGCGTACGCCCAGTTCACCGCCTTCAGGACGCACCGAGATGTTAATATCAGCCCGCAAGGAACCTTCCTGCATCTTACAATCACATACTCCCAAGTAGAGAAGGATTTCGCGCAACTGCATCAGGAATGTTCGCACCTCGGCCGCACTGTGAAAATCGGGCTGCGTGACGATCTCAATGAGAGGAACGCCGCAACGACTAAAGTCCATCAACGTGTTGTCGCTGACAGCATCGTGAATGAGCTTGCCCGCATCTTCCTCCATGTGGATTTCCCGGATACCGATAATTTTCGTTGTCCCATCGACCTCAACGGCCAAATGCCCGTCTCGACAGATGGGCGCATACAGCTGCGATACTTGATACGCCTTGGGCAGATCGGGATAGAAATAGTTTTTGCGGTCGAACTTGCTGTACCTGGTAATCGTACAGTTCAACGCCAATCCTACTCGTACGGCATACTCCACCGCCGTGCGATTGAGGCGCGGTAGTACTCCAGGCATGCCGGCGCAAACCGGGCAGACTTGGGTATTGGGTTCTTGTCCAAAAGCGGTACTGCAACCGCAGAAGATCTTAGACTGGGTGGCCAACTCCGCATGCACTTCCAGCCCTATAACGCTCTCCCAGTTCATACCCAGGCACCTCCCGGTTGCTGCAGATGGAAGCTGGTACGGTGTTGATACGTTCGTGCCGCGCTCACCAACTTGCTCTCGGAAAAAGCTGCACCGATAAGCTGGAACCCGATAGGCAGGTTTTGGCGATCGAAGCCGCAAGGCAGCGCTACCGCCGGCAAGCCGGCCAGATTCACCGATACCGTGTAGATGTCGCCCATGTACATCTTCAGCGGATCGTCGACATTTTCACCCAACTTGTAGGCGGTGGTGGGCGCTACAGGTGAGAGAATCATATCAAAGCGTTCAAACAAGCGGTCGTATGCTTGTTTGATGAGCGTGCGCGTCTGAAGCGCCTTTTTGTAATACGCATCGTAATAACCGGACGACAACACGAAGGATCCCAGCATGATGCGCCGCTTAACCTCCAGCCCGAAACCTTCGCTACGGGAAAGGCGATATACTTCAGCCAAAGTTTCCGCCGCCGGACTGCGGTAACCATACTTTAAGCCGTCATACCGGGATAGATTGGACGACGCCTCAGCACATGCGATGATGTAGTAGGCGGGTACCATGTAGTCCATGAGCGGCATGTCGAACTCTTCTACCTGAGCGCCGGCTGCCGCCAACTCTTTAGCGGCGGCTAGCACCGCTTGCGCTACATCCGCATTAATACCGCCGGCAAAATAGTTGCGCGGCAAGCCGATGCGGAATCCCGCGAGTCGCTCCAAGAGGGGCGTATCAAAGGTAAACGTCTTAGAGATCACGCAGGTGCTGTCATTGTCATCAGGACCGGCGATCAGCGACAGTACAGCCGCACAATCGTCTATAGTTCTACCAATGGACCCAACCTGATCCAGCGATGAGGCGTAGGCTACCAACCCGTAACGCGATACCGCGCCATAGGTTGGCTTGATCCCCGTTACACCGCAGAAGGCGCAAGGTTGACGAATGCTGCCGCCCGTATCGGAACCGAGCGCCAGTGGTACTTCGCCCGCTGCTACGGCTGCTGCGCTACCGCCGGAAGAGCCGCCGGCAACTCGTTCCGTGTCCCAAGGATTGCGTACGGTGCCATATGCCCCGGTCTCGCTCGACCCCCCCATGGCGAACTCATCCATATTGAGCTTACCGATAACAATCATGCCTGCTTGCTCCAGCCGGTCAACTACGGTTGCATTGTAAACCGGCACATAATTCTCCAGCATTTTTGCGGCGCATGTTGTTCTAATCCCCAAAGTGGAGATATTGTCTTTAAGGGCTATTGGTACTCCGGCAAGAGGCGAGGTTATTTCACCAGCGGCAATTTGAGCTTGTATGGTTTGGGCGCGAGCGAGTGCGGTATCCTTCGACACGGTAAGAAAGGTGTTGAGATGAGGGTTTGTTTGTTCAATTTGCTTGATATACTCGGCAACTGCTTCGGTTACGCTCAGCTTTTTGGCTCGTATGGCCTTGGCAAGAGCCAGAGCGGTCATGTTTAGCATTAAGTCCCACCCACTTGGTTATTCAACCGTCTTTGGCGCAATAAAGAACTCAGAGTTGTGCGCCGGGGCATTTTGGAGAATATGCTCCCGGCTGAGTGAAGGTTGTACTACATCCTCACGAAAAGCGTTGACGTTGTCAAACGGATGACTGCGTTCGGGGACACCTGTCGTGTTCAGCTCTTCCAACCGGGCCATACTGTTGAGAATTTCACGTAGATCATCGGTTAAACGCTGTTTTTCCCGCTCCGAAAGTATCAAACAAGACAGCTCTTCCAGATACGCTATTAATTGCGCATCAATTTCCATGGCGTTCCCCCCTTTGCGTTGGTAAGCAGCTGCAGTGAGCATACTCACTGTCCCATTTTACATGAAACCAGTTTAGGTAAAAACAAAAAATCTACGGCACGCGCAGATTTTTCAAGGCGTAATAAAGTACTAAGGACGGTAGTCTGCGGCAGAGATCATGCCAGTGGTAATCTGCCGCTACTTTGATGATGAGAGTTCATAGCTCATCTGTCATTAGTTATGAGCCTAGTTATGCACTCGGCGGTCTTGAACAAAATGCGTGTTAAACCAGATTGCCGACCAGAACCAGATAATGGCCAGGCAAAACCGTACCCATGGTGACCAGTGTAGGTAGGTGAGCAACCCCAGCTGGTGAAGAACGAAATCGAACATGGCGCTCAGCCAGCTGAACGCCAGAATATAACCCCAAAGCGTCGTCGGTTGCTCTAACTGCGGCTTAAAGTAGATGAAGATGATGATTACTGACGCCCAAGCCAAGTGTAACCATACGGGACAGTTCACAAAGCTAAAAGGGCCGAGATGTTCCCAGCGTATTAATCTCATACCCTGTGCGAGCAACGCGAATAACCAGCTTAAAAAAGCGCCCATAATGAGTCCGTCTAGGAAGAGGTCTCTGATCCTTTTACGCGGTACCAGAATGACCATCAATGCAAAGAATCCGATCGCTAAAATCGGGTACCAGGCGAACAACGGTATGCCTAAGATTGGTGCAACGTTGCTCAATAGCGGCTCCCCCTTCTATATACGGCGCCATAGAGAATGGTTCAGTCTTTAACATGCACGATATTCGTTCAGTTTATAACCAGAATTTGTCATGTAGACCCACTCAGTTGTCGCCGTTAGACCTGTACCAGGCATTTAGTCAAGGGATTCCCGAAGCCGCAACAAACCCGAAAGCCCTACCGTTTGGTAGGGCTTTCGGTTGGTGCGCCCGAGAGGACTCGAACCTCTGACCTTTTGATTCGTAGTCAAACACTCTATCCAGCTGAGCTACGGGCGCTTGCTACTTTAATAGTATAACACTTACCGGGCGACAGAGCAACAGCTCATTTCACTTTTCACGTTGGTTCCTTTTGGCACCGGCACATAAGGGTAGCTACCGGCTGCTGCCAACCATTGGTGCCAGCTTAACACCGACCTGCAAAAAATGCAAGACCGTAATCGCACGCGTTTCGCATATTCACAGATAAAAAAACAGGACTTGTCGAGGACGATGATGAATACTATTAGAGACCCGTGTCGGAATAACGCAACACCAGATCAACTATGCAACTTTCATGCGCCATGGGTTAATATTTCAGCATTGTTTGGTAAACCGGAGAAAGACTGCCCCTTATACTCCACCTAAACATACCCGGAGCTCAGGCGTTGATGCTATTGCAGGCGCTTCTTTCTGCGGCTTGAGTTTGTATTACATTCTGTCACCGTTTACACCAGTTTCGGCGATGAACCCGACATGATAATCCTCCGCACGGGCTCACAGTTAGTTTAGTAATACTTCTTAAGAATGGGGGTTCGACATTTGATCTACAATAAGCGGAAAATCGATGACGAGTATAGAATAGCGATCCCGCTAGGCATGCGCGATGCGCTCCACATCGGTTATAAAGATCCGGTGGTATGGGAACGAGAGGATGACAAAATCATCATCTCTTCCGGTGGAAAAGCCATGCGGCTAACCGGAGTCATCTCCACACGCGTCGATGATGTCGGAAAAGTACCACTCCCTCGATTCGCCATAGAAGCTGGACTAAAACCCGGCATGGAAGTAGAACTAGCCTGTGATGGCGACTGTATCACCTTCGAAATCCCCAAGGAATAACTAACCGAACCGGAGCCGACAGTACGGAACACTGTCGGCTCACTTATGTACACAAATCACCGCTCTGCCCGCATGACCCGGTATTTCCGCCACTCCAACCTGCATACACATCAGGTATCCTCCAATAAAAACGGCATTTTGTTTTCCCATTGAAGGTATTCCATGCGCCGTGTTAGTATGTATATCATTACCAATTATTTTCGATGCGTCACTATTTATTAACCTTGGAGGTGTATACTTTGCTGGCCGATATCGTCTTGGAAGGCGGCGGGGTTAAGGGAATAGCCCTTGTAGGAGCGCTAAGTTATGCGGAATCCGTCAATTATCGCTGGAACGCCATTGCCGGTACCTCTGCCGGCGCTATGGTGGGAGCATTGGCAGCAGCCGGTTATACCGGCGCAGAACTGCATAAGATCATGTGTGAACTCGACTTCAACCTATTTCGTGATCCAACTTTTCTTGGTCGTGTTCGGTTCATTGGACCGCTCATCAGTATTGGCGTTAACTTAGGACTCTACGCCGGGGATGACTTTGAAGAATGGCTGCGTGCCATGTTGGCTGCAAAAGGCATTCACACATTTGGCGACTTAAAAATCCACGATCGCCAAAATCCGGCCATCCGCTACAAACTGCAGGTCATCGCATCTGACTTAAGTAGGGGCAGAATGCTCGTGTTACCGGGCGATCTACGGCAGTACGGTCTGGATCCGGATACTATGGACGTTGCGCGTGCAGTTCGGATGAGCGCCGGTATCCCCTACTTCTATGAACCTGTTGTGCTGCGCTATGGTCGTCTGCGCCTGCAGAAAAGTTATATCGTGGACGGCGGCCTATTAAGCAACTACCCGGTATGGATCTTCGACTGTCCCCCTTCCCGCGCCCCGCGCTGGCCTACATTCGGATTGCGTTTAAGTGAGCCCAACAGTTGGCAACCTCATGTTATTAACGGACCCGTTTCGCTATTCACGGCGCTTTTCTCCACCATGATGGAAGCGCACGATGCCCGCGCCATTAAAGAGAGCAACGCTGTACGGACGATCCGCATCGATACCCTGGGCGTGAGTACCGTGGACTTCGACATCTCTGCTGAACAGCGGGAAGCACTATATCAATCGGGATATAATGCAGCACGCCGCTTTTTCGCGGCGTGGGATTTTAAGTGGTATAAAGCTAAATACCGGAGACAGAAGCGAAAGGCTGATAATCTATCCCTCGTTCGATAATTGCTCGGTACCTTTCAGGTGTAATGAGAATACCGTACGGCAAACCGAACATCGCAAGTCTTGTCCGACTAAGCCCCGCGGTATGGCATATTCCTGCGCGCAACCCGGACACTTGGCGTGGCGAATAACCGTACCCGGCGCGTATTGCTTATCCGGATACAACACCACGCGAGATTTCGGCGCGATAAAGCGTTGATTGTTGAACGCATATGCGAACGAACTAGGACGAGTGTATCGCTGTTCTTTACCCAGGAATCGCTCAGCGCGCCGGCACCCCTCGGATAGCGCTCGCGTCCAGATACTCTTCACGTCATCCACCAGAATTGGTCGTCCGGCGCGTCGTTGATCGAAATAATACTCGGCGATACGTCCCATAGCATACGTGGAAGCAAACATTAGAGGCGCAGCCATTAACCCGCCCACCGCAGGCAGACCCAGTCTGTACAGGCCGGCAATTCCATGTTGCGCCAAAAGACCTAAGCCCACCATGCCGGCCAGCTCTTTCAGGATGTCCTCCGCTTGCTTTTTGGAGATGGGAAAGCCTTTGATATCGCCAATTTTCATCGCCATATACGCCTGCACGGGAGTATGGACGAGAATGTCCGCAAACGGCAGCGGCTGTAACGCTATACCGGCGCATACTGCTGAAGTAAGGAACACGACGCGTTGTACACGAGCATTTTCTGACAAACGTAGATCGTCTGTTTCACGAAACTTCGACTCGAGTGCTTTACTTAGCTTTTCCGTTTGTCGCATCGGAGTTCCCTCCTTCTTTCGCCGGGCATCTTCTCCTATACTATTCTACTTGCTATTCATAGTCCCTGGTAGTCCCCTTATGTTAACGTTAGTAAACAATTTCCATATATGGCCGATGTTACCTCAGCCATGCAAACGATAGGCTGTGTACCGACAATCAGGCCGCTACTCCAAAAAAGGCAGGCGTCATCACCCATAGAGCTTGGCATAAATCTCATGTTACCGATAATCGCGCAAAACCTCCCTCAATTTGTCGGGATAATCGGTCACAATACCGTCCACGCCGGCATCTATCAGCCGATACATCGACGTGCGGTCGTTCACCGTCCACACTTGGATGCTCATGCCCAAGCTGTGTACCAGATCTACAAATGACGGAGTCACAATTTGGAGCGGCCCCTGACGCTCGGGTACCTGAATGTACTTTGCGGGCGGCTTATACATGTTACCTATTCCCAGCCGCGCCATAATGAACAACCGGGTGACTTCATCTTGCGCCAACGATGTTGCCACATCGGGAGCCAACTTGCGGAAACGGCGAATGGTCTGTCCGTCAAATGAAGCCACGATGACGCGATCTCGTGCGCCGGCTTCATCCAACACTTCCAAGAGAGCTTGTGGAACGTGTTCGTCGTGATCCTTCATGTCGATGTTAAAGCGTGTCTCAGGATATGCGGCCAAAGCTGCGGCAAGCGTAGGTATGTGGTAATCTTGGCCGCGGAACGGATAGCTCACACCATCTAATGTATAGTTGTATGCTGCATCCAGCTTCTGCAACTCAGCCAGGGTATAAGACCTGACTGCTCCCGTACCGTCGGTTATCGCATCCACCGTAGCGTCGTGGAAAACGACCAAGTGTCCGTCAGCCGTCAGCCTAACATCGCACTCAATGATATCGGCGCCTGCTTGCAACGCGGCGCCAAAAGCAGCCAAGGTATTCCCCGGCGCCAAACCATCCGCACCTTTATGCCCTAAAACCAGAAAGGTCTCTCCTACCGATGCGGCTGTTAATGTCGGCATTTGCGGCGTAGACACCTCCACGGCTATCGGCACCCAGCTCGGTAGCTCTTTATTGGTGATACTGGGCAAGGCGAATCCGATTGTGAGAAGTAAAAAGGCGCCGAAAGCATAGTGCGCCATGATGCTGGGCGTACGTGTAACTAAGGTTGGTACCGGCACTCCTTTAGGTACACGTTCTGCTGCATTAGTCTGTTTTTCAGTGCGTTGCGGCCACGTACCCAACCTACAGAAGCGGAAGATGGCCGGCGCACCTGTTGTAACCCAGATAAATAAAGCCGCGTGAGCGAACATATTGGCCAACCCGTGTAGATAAACCATCTCTAAGAGGGCATAAGCCGCACCTAAGCCGAGCCAACCGATGAGCGCGCGTCCCATCCGCTGCTGCCAGGTGAGTTGCTGTTCTTCTGCAGTCTCGTCTGTTGTTGCAACCTTGGAAGCATCAGCTTCCACAGGCACTTGACGTCGCATCGCGTCGGTCAGAAGGAAGCCGAGCAGTACCCCGGATATGCTGAACCCTTGATCCGACTGCACAGGAATGGCCGGCAAATAAGTGCCCAGCACTAATCTGAACGTACGCCATCCGGAAGGTTGCGGTGCGACCGGATACTTTCTTTCCCACCAATAGGCGGCATAACCAACCAAGCAGCCGAGGATGACGCCGGCAATAACCTGATCGAGCGTATGAGCGCCTAAGTACAATCGGCTAATAGAGATCAGCAACACCATGGTTGCGCCGAAAATCTTCAGCGGGCGCTTGGGCCAACGCAAGGCCAAGTAGGTATAGGCTACCGCTGCGCTTTGGGCGTGTCCGGACGGGAAACCGGAAGTCCACTCCGAAACCAACACGCGCACTAAGTCGACCGACGGCCGTGCAGCACCTATCAGATCTTTGACTATGCTGTTCAACCAAGCCGAAGCAAAGAAAGCGATGATGAGCGCACGCCCGGCGCGTCTATCTACGCACCAATATACAAAGGTCATCAGCAGCAGGTAGATAAGGGTGTCGCCCAATCCGGTTATGCCCAGAAAAATCGAGTCCAGCCATGGTGTCGAGAAGCCCTGCAACCACATATTCACGCTCTCTGGCACCATGTCGTCCCCTCCTTCTGCTGCGCAATTCTACACCTACCCTTAAGTCACCTGCCAAAGACGCGCCTCCGTCCGGTCGCCTTCTCTACTCGAGACCAAGTACCCGCACATGTTGCGCCAGCGCTTCCTGCACATGAGTATCCCAGTAATCCCATGTGTGCGCACCGGGATGCTCTCGGTACGTATGCGTGATGCCCAATTTTACCAAATGAGCGTGGAAGCGACGATTCTCCTCGATGAGGAAATCCTCCGTACCGCAGTCAAAACCTATAACCGGGCACCTTTGGGAATCAACCCGAGCAGCCAATGAGTAGATATCGGCTTCCGCGAGCAGTTGAGCCTGCGTCTCAGCTGAAAGCTCCAACACGTAATCGCGCATCCGCCCCGCGCGCAGTTCCTCTGTAGTCCAAAGAGCCGACGAATGAGCCCATACGGAGGCAAAACGGTCGGGGTACTTCAACCCTAAGCGGAGCGCGCCGTATCCTCCCATTGAAAGGCCGCCGATGGCTGCCTTACCAGGGAGGATATTAAAGGTGTTCATCAAGTGCTCCGGCAGATCGGTCATCAGGAAGTCTTCGTAACGCATCCTGGCGCCGCTGTTAAGCCAAAAGCTGAGCATACCGTCCGGACATACGACAAGCATAGGGACTTTAGCGATATGACGCACCAAATTACTGCGCAACAACCAAGCCTGGTGGCTGTCTGAGGCGCCATGCAGCTGATAAAGAACCGGATACGGTCCGGGACCTACTTCCTTAGCATCCGGAATAATCGCGCTGTAGGACACATGATGCCCCAACGAACGACTCATCATTTCTACCTGTGCGGTAATCATTTATGTAACCTCCCGTATACCATATGCAGCCGCTACCATAGGGTACGTATTTTAACCGGGCCAGAAGCAGTGTCTACGGTCTGGAAATCGGCTGTGATGGTTGAATGTGATGCCTACAATCTTCGCGGCAAACACGGCTATGCTCAGATGCCCCCCTGATGAGGGGTGAACGGTCGTTCTACATGTTCATACTACCGCCAACATGAACTCAAAAGCAAGAGAGTTCCGGCAGCTCTACCCGCTTGCCTGCTGCGGTACGATGCCATACCTGAAAATAGGATGGGCTCCGTTTGGGAGTCATCAGGATCAATGGCAACAAACAAAAAACCTGTTTTCTGCTTACGCAAGAAACAGGTTCACATATGGCGGAAGGGGAGGGATTCGAACCCTCGGTAGGGTTTATGCCCTACTACAGTTTAGCAAACTGCCGCCTTCGGCCGGCTCGGCCACCCTTCCACACCTTGGCATACCCCAAGCGGAGACCCTGGTCTGATACCGCTTTTCGTCACCTAACTCGGAGTTGATGCCCAATCCCTTTTGTAACGGACGACGTTATGGTCGCGATGCGCTGACCGCGCCGCAGCCGTAAATGTAGTCTAGCATATCAGGAGTCTCATAGTCAATGTCTTGCGCCCGGAGAAAAGCGACTAAAGTTACAAAAGATGGCGGGGCGAGCCATACGATTATTGCAGGAACCATCCCTCCTGAATACGAACGATTATGGTAGTGCCGTCGCGGAGGTATCAAGCTATGTCACAAGCCAACCCCACCACACCGCTGCCCGATTTTAACGCATTCGACTGGACCGGCCTAGGCAAGCAACTCGGTTTGGGAGCCATCTTAGGGTTCGCCCTGGGTTACCTGGCAAAAAAAGCGATGAAGGCGGTATTGCTCTTTGTAGGGCTGCTTCTGCTGTTACTGGTCGCTTTGGAAACCCAAGGCCTCATCACCATCAACTGGCCGGCGCTGGAAGATGGCTACAACCGCGCTGTTGCCGCAGATACGCTTGGATCCACTTTCAACAGCATCAGCGCCTATATCGGTAGAGTTCTACCGAGTGCGGCCGGGTTCGTCCTCGGGTTCATGTTGGGTTTTCGCAAAGGATAGCCGAGCGCCGCTGTGGCCGTATGGCATATGCTGATGTAGTGACGGTGGACAAGCTATGCCTGGGGCTTACGTGCCACATACACTTGCCGATTAGTCGATTCATCCGCCGGTTGCCCATGTGGGTCGACTACCTCCAGCAGGTCTAGGCCTGCTTTCTTTAGATACTGCTTAACCTCGTGTATGTAATACCCTCGTTCAATATGGACCTCTACATACTTCTCGTATAGATTTCGCTCATCTGCTTTGGCAAAGAAAACAGCCGTCAGGGTACCTGTACGCGTAATCGGTTCATATTCATTTTGCCAAATGTAGGTCACATCGCCAAAATCCTCGGTGTAGGTGTTGTTCCCCCAGATGTGTTCCAAGGCATGTACGCTGTTCATGTCGAAAATAAAGAAGCCGCCTGGTGCCAAGTGTGCATTTACACAGTGAAAAGTCGCCTGCAAGTCTTCATCCCGCAAGATGTAATTCATGGCATCAAAGAAGCAGGTGATCAGGTCCACTCGGAGAGGCAGAGAAAAACGCCGCATATCTCCCTCAACAAAGTTTACGGGCAGCCCGGGCTCGCCGGCAGCCTTTTCGCGAGCCTTGGCCAACATCTCCGCCGAAATGTCCAAACCGGTACATGTTATACCCCGGCGTGCCATCGCCAGCGCCGCGCTGCCCGTACCGCAAGCCAAATCCAGCGCACCGCTTGGTTCGGCCTTATACTTCCACAGCAGGCGTTGAGCCAACCTCAACATGCGCAGGCTAAAGTCATCGCTGCCTATTTTATCGTAGATGTCTGCAAAACGTACATACGGGGGAAAGGATATGTCTTGCTGCAAAGATCCGCCTCCTAGCTCTATCATCACGGTGCATAAAGCAGTCGTTCACCTGGACACATGATCTTATACGGTTGCGCCGGATAAGCGCGATACAGGTAGTCCGTAAAGTACGCGGGATTTTCGCTGTTATGCGCGAACAAGTCGTAGTGCCCCGGAATAATCAGCTTGGCACCGACGGCGGCGCCCACATCAGCAGCTTCGCGAAAGCTCATATTACCGATGATGTTTTTGTTGGTTCTCAGCGCATCACGACCGTTTATAGGCAGTATGCAGATGTCGATAGGTTGTTTGCTCAGCGTCTCAATGAACCCTGGGTACTCAACCGTGTCACCGGCATGAAAAATGGTTGTTCCGCCCATGTGGATAATGTACCCAAGCGCCGTGTAGTCTCCATTGGCGTCTTGCTCCAGCGTAACATGAGCAGCCGGAATAGGCATCACCGTAACACCGCCCAGATGAAATTCCTGAAACGCCCGAGCTCCTTCCACCCGGGTTGCGTCAATACCGGCTGTCGTCAACACACCTGCGTGAGGCTGCGGTACCACAAAACGAGAGGTAAGAGAACTCGCCGCAATACCGATGAGCGTCGGCACATTGATATGGTCGCTGTGATTGTGCGTACCCAGAACGAAATGCGCATGTCGCACCTGGTCGCCGGCAAAAGGCGGCGGAAAGCGACGCCTGGACACTTTAACACCGCTATCGGGAAGAGTGGTCCAGCTTTCCACCAGATATGGGTCGATATAGATAATCGTATCCGCCCCTTTGAGCACAAAACCCATTTGTCCCAAGTACCAAAGAGCCACGGCTCCAGGTGGTACTGCAGCGTTAGAGATATCATCGAGCAACTCCTGTCCCATCCGCACCCACATATTGGTTCCCATTGCGCTACCTCCTGGTTTTTCACATCCGGTCAGCTTGTGCCTCAACATCGTGCGCCGGTGCTACAATTGGTTCCCGCATTAAGCCGCGTTCATACGGCGTTACGGCGCCAATTCGGCTAACGATGCGATTACGAATGTCGGCGCATTGTCAGGAGTGATGTCGGCGCGGCTGTCGTTTCCGGTGAGGACGAACGCGGTATCCATACCTAAACGGCGTCCCATGAGGATATCGGTTGCCAAGGTATCGCCCACCATCAATGTCTCATCAGCCGTTACGCCGAAACGTTCCAGCGCCAACACACCCAAATGCGGCTCTGGTTTACCAATGCTGATGTCCGGTACGCGCCCCAACATGCCGCGCACCGCGCCTGCCATTGCTCCGGCAGCTGGGCATTGTCCATCGGTACCGGGATACATGCGGTCCAGATTAATGGCGAGAAACGTCGCGCCTTGCAACCCCACGCGCAACGCCCGCGTCAGCATCTCATAATTCACCTCGCGACACGCGCCTACAATCAGATAATCACAACGGTAGTCTACAGTTTCAGGTGCTTCGATCACCTGAATATCATGCTCGCGCATTACGTCGCGCACCTGTTGTGATCCCAGCACGTAAGCGGTCTTCCCCGGGCCGTGCTTGGCAATCCACATTGCAGACGCATCGACTGCTGAAATTACCTCATGCGGTTGAAAGAATACTCCCAGTTTGGCCAGGTATTGAGCGATGGCTTGCGCGCCACTGCCGGAGTTGTTGGTCACTACGCCTATGGCCACCTCTTGCTCCCGCAGTTTGCTCAGAGTTTCGGCCACATCGGGAATGAGTTGGGAACCGCGCCGTAAAACGCCATCAACATCAAACAAGATCGCCCGGTACTTATTGAGATCATACTGCAAACGAGCCACACCGCCTTTTTCATCACTATCCTGATTCTATTTCCGCATCTGACGACGCATCCCTGTCAAGTTACTTATATTTTACATATAAAATTATAGATATGTAGTGCGTAACCTTGAATAGCATCTTGCGCAAAGCGTTAGATGTGTTCTCGCCCATGGTCAGGCAATGTGGACCGGACCTCTTGCTGCGTGCATGTACCTGGAGCCCGTGCATAAAGCGCTTGCAAAACAAGCAATCCGCCATACACGGGCTCTCTTGGTGTGCTGAGTTTTTTAGTTCCGAACCGCTTTCTGCGCGCCGGTGCGCAAGAGTCGCCTTACTCCATAACCAAATCGGCCAAAACGGATTTAATATATGCGAGATCCTGCTGTGCGTACCACTCTCTGTCGCCGGGACGCGGCGCCTCTATACAAATGGGGCCGCTGTAGTCATGCTGCTTAAGTAGGCGGACGAATTCTCGCTGATTGATAGCCCCTTCGCTTAAAGCCGTAGGGATCCGACCGCCGCCGGGATTCGCCGTCGAGTTCTTCAGATGTACGTAATAGAGTTTATCGCCGCAAAGGCGAATCGTCTCTTGGAGTGAAGCCATCCCTTTAAAGTACACCGCATTGCCGTAATCGAGGTTAATGCCGACATGCGGATGGTCGATCAGATCGACCAGCTTGCGCGTGGCCTGGGGCGTATCGTGCAGGTAATTCATGTGCGTTTCAAAGGCTAAGCGGTAATTGTACTTGGCGGCGATATCGCCTAATCGCCGATAACCCTCTGCCGCTTGTTGCCAATGATGCTCCTGGGCGGCGAACGAACCTTGCCTGTCGTAATCCGATGCAGGCACGCTCGGATCCGGATTGCGCAAGCCGCCGCTCATGACATTACACACCGTCAGGTTAAACCGTTCTCCCGCTAATGTGTAAAAGCGTTCGCACTCCGCCAAAGCAGCTTCGCGTTTGGCAGCATCCGTGGTCATTAAATCCGGACCCGGCCCGCCGAAAAGCACATAGTTGAGACCCGATTTGCGCTGAGCCACGGCTATAGCGTCGAGGTACTCCTCCATCGTTTCCGCCACGCCCCGCCGCACACGCCGGAATTCAATACCGTCAAATCCCCACTTTACCGCCTTAAGACACATTTCTTCTATGGTTTGTCCCTGCTCACAGTAGTTTACGTGCATGATGATGGGAGCCGTCATCTGTTTCCTCCTCGGTTGGGTTGAGTCGCAATAGTGCGCCGGGCCGGCAACTGTCCGTTGCTTACGCCTTGTTTGAGGCGTATCGCTCGCATTAATCAACACCTCTGCGTAACAAAGCGTTGAATGATTCCGCCGACACCGCGCAACTGCTTTTCATAATGCGACTTCGACCAGCGGAGGCTGGAACCTGCTTGCAGGCACACTTTTCAATTGCCGCTGCGGCAGGAACCGTGCCGACCCTAGCCAATAGATGGCATTAGGACGCAGAATATCAACTAGAGGAGGGCTTGCCGAAATGAGCACAGCCACAAGCGACACACAGTCTACTCCGCAACTTATTTGGTACAATCCGCAGGACTGGGGCGTTGAAGGCAAAGGTTGGCCGGACACCGAGAGCTTCTACGACCGGTTGCCGGCCAAAGCCCATGGGATGGTACGCGACATCATATGGAACCTCAGTAGGCAGTCCGCAGGCCTCTGCGTGCATTTCATTACGGATGCCGCCGCGATTTATGCACGCTGGAGTCTGACCATGGAGCGCATCAGTATGGTACATATGCCGGGAGTTTCCGTAAGCGGTCTTGATCTCTATGCGCAAGACGAACAGGGTAACTGGCGTTGGGTGGCTATTGGTAAGCCCACCGCCGTAGATAACGAAGTACAATTGGTTGGGAACTTACTCCCCGGCCGCCGCATGTATCGTTTGTATCTCCCACTCTATAACGGCGTGAGATCGCTCGAAATAGGTGTTAGTACGGATGCCGTCTTTTCACCCGTCAAACCTCGCACCGAAAAGCCCATCGTGTTCTACGGTTCCTCCATCGTGCAAGGCGGCTGCGCATCTCGCCCTGGTACGGCGCACCCTGCTTTGCTGGGCCGGCGGCTGAATAAGCCGATTATCAACTTAGGCTTCTCTGGTAACGCCCATATGGAACCCGAGCTGGCCCAGTTGCTTGGTGAATTGGATCCTTGCGTTTTTGTCATCGATCCGCTGCCGAATATGCAGAAACCGTTAGTAGAAGAGCGCGCCGAAGCCTTTGTTCGCACCATCAAAGAACGTCATCCGCATACGCCGTTGGTGTTGGTCGAAGACCGCACGCTGCAAAACGCCTGGATTCTGCCGGTGGCACGCGAGCGCCACGCCGGCAGCCGTTCGGCCTTTAAGCAAGCCTATACCCGCTTGGTCGCAGCCGGCGTAACCGGTCTCCATTACTTAGAAGGAGCGCAGTTGTTAAGTGATGACGGCGAAGCCACCGTCGACGGCTCCCACCCCACGGATGAGGGGTTCTTCCGCATGGCTGACGCATTGGAGCCCGTACTGCGCGCTCTATTGTAGATGAGTCGGGGTATAGCGCACCGGCTACAGCCCTTTACTCCTTGCCTGCGTCCGGAACATACACCGCCGCAGCGCAACAAGCAACAGAGGGGAGCGTGAATACAATGTGGTCACCTACTGCGGACCACCCTGCATTCATACCTATTACGGATCATACAGGTTTGCCGCGTGTGTTGCTCATCGGCGACTCTATCTCCATGGGATACACCATACCGACTAGAAAGCTGCTGACAGGAAAGGCCAACGTGCATCGGCCCGGCACAAATTGTGCCGATACCTTTACGGCGCTGAAGTATCTGGACCAATGGCTGGGTGATGCCCCATGGGATGTAATCCACTTTAACTGGGGGTTGCATGATTTGAAGTATGTCGATACGGTGGGCAACATGGTCCATGTCCATAAGGGCAAGCAGCAGGTTTTACCGGCACAATACGAACAGAATTTAGAGGTTCTTGTGCAGAAACTTCTACAAACCAAGGCCGTGCTCATCTGGGCAACCACTACCCCGGTTCCTCCCGGAGCGCATGGTCGCATTGCCGGCGATGAAGTGAAGTACAACGCTGTAGCTGCCCAGGTCATGCGCAGACATCAAATCAGGGTCAACGATCTGCATGCCTTTGTCGTTCCGCGGCAGCAGGAAATCCAACAGCCTCGTAATGTCCATTTTACCACTGCCGGATACGAGCTACTCGCCGAACGCGTGGCAGACTGTATTGAGGCGGCGCTCTGAACCACCAGCGAAATAGCCGGGTGGACATCCGGACCTATGCGTTCAGCGACTCGGCTCCCCGGCTCTCATATAGCACGACGCCATCACAGGCAGTCTGGGGAATACCTACCCAGCGGCGTCTATGATGGCGTTGTTGTGTTATGCGCAACGGCGTTTGTGAGTTGAGCAACAGCTCAATACTCCCTTTCACGCCCTGAGAAAACAGCGATAAGACCAAGAATCACACCGACAAACGACAGGCAATGCCCGAGAAAACTCAAGACCAGACTGTAGGGCAAGACATGAATCACCTGAAAAAAGATGAGCAGCCACCCCACTATGAGCAAGCCGAAAGCAATAACATAAAGATACACCTACGAGGCCGCCTCCTCCACTTCCGGCTGTGTGACTTGGCTTATCCGCGCTTCGTCATATAACCAGCAATTCACTTGATGATCGGGCGACAGCGTTATGGTCGGCGGTTCCTCCACTTCGCATAATCCGGCGATCTTTCTGCTGCAGCGCGAGGCAAAGCGACAACCCGGAGGCGGATTAAGCAAGCTAGGTGGTTCTCCAGCAGGAACGTCCCGGTACTTGGTGGCGTTCTTTGCATCGGGATCCGCAGTGGCATTGAGCAGCGCTTGGGTATAGGGATGACTTGGCTCCGCCAACAAATCAGCTGTTCGGGCCCTTTCCACAATTCGCGCGCCGTACATGACGAAGATGTACTCCGAGAAATACCTTACTGTAGAAAGGTCATGGGTGATATAAATGACCGCCAGGTTGTTCTCCTGCTGCAAACGGCGCAGAATCTGTAAGATTTCTACGCGCACGGAAGCGTCGAGCATAGAGACCGGTTCATCAGCCACCAACAACTTCGGAGACGTAATTTTCGCCCGGGCAATGACCAAACGTTGCTGTTGACCACCGCTGAGTTGGTGCGGATACTTACCCAGGTATTCGTTTACAGGCGTCATTTTGACCTCATGCATCGCCTCCCGGATAAGCCAGGCGCGTTCAGCCTTGCTTGCTACTCCGTTAATCTTCAGCGGTTCTTCCAGAATCTGTTTTACAGTCATAAAAGGCGGTACTGCTCCATAGGGATCCTGTTGAATATAACCTACCTCAGAGCGGTACCAGCGCAAATGCCGCGGCTCCACCCCACTGACCAAGCGGTTGTTAAATACAACCTCGCCTTTAATCGGCGTATGCAGAGCGAGAATAGTCTTAGCCAAAGTGCTTTTACCGCAACCGCTCTCTCCCACTATGGCAATCGCCTCACCGCGCCTTAGGTCGAAACTGACGCCGTCCAGCGCTTGTACGTACCCTACGCGTATGAACCCTAGGCGACGGAGTTCAAACCAGGTATGCAGATTTCTCACAGATAATAACACGTTGCTTTGCATAGTCCACCTCACTCGCCGCTGGAGTAAAGCCAGCATTTTACCGTGCGTCCGTCAGGCATCTTCACCGTGGGAGGAGCTTGCGAGCATATCTCCATCCGCTTCTCGCAACGCTCCGCAAAACGACAACCTTGCGGCGGGTTGATGAGACTAGGTGGTTGCCCAGGTATGAATTCCAGCTTCTTTTCTTGACGCAAAGTAGGTACGCTGGCCATCAACTTCTGGGAATAGGGATGCAAAGGCGTGTCGTAAAACAGCGACGCATCAGCAATTTCCACAAGCTGTCCGGCGTATATGACTGCTACGTCATCGGCAAGTTCACTGGCAGTACCTATATCGTGTGTGATGAGTATGAAAGTGATGCCCAACTCATTCTTAATTCGTTTCAAGACGTTCATGATATTTGCCTGGGTCAATAGGTCCAGCGCTGAAGTGGGTTCATCCAACAACACCACTTGCGGATCAGCAATAAGCGCCATGGCAATGGCTGCCCGCTGACGCATACCGCCGCTGAGCTCAAATGCATATCTGTTTAAGAAGTCTGTGGGTAAACCCAGCTTCCCAAACATCTCACGCACCTTTTGATAGGCTTCACGCGAGCGGCGTTGCCTACGATGGACTAAAAGCGGCTCGGCCACCTGCTGTTGCACCTTGATGACCGGATTCAGCGAGTTCATCGCGGCCTGTGGTACCATAGAAACCTTCACCCAACGTACCTCACGACGGTACCGCTCATTGGACAATTTCATCAAATCGGCGCCGTCTAAAACCACGCTGCCTTTGTAGGTTTTGACATTACGCGGCAGCAATCTGAGAATAGCCTTCGCCAAGGAGCTTTTGCCACACCCCGACTCGCCGATGATGGCGAGAGTGCGACCTGTGTCCAAATCGAAACTCACATCGTCCACAGCCTGCACGATACCCGACCGTGTTTTGAAGTGGAGACTAAGATTGCGTATAGATAACAGATGCTCTGTCTGTACAGTCTCTACTGCCATAATTACTGCCCCCTCAACCGTGGATTATAGATGCGGTCAAGGGCAAAGCCGACCATAGCAAACCCTAAACCGGTCAGCATCAACAGCGCCGCAGGTTGGGCTATCCAGTAGTAGTAACCTCTAAACAACGCCCCGTTTTCACCTGCATCCTGAAGCAGCTTGCCCCACGTAGGCAACACCGGATCACCTAAGCCCAGCAACGCCAACGAAGCCTCAAGAAAAACATAGGTAGGAATGAGGGTGACGAAACTGGGAATGAGGACGGGAATAATGCGCGGAATCATGTAACGGAAGATCAGGCGCGCGTTGCCGGCT
Source organism: Bacillota bacterium (assembly GCA_012838035.1). Lineage (GTDB taxonomy): Bacteria > Bacillota > Limnochordia > DTU080 > DTU080 > DUQB01. The sequence continues at coordinate 5,514 of DUQB01000214.1, read as the reverse complement.
CCGTAAACCCGAGCCGCATCAATATACGGCGCGCTTTTGGTCTGTAAAAAGATGGAACGATAGGTTTTAACACTACCGCCGAAGATCCCCTGGAGTATGACTACGCCCAGAATCACCCAAATGTTGCGCGAATAGAGGGTTCCCACCATAATGAGAATGGGCAGACTGGGTAGGATCATGTTCACTTCCGTAATGCGTTGGATCAGTGCGTCTACCCAGCGACCGTACCATGCTCCAACGGCCGAGATAAAGAAAGTGGTCAGCGTAGACCCTAATGCCGCTAGAAAACCGAAGGCCAAAGCGATGGGGGTCCCAAAGAGCAAGGCTACCATCATATCGCGGCGCCGGTGATCGGTACCGGCCCAGCCGTGCACCTTGCCGTAAACGACCAATTTGGCATCCACATCCGACACGTCGTCAAACAGGTAGCCTTCCAGCCGCAGCTTGTATTGTCCCTTCAGGACGGTGGGCGTTTCCGCATTGGGATCCATAAACAAGCCGATTTCAACAGGCGTATTGCCATACAGTTTTTGTAGGTTCTGATCCATGCCGAGATAGACTCTTTGCGTTGGATTGATACTGCGTGCCTCCAACTCGATGGACCTGCCGTCAGGCGTATCCCAATACGCGGTGACGAAAGGTCGCTCACCGTCGGTTGGTGAAGTGTAAAAGACGGCCAACTCGGAAGGGAATGCGTCGTACTGGTAATCAAAGGTCATCTCCGTGGTAACGACCGCGTAATACTCGTAATCAATGCGTTCCTTGATATCGGGATTCTCCAAGGTACTGATCTTAATGGTTTCGGGCAGCTTATTCCCTTGGAGCATGTTCAGCCATTTCGGTATGGCATTGCGCGGGGTTTCCGCCCAAGTGTTTTCATCTCCCCGCCAAAGGGCCACAGCTTCATCATAGGTGTACTGAGTTAACGCATACCCGGCCAACACAAACAAGCCCATGATGATTAAGAGGCCGATAATGGCCGTCGGATAACGGAATATCGCCATTTGCTTCATGATTCTCTACCCTCAGTTCCCACTCTCACCCTTGGATCGACCAGGGCATAGATGATATCCAGCAAGAATACTGTTGCTGCCAACAGATAGGCATACAATACGGTTGAACCTACGATCACCGGCGTATCGTACAAGTGAATGGCGGAATAAAGCAATCGTCCCAGACCCGGCCAGTTAAAGACGGTTTCCAAGATGATGCCACCTGTCCAAACACTAATGAGAAGCAGTGCGAAATTCGTAATAATATAAGGCAGGGTCGGGCGTAGAATATACCTTCTCTCTACGGCGCCGCGTTTCAAGCCTTTGGCGCGCGCCATTTCAACATAATCTTCACTAGAATAGATGAGAAAGAAGGTACGCCAACTATATATGAGCAGGAACAAACCACTGGCAAACTGTGCCGCCGTAGGCAGCACCAAATGACGTAAGACGCTTAAGGCGTACTCCCAGCGGTTATCCGGAACCGGCGCGTCGACAATGCCGCCGAAGGGGAGCCACCCTAACACCGCCGCGAATATCAAGATAAAGAAGATGCCGTAAAACCAGCCCGGAGCAGCTGATGTAGGCGCCAGAGCCACCACTATTTTATCGATGATGCTGCCGTACCTGCCGGAAAGGAACAACGCAGTGAACAAGGCTAGAAAGAAGAGCAGTATTTGTGCGGTTCCCCATAGCAACAGCGTCGCAGGTAATCGCTCCAGCAGAATGTAACGTACCTGACGTGAACCGCTGTCGCTGCTAAGTTCTTCGGACCGACCTAAGTTCAGCGTGAGTCCCTGTTTAAGGTACCTGAAGCTACGCACAAGCAGCGGCTGATCCAGTCCTAACCGCTTTACTTCCAGCTGTACCAACTGGTCTCGATAGGCGGCTCGTTCTTCCACGCTCATCATTTGAACCTGTGGGTTGCCTAAGAACGAGAGACCGATCTCCTCCTCAATTTGAGCCAAGCGAATTTGGTCTACCTTACCGCCCATGTTCGCGATGAGTACTGTGAGATAAACCGCAACGACAACGACCAACCCGAGCGTAATGGCACGGACCGTCGCATAACGCAAAAAGCGAAGCCATGCGTCCAGAGCGTTGCGTCTCCGCTTCTGTGCCAATTGCGCATCTGCTACCGATGCTGCTGACATGATACCACCCCTATAAGAGTAGGAATGCGTCGCCCTATGCCTGTACATCCAATCTTAGATGCCAGTTAGGGGACTGGATGGCCATGGTAGACCCACAGCCATCCAGTATGTCCTACCCGTATCTAACCAAACGGAAGCACTATCCCTATTGAGTAAGCGAATGCTTTACGGCAACACCACGAATTGGATGTTACCGAACGCGGGGATGCTTACCGCAATCGGAGATACCGCGAGCTCAATTCGTGCCGTTCCGATCGGGATCTTGGCGGCATCAGCCGCAGACAGCGAGATACGCCATTCGCCGTCTTTTACGGCCGTGGCTTCATCAACCAGCACCAAATTGTCTCTGGAGTCAAACACCATATACTTCACGAAGTCAACATCCTTGACGGCATACGGCTCTCCATCGAAGGTGACATTGACCGTAAAGTTCGCGCCGGCGCTGCGGCGAACCTGGTTGGCGCCGACAACCTGGACGGATGCAATCGGCGGCGAGGAGAAGCCGGCCCACTTGTCAGCCGCATCAGGGAAGGCTTCGAACCGCTTCAGCACGGCGATCTTCTCAACAGTGCGAACCTGATCGAGATAGAGCGCTCCGGTACCCAACCAGAAGTGTCTCTTGGATGCGTACCAGTTCTTGATGTTGTTATACCTTGCGGTAATTTCATCGGCAGATACGTACTTGCCGAGTATACCGGCGTAGGGCAGATACGTCTCTGCGAGAGCCGCTTCCATATGTCTGTTGAGGATGTTCAGGCTGGGACCGGCGATGTAGTTCATCCATTCGACTTTGAGCAAGTCGGCTTTGGATTTGCTGAATGCCAGCTCTTTTGCCGTTTCAGCCTTGATGCCGAGCGCCAATGCGTGCCAGGAAGCGGGACCTTGCGCCATATACGGCCAGAAGAGGTAAACCGCGTCCTCGGCCACGTACTCTGCGTCAAGAGCAACGGTATCGGTGTAGTATTCGACTACCAAGGGGTTCGTTTGTATGATGCGAACGCCCTTAAAGGTCTGCATAAACGCCTCGAAATCCGGCACGGCCGATTCGTCATAGATGGCGCTTTCCGGTTTGGCGCGATCGAATGACAAGATGAGACGGAGCAAGATGTCGCCCATGGAGAGCGTGCTGCCGTCATGCCACTTCACATCGGTAAAGAGGTTCTTGGCGAAGTGCACGACCACTTTGGTTTTTGCGGATAAACCTTCCGGATACTTCTGAGCGGCAGGAATGAACTGCTGGTTCTTGGCATCCCAATCGACCCAAGTGTCGCCGGGTACCTTGATCTCTTTCACAAATGTGAGGTCAACCCAGTCGAGCGACTTCATGACGGGGAGGCCTTCCAAGTGATATACTTCGGCTTTCTCTACACGCTGCGGCCTATAGAGCCCGGTGAACGGATCGGGCATCACGCCGGTTTCACCGGTACCGCGGATGATCATGTTGTCGTACAGCCAGTTGGTACCGGCAACGGGATTCCAAGGCTCAACCAACATGCCCGTGTTACCGATAGACACCTTACCGCCGATGCCCTCGTCCCTACGGATGGTAAGACCCCAAATCCAGGACGCGGACATACCGGCGCCTACGTCGGTGGCCATGGTTACATTCGCGCTTCTCGGCCAGATGCTGATGCGGTCGTTAAGCCATATGCGGACGGAGTCTTTGAAGGCCATCTCCAAAGCTTGGGCAAACAGTTCACGGCGCTCGTCGGCGGTGGAAAAGTCGCCGTTGGACAACCGTTCAGCTACTTTATCGAATGTGGGATCCGGTTCGTAGGCCATCCACAACGGAGACGCCATACCGCGCTTGGTGTGGAAGAAGCTGAAGTTGTCGGCCAGGTCGCGGTTTACCAGCGTGCTGGTCCAGCCGCCTGTGTACAGATGCCACTGACCGAGTTTCGGGTCGCCGGCGTTCCACAGCGGCGCAGCTTCGGCCGAAGTCTTATACTGCCTGTCCACTACAAAGCCGACGGTCTCTAGTTGAGAGGCAATGTAGTCGCCTACCTGTCGCCTCTCGTCTTCCGGACGAATGAGGAAGATCAGGGTTACCTGTTCGCCTTTATAGGTCCACTTGCCGTTGACCAAAGCGGCGCCCAATTTCTGCATTTCCGCGGTAATGACCTCTTTGGCCTTGGCCGGGTCGTATGCGTACTTCAGTTCCAGCTGTCTGATGACGTCCGCATACCGCGCGTAGTCCGGAAAGGCTGTGTTGAGCGGAGTGTAGCGTGCAACACCTAATCCGCCGAAGACTTCAGCGGAGATGTAATCGCGATCGATCAGCCAGTTTAAGGCTTCCCTGATCGCCGGTACGGCAAATGGATTGAGCTTGCCGTTATCGAAAATGGGACCTGCGGGGTTGAGCGTCAACTCATTATAAGAACCGAATGAGATTTCATAATCCAACTTCGGAGATGATTGGATTTGCTTTACCAAATCCGCTTGTGCGATGCCTAAAGTGTAGATGTCGAGTTCGCCGGCTTCAATACGTGCAATTGCCTTATTTGGGTCCGTTTCTTCAACAAAGACTACTTCGTCTACCCATGCGCCCGTACGGACCGCTGCTGAGCTGCCCGCACTTACGATGAAGCTGAGCATTACTACCAACAGTACAATTCTGCTTATTCTCACTTTCATACCCTGCCACCTCCAAAATGTGTTTACCCTTTATACATGGAAATACGGGCACTTATTAAGTTTAGCCATACAGCCGCCTTTTCCCTTTTTATCTGTGATAATAATTGAGTCGTCACCTTAAGGCTCAGCTAAAATGATCCATTTCTTCCATAGGCCGATCTAACTGGTCCCTTCCGTTTTCATAAGCAAGCATCTCGGATTCTGTATTATATAGCCAGCGGCGTAGCTGGGCTTATGGTAGTGCGTGTATTTTGTATACTTACGCTAAATTGAACACGTTCTCAGTTCCCACAAGATAGGCTTTTTGCTCTGTGTCTTAGTAGGTCCATGCTTATGTGTTATTGCGCCATCTGCGATGTAGCGGTTTTACCTCTTCCGCCAGGGAACAGGCCGGGCGTAGCCTCTCAACCAGGCGCTCTATCGCATATTTATCCGCTTGAGCTTCCGATTTGTGGAAATCAGCCTAAAAAGGTAATAGTTCAATACAGGCGTCTGAAGATACTCTGAGGTCGATTTAGGGGCATATAAAGTAATTGGGACGTTTTACGCCAGGCTTGAATCGCTGCTGAGCGTTCTACGTTCCACCAAGGTGATCTGTCTCTCATGACCGGAGGTGCGGGCAACTATCCGCACCGCATGCCGGACTACATGGCTAGGCACAGTCAGCGCATATCGTATGTACGAACCGCGTTGCTCCGTCGGCGGCATCCGCTCCTGCAGCCCTTCGCCCGCTA
>DUQB01000213.1 GCA_012838035.1 Bacillota bacterium | reverse complement strand
AATCCGTCGTTTTCTATTACAACCGTCTCAATCATCGTTCCGGTAGGATGTAATTGCAGGTTAACCGCACTAACCTTACCGGAAACAGGACTGTGAATCGGCGCGCCTAGACCGGCGGCCTCGGCAATAATCTGCCCCATCAGCACCTGATCGCCTCTTTTTACGACAGGTTTGGCCGGAGCGCCACGATGTTGCAGCAAGGTAACATTAAGGGTAGACGGCGGGGCGAGTACCTCCAATGGAGAAGCCGCGCCATCCTTATGGTGCGCCATGTGCACGCCGCCGTGCACCTTATATAAACGCATGTGGTTTCCTCCCAATAGCAGACTTTTGGACACAAGCAGCCTGCACACGCGACTTATCACCAGTACGGCCATAAGCCGACGTGGTAATTCGTAGAAACTTGAGTTCAACTCCCATGCACTTGCCTGACCAACAGGTATTGTACCGCTACATTAGCGCATGGGCAATTGGCACTCGTACAAGTATGGATTGCCTTTTTCCAACCAAAGCTGCGTGAACTCCGCAATCATACCGTACAACGCAAAGCCGGTACAGCCCTGCTATTCCCGATTATACCGCAGAATCCTGCCGGAACCACACCTCTGGGCAGCAAAAAATACTGGAAAATACATGGTAAAATGTCCTCGTAAATCCCATTATCACACTTAGAATGTTATTTCTGCCTTTGAACCATGTTTGGTTGCAGAACATGCGCACAGGTGCGAAGGTCAATAGCTCCGCACCTGTACCGACGACCATGTCTAGCGACCATGTTTAGTGAGCTGCCGCAGGAGGAGGCAACTCACGTTGTTGTACTGCAGAACCGTAACCAAAACCCGGGCCCTGCAGAGTGCTTAAATCGACATTGCCGTCCCGCCGCTTATACAAGCCGGGATGCACTTTCTCTTCCAATACGGACGCCTCAGGGTAGAACTGCATGGCATTGGTTTCCACACCGGCGATGGTACCGGCATAGGCGGCTAACAACACGTGTGGAATCTGAGCAAGCATGGGATTGGTCAGGTCTTGCACCATTAACGTCATACCATGCGCTTTAGCCCAGCATAGCGTCAGTAATGCGCCTGTTTGCGATTTGCAGGTTTTCAGAGCTACTCCGGTCCATCCCAATTCGCGTCCCAGTTTCACCAAATGCCAATCGTGCGCGCTTTCGTCCATGAAAAGCGGTTTGCGCGCTGAAACGCTGTGCACGTCGATGCGATGACTCTCCAACTCATATGGGAAAGGCTGTTCCACATAAAGGATCATGCCGTATATGCGAGGATGCTCCCACTGAAGGCGGTCCAGGATGTCGTTGACATAGCCGGGATCTGTGACCGTGCAATTAAAATCCGTACTTAACCAGTACACCTCATGCGCGGCGGCAATCTCACCGACGGCGACCAACCGCTGATAGTCCCACTCCGCGTCATTACCCCGCAGCTTAATCTTTAAGCACTTCAGACCGTCCCGCTCAATCCAGTCGGTTAAGATCACCGGATAACCATCGTCGGGCTCATCGCCTTGCAGGTCCGCTGTTGTGAGCGGATCCAGCCCTCCCACCAAGTGCCAGGCCACTAGGCCGGCCGGCCGGGTTTCCGCCAAGAAATCCTGCGGATAGAGACCAGCGAAGCTCACGGCGCTGCCCGCGGCTGGTGTTAAGTAAGTCGTCAGATCTCTATTCATGTATTCAGCATTGTAGGTGGAGTAAACCGGCACCTGATGCAACCGGCCATACGCGTCATGCAAAGCGATATCAAAGGCTGAGCAACAAACCAGCGCCGCCAACCACGGCATCTCTTGCTCTGCGGGTCGAGTCGCGTTCAGTTGTTTAAGCAATTCCGGCAACGCTTGCTCCTGAAACGCGTGGCCTACTTCCATTGGATGCCCAAAGACAGCGAACTTCGCCCACGCTGCAGTGAGCATTTCGCAGAATTGCTTTAAGAGCTGATGGCGTTCTTCATAGCCCAAAGTGCTCGGCCACACCCATTGAACGGAGAGCGGCGTTTCTCCCCATCCTGTGGCGGAACGACCTGCAGCATCCGCTACAGTCAGCTCCACACGAGCGCAAGTTATATATGTAAGTGTTTCGGTACCGAATTTAAGCGGTACGCGTGTTTCCACCGGTAGAAAGTAGAGCTTTGCCGCGATCGGGCGGATATCTGTCGATTTTCCCATGGTTTCCCTCCGAGTGCCTAATTAATGAACCTGCCGTAACAAGCCGCTCCAGCTAGCATTGTATCGTACTGCGTACTCCGGCAACAAATGGTCAAGCTCAGTTTCATATCTTCGTGAACTGAGCTTGAGTAGCCTTCTTATTTTTTTCTTATCTTTAAACCCAACTTCCTGCCGCCGAGTAACCAATGAGCGTGACGCGGTTTCGTGCAATCTCGGTTTACACAACTCCCAACTAGCTTTTTGCCGTTTTTTGGCCATCGCCACACCTCCATACAATGCTTAGCCGTCAATCTGACAGACAACGCACAACCTACGGATTCCATTATACATCACTGAACATCCTTCCGCACCAGACAAGCAAGCTATGCTAAACCGAGTAAAGCAGCACCAGCATCAGTCGGCGCAACAGGTTAACGCTGTCTTATGTGCCTTTTTTAGGCTTCGTACCGATATACATACCTAAAGCCACACCGCATAGGCCTAATAATCCCCAAAACGAAGCGGCTTTCTCTAAAGCGATATCCGGCAAAGCCGCAAGCCAAGCCGCAAACGCATAAGGTAGTAATTCCGGCAGATCCGTTAAGGACAACCGCGAGGACTCTAAAATCCATTTTTGCGTGAAGGTCGTATCGCCCAAATGCTCATTCATCAAGGTGATGATCTCTCTGTTCCCTATGGCTTGCCCCTCGCCCGCGTATTCTCTGTACAGTTCCTGATAAAAGCCGGCTAAGGTTTTGCCCGGCAACTGTTGTTCGAAGAGGTAGGCGATCAGCGCGCCTTTGGCATACGCCAGCACGCGATGGGGCGGATCGGCAAACAGGTATGCTCCGGCTTTCTGCAGCGATATCGCGGCGTGTTGCTGAGCCCGCGCCGCAGCCACCCATTCTTCGGCAAGAAACCGTAGGGAGGTATCGGCATCAACCAACTCTAGATCGCGTAAAACCTGGTACTCGTGGTAGCGGGCAAATCCTTCCGTAAACCAGTACATGCCCTCATATAGAGTGAATGACTGCGCAAGCCACAAATGAAAGGTCTCGTGCGCCAAGCGAGTAAGCAGCAAATGCGGATCATGCAACATCTCCTTTTTCATCTGCGTATATAACACCGCTAAGCCTGGTAGAGCCCTACCTGCGTACAGCGTGTCCTTGGCGCTACCGGACAGTGGATTTAGAACAACCAAAGCGTCCCGGCCTTGGTAGTCTCCAAACAGGGCGTACTGGAATTGCAGCACGGCATCCATGCGCCGCAATAAAGGTAAATATGGCGTAAAATCTTGATGGAACGCCAGCGTAAACGAGCTTTGACCTAGGGTTACTTGCCGCAAGTGATACATGCCGGCTTGGATGACCAACTCGTCGCTCAGCGTGAAAAAACCCTGGTCATCACGCGTATGGTACGGCAGGATAGTCCAAGACTCCGGTAGGAGCGCCAGCTCCAAAGTACCGGTAGGATACGCAGGACGTTCATCAACTGCAGGATCGCGTAGCTGAAAGAAGGCATCTGCCGTCAACTGCAGGTGATTCTCCGTTACCATAGTCAAATGGTGATCCCACTGGGACATACTAGGTTGCACTCGGTAACGTACGATCAAGTCGTCTGGTTGCGTAAGCCGCAGACCGTACACGCCCATACCTTGTTCAACCACATACACAGGTTCTCCGGTGACTGTAACGACCTCTAAGTCGGTAATGCGGCGTTCAAGTCCTGTGACGCCCCAAGCTGCAGATGCAAATACCAACTCCAGCTCAACAGGGGCATGCCTTACCGTGGCCTGAACCGTCAAAGCCCTGTCCATCACACCTGCTGCATAGTGCACCTGTCCACCATATACGGCGCCGCTCATTATTAAACCAGCCAGTAGCGCCACCAGTATGTTTCCTGACCATCCTCTCCCCGTCGCCATCAACCTCCATCTTATGACCCTTATTAACCAACTCCTTTAGGGTTTCCTACCTATTACAAATCGAAACGTAATTGCGCCGCGTGAAGCTGTGGTTTTCCATAGATAAATTTCGGTTCTCCCCAGTAGACAGGTACCAAGAAAGCATCGCCCGGGATGCATCATTATCTGCCTATTGGTCACCCTAAGAGTAAATAAGTGGGCATTGCCGGCTGAATTACCCAACAGCGGCTCATCAGCCCCAGCTAGGAGGATGTACTGATGCATTTAACTCAGAAAGAACGCTCACTGCTAAAGGACATGCAGAGTCATGAGAGCATATGTATAGCGAAGTACAATAACTATGCGCAGCAAGCCCAAGATCCGCAACTGCAGCAGCTCTTCAACAGCTACGCCCAGAAAGAGCAACAGCATTACGACACCTTGGATCAATTGTTGCAAGGTCAAGTACCCGACATGGCGCAGAATCAAGGACAAAACCAGGGGCAAGATCAGTTGTCGAATCAGGCGCAAAGCCGGTGGACGGCCCAAATGAACAGTCCCTCGACGCAGACCGGCCTCGTAAATGAATCTGATGCATTGCTTTGTTCTGATGCTCTTATGACCGAGAAGTATGTATCCGGTGCCTACGATACGGTTGTGTTTGAGGCGGCAAACCCGACCGTGCGTCAGGTTGTGCAACACATTCAGGATGAAGAACAACAACACGGAGAAGGCATCTTCAACTACATGAGCGAACACGGCATGTATCAGGTACGGTAGTCCGTTTTAGCAGCATAACGCTCGAGTCAACCATTAGATAACGGCGCATCAATTCGGTCATCTTCCATGTAATGCCGGTACCCCAAGCGACACGCCGGAATCACCCTACATTAATATAGGGTGATTCTGCGCGTTTTTCTCCAGTCATCAGTCTCTCATTCACCAATGTAATACGCTGATACCTGCCTGATTGAGCACTGTTGCGATAACAGACCGAGAGTTGCTGCACTCCGGTTATTTGGGTAGAGGATATCAAGGTACGAAGCTGGAAGACATCAGAACCGTAACCGAGAAAGAAACAAACCGATGGTGTGCGGCGCGGCTCGATTTGCAGTAGAGCCCTAATTACCATACTGGGAGTGAACAACTTGCTCGGAGAGTCTAAAGAAGCAATTCTTGCGCAAATACGCGGCGGTCTGATCGTCTCCTGTCAGGCGCGCGATGATAACCCGCTTGCCGACCCGCAATTCATTCTAGCAATGGCTAAAGCGGCGGTAGCCGGCGGCGCCGCCGGTATTCGAGTCGAGGGTCCGGAAGATATCAGGGCCGTCACCCGTTGTCTATCTGTTCCCGTTATCGGCCTTTACAAGGTGAATTACCCCGATTCGCCCATCTATATTACTCCCACCTTGCGAGAGGTGGAGATGACCATCAGTTGCGGTGCGCAGGTTGTTGCCATCGATGCTACCGCACGAGTGCGCCCCAGTGGTGAAACCCAAGAGCACTTAAGTCAAGCCGTCGAACTTATACATAAGGCCGGACGCCTCGCCATGGCCGACATCTCCACCTTAGACGAAGCGCTGACGGCGGAAGCGCTTGGTTTTGACATAGTGGCCACCACATTGTCCGGTTATACCCCCTATAGCCCCGCCATTGAAGGCCCGGATTTGGAGTTGGTGCAAGCCGCTGCATCCCAATGCCGAGTCCCGGTTATTGCTGAAGGTCGATTCTGGCACCCGGAAACTGTAGCGCAAGCTTTTGAACTTGGCGCATGGGCCGTAACTGTGGGCACCGCCATCACCGATCCGCAGAAAATCACAGCCCGATTTGTCGCAAAGATCAAAGCCCGCAATTGATCCGGCTGCAAGTAGCCTACAGCAGCTCAAACAGGAGCAGCATCAGGCCTGATCATACCGCATAAGCCGCCGGGCCACGCTGAAAATTCTTGACCTGCTAAGTAGCACGTGTTAATCTACAAAAAGAAAGCGAAGGGGAGTAGCTTAGACTCTAGCATGGGCGTCAGGACGGTTGTTTGTTTTGGAACAACCCGCTCGTGCTCGGGGATTATCCTCGCAAGCAAGACCTTTGCAGGGCATTTCCTGCGAAGGTCTTTTTGTATACGGTTGGAGATGCCCGGAATTGTTTAGAGAAGACTGCCGCGCATCAGATTCGTGTGCGGCCAATCTGGACTCGGAGGGATCTTGATGATCGACAAAGTCGCTCTACAAAGCCGGGAATGGTACGGTACCACGACGGAAGACGCCGTAGCTCTGTTGCAAAGCGACATAAAAGATGGTCTAAGCGAAACCGAATGTAAAAGCCGACTTGAGCGCTATGGTTACAATGCGCTCCAAGAGACGCCGCCCCGCTCCATACTCTCCATGTTTGTTGATCAAATCAACGAGCCACTCATTCTTATTCTTGTAGCCGCTGCACTCATCTCCGTCTTCGTGGGTGAATGGGAAGATGCAATCGTCATCCTCCTCATCGTCGCGCTCAATGCCGTTTTGGGCGTAGTGCAGGAGAATCGAGCCGAAAAGGCAATGGAGGCGCTCAAGCAACTGAGCAAGCCCGTCGCGAAAGTGGTGCGAAACGGTCAGTTGATCCAAGTACCCAGCAATGAAGTCGTGCCCGGTGACATTGTACTCCTGGAGGCAGGCGACTTTATCCCCGCCGATGTGCGTCTGCTCGAAAGCGCTTCACTGAAGGTCGATGAATCCGCCCTCACCGGCGAATCCGTCGCTGTAGAAAAACATGCCGATACCCTTCTGACTGATGTACAAAAACCAGCTTTAGGCGATCAACACAACATGGGCTTTATGGGCACTGTAGTCACTTATGGCCGCGGACGAGGATTGGTCGTCCGTACCGGTATGCAGACCGAAATAGGCAATATTGCCGGTTTAATTCAAGGAGCGTCGCAAGAAAGCACCCCTCTACAGAAACATTTAGGCCGGCTGGGCAGGATTCTCGGCTTGGTCGCCCTTTTTCTGGTGGTAATCGTGTTCATCACCGGCTTACTGCGCGGTGAAGCCGCCTCCGATATGTTCATGACCGCAATCAGCTTGGCTGTAGCCGCGGTGCCGGAAGGTTTGCCCGCTATCGTCACTATCGTGTTAGCACTCGGCGTCCAACGCATGAGCAGACAGAACGCCATCATTCGCCGGTTGCCCGCCGTGGAGACACTAGGCGCAGCTACAGTAATCTGTTCAGATAAGACAGGTACTCTGACAAAGAATGAAATGACTGTTGTATCCATCTATGCCGATGATACTACCGGCGCATACAATTCATCCGGTCTGAAAGAGAACACTCCTGGGCAACAGGTGTTGCTGCAGGCTGGTATGCTAGCCTGCGATGCTGTCATCGAAAAATCCGACGGCCGCCTGCTGGTCATCGGTGATCCTACGGAAGGGGCCTTGGTAGCCGCAGCTGAGTATGCCGGGTTTGATCAAATCGCAACCAATAAAGTCATGCCGCGTGTAGCCGAGTTGCCCTTTGACTCGGCACGCAAACTGATGACAACGATTCATACGGTACCTGAAGGAACACATGCCATATTTCATACGCCGTACGTCGCTTTCACTAAAGGTGCACCTGATGTCTTATCTCAGCGCTGCGTCAGTATCTATGCGCATGGCGAGATTAGGCCTCTGGACGAGGCTGTACGTACCCGACTCAACACTGTCAATGCCGAGTATGCCGGCCATGGATTACGAGTTCTTGCAGTTGCTTATAGGTTATGGGATACCATCCCGGAGCGATTAGATTCAGCTTACGTCGAGCAGGATCTCACCTTCTTAGGTTTCTTTGCCATGCAGGATCCTCCCCGGCCTGAGGCCAAAGATGCGGTACAGAAGTGTCTTCAAGCAGGTATACGCCCGGTGATGATCACCGGAGATCATCCCGACACGGCGATAGCCATTGCAAAGGAATTAGGCATTTGGCAAAGCGGGGATAAAACACTCATCGGCGCGCAGCTTGAGGAAATGTCCGATAAAGCGCTCCAGGACGTTGTTGAGGACGTATCGGTATATGCACGCGTATCACCTGAGCACAAGTTACGCATTGTGAATGCGCTAAAATCTCACAACCATGTCGTAGCTATGACCGGAGACGGAGTCAATGACGCTCCGGCGCTCAAGCGAGCGGATATCGGCGCAGCCATGGGTATTACAGGTACGGATGTGGCTAAAGAGGCCGCCGATATGGTGCTGACTGACGACAATTTCGCCACCATCGTTACTGCGGTGGGAGCCGGCCGCGCCATTTTCGCCAACATCCGTAAGGTTGTTCACTACCTGCTCTCGTGTAACATCGGCGAGATTTTCGCGATCTTTGCCGCCATTGCTTTTGGGTTAGGACGACCGCTTACAGCGATTCAGATACTGTGGTTAAACCTGGTTACCGACGGTCTACCTGCATTGGCTTTGGGGATCGATCCGCCGGAGAAAGACGTGATGAAGCATAAGCCGCGCAATCCCAACGAGAGCGTGCTGGGAGACGGCCTTGGCATCACCTTATTGTGGCAAGGTATGTTGCTAGGTGGGCTCACACTGCTAGGCTTTTGGCACACCCTTAGTATTGGTCGGCCTATGGAAGAAGCTCGCACGGTTGCTTTTCTCATCTTGAGCCTTTCGCAAATCGTACACTCGCTGAATACGCGCAGCCGTAGAACCTCCATTTTCAGGCTCGGAATCACGAGTAACTCGGCGCTATTAGGCGCCATGGCCGCCTCTGCCTTGCTCCAATTGATTGTAGTGGTTGTGCCGTTCTTCCAGCCCATTTTCAATACTGTGTCGCTGCCTTTAGACGACTGGCTTTGGGTGGTAGGGTTAAGCCTCAGCCCCATATTGCTTAGCGAACTAGTGAAGCTGTTCTCTCGCAAGCGAGCAGCTTAAGGACTTTACATCCGGGTATTGAGTGGTATTGAACAGCGTGAGCGGAATACCCTGCGTTCCGCTCTTTTTGTTCGGTAGCGATCATATTCACACAGCTTTAATGCCACCTAATTCGTTGGGTAAAAACACAATATCAAGTTTAGAATATGGAAAATGCAAAAAGGGATATGGTATGATGGAGCTGTGATGAAAACTTGCAGTAACCGGCCCCTGTGGTGCACCACGGGCGAGCTGCGAGTAACCATGCCGTTCGCCTGGGCGGAGAAACGGGCGTAACCGTCGGTCTCTATATAAGCGGAGGGATCATGATGAGTTCATCCAAAACCATTCTAGACGGAAGAGTTGTCTCTCAACACATTCGAGAAAGCCTTGTACCCCGGATTGAAGCATTACGCAAACGAGGCTGCGTCCCTTGTCTTAGCACTATCCTCGTAGGCAACGATCCTGCATCAGAGACTTACGTGCGTATGAAGGGCAACGCCTGCAGACGCTTAGGGATGGAATCGCAGCGTATTGACCTGCCGAACGACACGAACACGGCCGGTTTATTAGATGTCATCGACAGACTCAATGCCGATCCTAACGTACACGGAATTCTATTGCAACACCCCGTACCGGCACATATCGATGAACGCCTCGCTTTTGATACCATCGCTTTAGAAAAAGATGTAGACGGCGTCACAAGTTTAGGATTTGGTCGCACAGCGTTTGACTTGCCTTGTTACCGGTCGTGTACGCCTGAAGCGATCCTATCGATAATCGATTATTACGAACTGCCCATCGAGGGGAAACACGCCGTGGTAATCGGGCGCAGTCCGATACTTGGCAAACCCGTGGCCATGCTGCTGTTGAACCGCAATGCCACGGTTACGATATGTCACAGCCGAACCCAGAACCTGCCCGACTTTGTTAAGCAAGCCGACATTCTAGTAGCTGCCGTCGGTAAACCTAACTTCGTTAAAGGCGCATGGCTGAAGCCGGGTGCGGTTGTTCTGGACGCCGGCTACAACGAAGGTAATGTAGGCGATTGTGATTATGCATCATGCCTGCCTGTCGCCAGTGCGATAACGCCTGTTCCGGGCGGAGTCGGGCCTGTGACCATTGCCACCCTGCTAAAGCATACGGTTGAGGCTGCTGAGAAAGCAGCCCAGTAGCTAAGTAACAGACGTGTCGGAGTAATAAAATGAGGCTGCAGGAGATTCAATCGGGAACTCGGATGCAGCCTCATTCTATGTCTACTGCGACAAGATAAACTTCTCGATCCCCGCTGCAGCTACAACCTCGCCATAGAATAAGCCGTGATAATCGTTAGCAGCGTAGTGATTACTTAGGCTGATGTCTTTGAACTGATCCGGTTTCACCATGTCGTGGTAAATAATCCGACATTCCAGGTTGAGTATACTTTCCGCGATAATCGGTGAACCCACCACAGCGGCAGATTCCGTATGTAAACCACTCGCCGTAAACTTGTCCATGTCCCGTCCGGAGACCCGACCACACAAAGCCAGCGCCTTGCTCATCGATTTATCCAACCAATTCAGAGTGAAATCCGGCATTTTGCTGATATATTCCCAGGTATAACGAGTATGTCGCACCATCACCATGACGACGGGTTTGTTCCACATTATACCGAACGTGCCCCAGCTTATCGTCATCGGATTGGCGTTCTGAGTGTCGGAACCGCTCACCAAGAGCACTCCTTGCGGGCCCATGGTGGTGAATGGTTGCAAGTTCAGTTGCTTAATATCCAACGGCTTTCTGTTCTGCACGGATACACCTTCTTTCATCAGAGTGGGTTGTTAACAACGCTGTCAATCACTTTGCATCTTACCATACGATGGATAGGCTTGCTATTGAGCCTTCTTATAAATTAGTGCGACGTCAGCCAAATTAGATACTCACTGTGTGACTGAGCTGGTGCATGCGTACACCGGATCGCCGGGTCAGTCCATCCTTCTCCCAAGCACAGCAAAACCACCCTGAATTGGTTCCATGCCTAGCAAAGCTACATCAAACCCCCGTGTCAACAACTGAACACAAATCTAGCATTGCCTCTACCTCGCCGTGCGCATCAGACACACTGTTCCAGCTCGGCAAATCCTAGACCGGCCTATGTGTTTAATTCATGATACCTCCCTGATGCCACAGTAGGTGCTAGACCCCCGACATATCCAGTTCCTTGTTTCATGCTTAATGCTGTTACATCAGCACCCAGCATCAACAACTGAACACAAATCCAGCATTGCCTCTACCTCGCCGTTCGCATCAGACACACTGTTCCAGCTCGGCAAATCCTAGACCGGCCTAGGTGTTTAATTTATGAAACCCCCTAATGCAGCTGTAGGCAAACGATGCCGACATTTTACAGTTAGAACAACAACTGCAGGAGGAAATGGCTCGCTACTTTGCCAACAACAGCTACACAGACCTTGGGGCTTAATGACACCCAAAACCATGTGGGTACCTCCATAAGGCGTACCGCTCACCAAAAACACAGCCCTGCGGTACTAAGCAATATAACACGACACAGTAAGGAGATGCGCATGTTTACCAAACAAGTCCGAACCATATTGGCAGTTCTGTTGTCAAGTTCAGTGTTATTCGGCTTGGCTGCACCTACAGCAGCCATAAGTGGCGGAGGTCACATCCTCGGCGGCGCCGCCGCGGGTACCCTAGCGGGCAGCCCGGAAGGCGCTTTTGTCCTAGGATTAGCCAGCCATGCACTACTCGATGCCATCCCTCACTACGACTATGACCTCACCACCCAGATTGTTCTTCTCGTGGGTGCCGGCGCTTTAGTGAAGTGGCAGTATGATCAGACCGGTGATCTACGCATTATAGCCGGCGCCGTAGGCGGCTTCCTTCCCGACATAGAACATGTACTAAAAAAGTTAGGTATACAAAACGACAAGTACTTCCCCACTCACAATGGCGCCATACCACACGGAAAAGCCAAAAACCTCTGGCATGGCCTATGGCTTGAGGTAGGCATTGTCGGCGTACTATGGGGGTTAGCCTTCTAAGTCAGCGTTCTGCGTCAGCCGCCTAAAGGTCATCTCTTGCAGGTCCGTCCTACAACAACGCTTGTTGTCGATCCTGCATAACAGTATACTGTTAGTCAAGATTCACCTGCCTGGAAGGAGTCCTATTTTGTCTATACGCACCTCTGCCAAAGCCGGTCTTTCCCGCTTAACCGCCTTGATTGAGGCAGGTGGGCCAGAGATCGCCGTTGTTCGCAACGAGCTGCAATTTGCCGATTTAACCGGCAAAGCAGTTACAGAACGATTCGGCTCACCACTCTACCTTTATAGTGAACGGATCCTGCGCAGACGTTGTCAGGAAGTCGCCAATTTCTTGTCTTACCGACCTTTTGTTGCGAACTACTCGTGTAAAGCGAACACCAATGTCGCCTTATTGAAAATTGCTCACTCCGAAGGGCTACATGCCGATGCTATGTCTCCCGGCGAGATCATGCTGTTACGTGAGGCCGGCTTTGCAACAAACCAAATCTTCTATGTGGGCAATAACGTCGATGATGCTGAGCTTCTTTATGCAATAACGGCAGGGGTGACGATCAGCGTGGACTCCTTGGCGCAATTAGAGCGCCTAGGTCGCCTTAATCCCGGCGGCAAGGTGGCTGTCCGTATTAATCCCGGTATCGGCGACGGACATCATCAAAAGGTGGTCACCGGTGGTGCTGATAGTAAATTCGGCGTGTACTACACGCAGGTAGACGAAATTAAGCGTATCGCCAACCAATACTTGTTACAGATAGTGGGCTTAAACCAGCACATTGGCTCAAACTTCCTCAATGGCGAAACCTATTTGGCCAGCGTAGAACGTATGCTTGAGATCGCGCTAAAATTCGACGATCTCGACTTCATCGACTTCGGCGGCGGATTCGGCATCCCCTACACCAGTGAGCAAAGTCGGTTGGATATAACCTCCCTGGGTGATCAGGTTTCGGAGATGCTGGAGCGATGGGTAACCCAATATGGTAAGCGCATAACCGCCCAAATTGAACCGGGACGTTATGTTGTCGCCGAATGCGGCGTCCTCCTCATCACGGTTCACGCCTTAAAGGAGACTCCCGAGCGCATCTTTATAGGTACCGACGGTGGGTTTAACGTGCTTGTGCGTCCCACTATGTATGATGCGTATCACGAAATCGTCAATACGAGGTTGGCGCAGTCTCCACCGGAAATTGAGGCCTATATAACCGGTAACATCTGTGAGTCGGGCGATCTGCTGGCGCAGCGCCGCCCCATGCCTAAGCCTAAGGAGCAGGATGTATTAGCGGTGCTGGATGCTGGTGCCTACGGCTTCTCGATGTCTTCCAACTATAATGCTCGTCTCCGACCGGCTGAGGTATTGCTCACCTTAAATAACGAACTGCAGCTGATTCGCGAACGCGATACCTTGGAAGACCTACTGCGACACCAGATCTACTGATAGGAACTAACTACGGAAGACTTGAACAACACCTTCAAAAAAAGAAACGACCGTCCCGCAGTACGGTCGTTCTTCTATGTCTCTAACACCGTCTTACTCAGCCGGATACAATTGATTCTCTCTTCTAACCGCTTGCATATAAGCTACCCGCCATGTACCATATGCAGACCGAGCGGAATACCACAGGTCATAGAAGTAGGGATCATCTATACGCGGCAGCAATGTACCTCTATACTGCATGGAAGCCTCAAAGCTCTCTGTTAACTCACGCATGAGAGGCGCCACTTGCCATGTTAAGCCTTCGTCAAAACTGTAAGCGTAATGCATGCGTGAACCCGCGCCCCCGGACCCGGTGGAACTGATAAACAATGACTCCAGTCGATCTTCACCGCGCACCACATCCAAATGCCAAGGGAAGCGCCCTTCGTCCAAGCCTTGTACATCGCACTCCAGCGGCGCCGACCATGACACTCCGTCCTGGCTATATGCCACCTTAACCTGGGGATAATCCACAAACCACATTGTGAACCGTTCCCCATCATAAAGAACTGCCGGCGACATTAAATCCGCCGCGGTTTGTCTACTCACCATCACCTCAACCGGATCCGACCACGTAATACCATCTGCGCTCTTCATCAGATAGAGCCTGTTCTCGGGTGTGCTCAGGTGTTTCAGTGACTCTCGGAAGTACAGGTACAAAGCATTTTCAACCAGAACGATCTCCGGATCGCTGTTATGGGCACGCGGGTAGTCCGGTCTATTGACCAAGGGGTTTTTCAAACCTGTGGGAACCGTCCAGCGTAGTCCGTCGCGACTCACTAGAATGGAAGGATTCTCATAGGCGTCATTGCCGTTGGGATATGGCGTCATAGCCATCCAATAAGGCCATTTTTCGGGTCCAAAGCCATCTGGAACGTACAGAACATCCGGATGAACCACTTGGCCCCGACTGTCATAAGTCGGAGTGCCCAGAGGAACCGGAACGCCGTAGCTCGGAACGCTGCCGCTCCCAGAGCTGATGTTGAGCAAGAAGAAGAGAAATGCGCATATGAGTGCAAAACGCCAGTGCCCGCGAATCCGCCACTTCATTTTGTTCGTTTGCATCAGCATCCCATCTCATCCCTTCGCATCTAGATGGTCCATATGGTATTATTCCGTGCCTCGTCCGTCTTTCCCTGGCTCTTAAGCACGGTTTACCAGAAAATGCTGCAGCATCGCCGCTCTGGCGACAACCGGCATGCATTTGTTCTGCTTTTTGTATCTCTACTTAAACACACGTTAGAGCGTGCCGGGTTAAAGCAATCCCCAGCATGAAAAAATTTAACATTCTCCGTGATAGGGCTTGATACCAACCATTCCTAGCTATAAACTGTGTATACAACCTACGTGCGCGTGGTCCAGCCGGTTGCACAGCCGCCGGCAAGGGTCACGCCCAGGTTCCATCATACCTTGGCGATCATTAGGCTTCCCCCACTGCAAAATTCGGCAAGCTGTCATTGTCGCGCAGCGCAATGGCCCGGTCGCGCCATGGGATATCGGAGGGTTCACGGCATGAGTAACTGGAAAGAGACTGCAATAGAGTATATAAAAACGTTAGGTACGTCCGCTATCCTGGCCGCATTAATCATGACTTTCATCATCCAAGCCTACCGAGTCGAAGGAGTATCCATGCTGCCCACCTTGCATCATGGCGACCGCCTGATGATCGATAAGGTGTCTTATCGCTTACGGGACCCGCGCTACGGAGAAATAGTCGTATTCCGCTTTCCGGCTAATCCCAGACAACGCTTCATTAAGCGCGTCATCGGCTTACCCGGCGACACCATAGAGATTAAACAACATAAGGTTTACCTCAACGGTAATCCACTCAATGAAGAGTACGTGAACGGTACGATGTACGGCAACTTCGGACCATTTGTCGTACCGGAAAACACGGTCTTTGTGCTCGGCGACAATCGCAATAATAGCGCGGACAGCCGTTACCAGGAAGTGGGACCCATACCAAACGAACTGATCATTGGCCGCGCCCTCTTTCAATTTTGGCCGCTCACCAAGCTGCATGCAGTTCGTATACCTAAGATTTTTGAAGCGTATAACGCAAACTAAATGAGCCGCCCTGATACGGCATCAAACTCTGATCCTTCTAAGAGTGTTACACGTCCATACAAATACAAAGCAGCTACGGCTGCTTTTTTTGTTTCCCTAAGCCAAAGCACCTGTAAGCTTATTCCGCTGCCGTGCTGCAGATAGGCAACCGACATTTTCCATTCCGTGCAGCAGGCGAAACCGCTTATATGTAGAAATATTGAGAGTTAGCTGTCGCGCCAAAGCATCAAGGCATACAAATCACTCTTTATTTAGGATGTGATGTGCCCAACCCATCGTGGGCACTGTTATATTATGTCCGACTGCAGCTCCTGCGCGTGGGCTCTCCGCAACTCATCGCGGGATCATTCGGCTTTGTCAGCATGGAGTGGTCTTGCAAGCGTACAACGGATCCTATCTCTAGAGGTGAATGTAATGAGTGAACGTAAAAAAGTGAACATTGGTACCCTGAGGGCGATGAAACAACGGGGAGAACGCGCCAGTTTCATAACGGCCTACGATTTTCCCTTAGCTCGCTATGTGGATCGAGCCGGTGTAGACATGATCTTGGTCGGCGACTCCTTAGGCATGACCGTACTGGGACATAAGACCACCCTGCCGGTAACTATGGATGATATGATCAGAGCTTGTCAGGCCGTCACCCGCGCCGTAGAAAGGGCTTTCGTCGTCGGCGATATGCCTTATATGTCCTATCAGCCCTCCGATCGCGATGCCATCATCAATGCCGGCCGCTTTATTGCGGAAGCTGACTGCGATGCCGTCAAAATGGAGGGCGGCAAGCGGATGGCCGGTAGAGTGCGGGCTATAGTCGATGCCGGTATTCTCGTAATGGGTCATCTTGGTCTCACACCACAGTCGCTGGGCCAATTAGGCGGCTATCGAGTACAAGGCAAGAGCCTGGCCGCATACAAACAGCTGCTCGATGATGCTTTAGCCTTAGAAGATGCAGGAGCGCATATGCTGCTGCTGGAGGCTATTCCCAATGAGGTAGCCGAGCTGATACGCAATCGGTTGAGCATCCCTGTATACGGTATCGGCGCGGGTAATCGACTCGACGGCCAGCTGGTCATCGTCCACGATATTTTGGGGATGTTCGAGGAGTTCACGCCTAAATTCATCAAGCGCTACGCCGAAGTAGGTAAGCTGATAACCGAGAGCATTACGGCATACCACAACGATGTTAAAACGGGCGCCTTCCCCACGGAAGAGCACTTTTATCCCATTGCGCTTGAACAGCTGGACGAGATCCGACTGTTTGTGGAGAAAAACGAGGGACAACAGAAAGCGCAGTAAATTTTCTGCCGGTCCGAAGAGCGTTCAGTAGGCTTGCGGTCATGCAAGCCTACTTTTCTGCGCAGGATAGCGCGATGCTAGTCTTTGAGCATCGCCTTGCGGCTGGGATGCCGCCATACCATCAGGAATGCCGCCACCTGGTTCCAATAGGCTTCTACGCCCATCTCATCTTCGGTTGTGTCGTATGTGTTGGGTTTGCCGATCCCAAAGCCGCCTACGCTAAGCAGCCCGGCTTGGCGCATCGCTGTCGTAAGCACCTGCACATGAGCCGCGCTGATTTTTAACCCGGTCCTGTCGCTCAACCAGTCGGCAATGGTTTCCTGCGTCGCCGCCAGCTCGCGCTTGCCGGCCAGTTTCCGTTCTTGTATGAGATCGATAAACGCTTCTACCACCACTTCGGTTACCTGTTCCTGCGT
The DNA here is from genome assembly GCA_012838035.1 of Bacillota bacterium. GTDB lineage: Bacteria > Bacillota > Limnochordia > DTU080 > DTU080 > DUQB01. Next base: position 1,939 of record DUQB01000213.1, on the reverse strand, counting down.
CGGCGCCGCCATGCAAATTCCCCTTATGTAATCACCAAAAATGTCTAAGTGTATTGATCAACCCGACTATATATACGACAACCAGGCTACCGCCCCTGCTGCTGACAATAAGCAGCTCCTCACGATTCGGCAGCGCCCATAAATCAACGGTGCCGGGCAACCGCCTATAGCCGGCACTTGACAAAGGTTGCGACATGGTCGATTACGGAAAGGGAGATGTCAAGCTGGTTCTGCCCTCAGCTCCACCCGTCGTGCTCTTTTTTCCCGAAGCACGACCTAGGCTCTCATCAGTTGCGTGTGATTGTAAACAATATGGAACATAGGAAGTTTTTCATTTGGGATGCAGGAGATGGCGAGCGCGTATGGAAAGACAGGGGTGATAGGATACACGTATAAACCGAAAGCAAGAAAAGGCTGATTCAAGCATTGCCGGCATGAAATACATAACACATTGGAGGTTTCCTACATGAGCGAATTGCGTTTAGGAATGATCGGTCTAGACACATCTCACGCCACTGCATTTACAGACTTACTCAACTTGGAAGACAATCCTAATCATGTCAAAGGCGGCAAAGTCGCCGTCGCCTTCCCCGGCGGCAGCCAGGAGTTCTCGCTGAGCCGCGATCGGGTGGAAAAGATCACCCAGCAACTCGTAGAGAAGCACAACATCAAGCTCGTCGACTCTGTCGAAGCTGTGGCGGAAGAGTCTGACGCCATCTTCCTGGAGAGTGTCGACGGACGCCAGCACCTAGAGCAGTTCAGCAAAATCGTATCGTATAAGAAGCCCGTATTTATCGATAAGCCGCTGGCCTGTAGCGTAGCGGACGCCCGCGCAATTTTCCAACTGGCCAAGGAGCACGGCACCCCCGTATTCTCTTGCTCCGCCATCCGATACGGCGCCGGAATTGCCGACGTTGAGGGCGATCGCAAGGTATTGGGCTGCGAATCTTTTGGTCCGATGGCTATCTTGCCCGATTTCCCCGGTCTGTTCTGGTACGGTATTCACAGCGCTGAAGTGCTGTTCTCCAAAATGGGTGCCGGCTGCGTAGAAGTACGCACCATACGCAACGAAACCGCCGATGTGGTCGTGGCTAAGTGGAACGATGGCCGTATGGGTACCCTGTATGGTTACCGCATTCCTAAGGTAGGCAGCTTCGGCGCTACAGTCCTCACCGACGGCGGCGTCTTCCAGTCGTTGGCCTTAACCAGTCCGCCTTATTACGCAAAGCTGTTGCCAAAGGTCATTGAGTTCTTCAACACAGGCGTCAGCCCCGTCTCCTATGCCGAGATGCTGGAGATCACAGCTTTCTTGGAAGCTGCCACTTACAGCTATGAGACCGGTGAAGTGGTTCAGCTCAGCCAATACGGCGACTTCAACGTATAGATAATCTCACTGAGCGACAGCGCCGGCAACGCCTAGACAAGACATTCTCTGCGTTTTGCCGCTTGGTGGAGATCAGCGCTTGCGCGAGGTCGTTCCATTCCACGTACAGAATGGGTGATCTCGCGTCAGCCGTATTTAGTACCGATCATCTGTAAAGGAGCCTGATTATGGTTAAGCCGATAATGGAAAAAACCGTTGATAAACTGCGCATTGAGATCTATGAAAATCGTCCCGACATGGGTGCGGCCGCTGCCGCAGCGGTTGTGAAAGAGCTGAAGGAACTGCTCGCCAAGCTGGATGAGGTCAACATGGTTTTTGCGGCCGCGCCTTCGCAAAATGAGTTTCTGGCAGCATTGATCGCCGCCGAAGGGATTGACTGGTCTCGCGTCAACGCCTTCCACTTGGATGAATACATCGGTTTGCCTAAAGATGCGCCGCAACGCTTCGCCAACTTCCTGAACAACGCCATTTTCGGCAAGCTGCCTTTTAAGACGATCAACCTGTTGGACGGCACTGCCGAACCGGCTGCGGAATGCGCACGCTATAGCGCCCTTT
>DUQB01000212.1 GCA_012838035.1 Bacillota bacterium | reverse complement strand
GTATAAGCTGTTTGCGATCACCTATAACCTGTTTCAGCTCTTTGTTCGCCGCAATCTGAGATCGTTTCGGCCGGGTAAAGACACCTTGTTAGGTGTCATGCGCCGAATCTATGAAGGATTCGTAGTCTTGGCATACATGATGAACAAACGGTGGTCGGTAGGTGATCCGGAATTAGACGTACTCAATTGAGCGCGATCCTATCATAAAGGTTGGTGTCGTCAACAGAGAACAATGACATATGAAGTTCATTTCTCCCAGCGTATCATTGGGGGAAAGGGGGTTCTATTGTCAAAATCTGCTTGGATGTTCCTGTAAGAGCCAATTTTAACCGAATACCAGTCCCTGGACCTGTGTTGCTGCAGTCGCGATTTCCACTTCCGGAAGTCCTGAAGTTACATTGTGCCAAGTGCACAACCATGTCAAGTGTGGTATAATTCCTGTGTACGCAATGCTTCCATGGCCCCGTAGCTCAGTGGATAGAGCAGCGGTTTCCTAAACCGCGTGTCGGAGGTTCGATTCCTCTCGGGGCTACCAAAGGCCCATTCGATGGGCTTTTTTCTTTACTCACAGGCTCCGAAAGCTCGCGGTGGACACGCGGTGCAGTCGGGGCCTGTGGTGTTCTTTCGGACAGGCATGCAGTGTGGTTTGGGAAGGACATGCGGTCATGTGACCCTGCTGTCGTATGCGGATGTGTTTGGCGAGCCTTAAGGAACCGTGGATGACACTGTGAGTCACTACATGGTTGAAAACCCGGTGGTGAGAAGACTAAGTAGAGGATAGGGCGATCTGCGTCGTACGCAACCAAACAGAACCTAAACCATCATCCGTTCCGGAGCAAGAAAGATTACCCATAACTACTTGACACACTCGATTACCCATAACTACTTGACACACTCGCTAGGTTTTGCTATCGTGACCATTACTCATGAGTTTGCTAAAATAATGTGTAGGAATAGAGTGGCTCGCATACCGATGAGCGAAGCATTGAAGAGCGGGACGAAGTAGGACTGCTGAACTGATGGATAATCAGCAAAGACTGCCCAGCGGCGTAGGTCGAGCGCCACCTCCGGTACTCCGGCGTCTGAATCCCCACCGGCTAACATGAGGTGCGCAAACTGGTTCATTCTGTGGACCGACATGGCATCATAGCTTGATGACAAAAACGGCCTACGCCTGCTGCTTCTATAAACGAAACGGCCCTTGACCATAGCTGCTGTAACGCTAAAAGACGTCACTTCTCATTACTGCTGATAAGACTGGGAGTGAAATTGCATTGATAACAGGCAAAGACATGACTTTTCCGTTCACCAAACCTATTGATCCACCGCCTCAAGCGTTGTCACTGCTGTTAGACTCAGAGGAAGTGGTTGCTGCCTTTGCAACCATCAGAGACTTCGGCGTATTCACTAACAAGAGAATTATCGTCGCCGACAAACAGGGGCTGACCGGCAGAAAAATCGAGTACTACACCATTCCCTATAGGTCGATCGTAATATACTCTATGGAGAACGCAGGTACACTGGACCTAGACCTGGAGCTGGAGTTGATCCTAACCGGCGGTCTCCATTTCAAGTTCCAGTTCCTCCGAGGCAAGGGAGTGAAAGAGAGCCTCGACCGGATATACAGGGTCATTACCGAGTACGTTCTTAAATAGACTAACGTTAGGAAATATTCGAATCACCCGTTCACGGCGCCGGATCTCTTCGTTAAGGCATTCGACCGTGTTGGTGCTGCGTAGTCGACGGCGGTAATGTTCAGGAATAGCCATGAATGCCACGGCATCCTCTATTACGCATGAAATGCACCTGACAACGCTGCCGCAAGACGCCCTGGAAATGGCGTTGCTCCGCTTTCACCAACCCCCTGTGGTTATCCGAAACCACCAGATCCACTTCAGACAAACCTCATTGCTTTAACCATTCAAAGAATTTAGACCAACCAGCCTCCGACTCACTGTCGCCAATCATGAGTCCTAGTATCTCCCGGAAACCTGTCGGGGCGTTTCGGTGTGCGCCCGGCATGTTTACTGAGCCGAAGGGTTGAGCGACGCTCTAGTCGCTCAACCAGCAGAGAACAATAGTCTATCTGCATAAGCACTCAACTCCAGGTGGGAGGGCTGTTCGAGTTCCCACCATTTTATATCGATCAAGCTGCAGCCGAATCTGAGCAGTGTTTATCCCAGATTTCGCAAGGCGCAAAAATTAAATCAGTGGAAATAAAAGGAAAAGGCACCTCTAGCAGGGAAGATGTTAGTTGAGAAAACACACATCGACTCTTTGGAGGTGCACCTTTATGGTGTTTGATTCAACACATACCCCCCAGAATTCCTGCCCCGTTTCTGAGACTTTTGACCAAAAGAACCTTACATCGTATGCTGGTGCTAATTTGATCATTGATTTCGCCAGAGATGTACTTCAACTCCGTGCTCAGCTTGATAACATTACCCTGTCCAAAGGTCCTGGCGCTCTTTATTCGTTAAGCACTGACCTGGAAGCGCTCATCGTTTCGTATGCATTAGGCATCGAACGCATTTCTCACATTGAGGATATTGAGGCTGATCCCCTTCTCTGTCTGAAGCTCGGTCAAACTAAACTGCCGGACACAACCACACTCTATCGCTCTCTAGACCGCTTTGACACCGAGGAACACATCAAGCAATTAGCTGATGTTAATACACATCTATTGGAGCATCTTTTACAAGGCCGGAAATCCGTCATTCTAGACATTGACACCACCGTCGAAACCGTACACGGTCAGCAAGAGGGGACTTGTGTTGGTTATAACCCCAGATATCATGGCCGAGCCAGTTACCAACCTTTCTTCGCATTTGATTCCCAGAGTGGCGCTACCGTTCACTCCAAATTGAGATCTGGTAAGACGCCCTCCGGCGACGAAGTGATAGAATTTTACAAGGAGGCCAAAGCGCAACTCCCCAAAGGTACTAAGGTTCGCTTTGTCCGAGGCGACCGTGGTATGACGTCCGGAAAAGTCTGTGACCAGCTTGAGAAGGATAATGTAAGTTACACCCTAAAGATAAAAATGAATTCTTCGCTTTACGACCGTATCTCTCGCGGCGTGTTATGGAAGCGCCTTTACAGCAATGATGACCAAGTCGTCATTGAAGCAGGCAGTGTCAGGTACAAGGCTAAGTCATGGGATCGGCACCGGCGCATTGTATTCATCCGTAGTCGACCAAAGTTTACCGCCCAACAGATGTTGTTTGCAGAGTACAGTTGGCATTATGAAGCTATTGTGACCGATCTAAACTGGGAAGCAGAGGATATCTGGCACTTCTATAATCAGCGCTGTACCTGTGAGAACCACATCAAAGAACTCAAAGACGGGGTTCACATCGATGCGATTAGCAAAGCCGGTTTTTATCCCAACGCGGCCGATCTTCTGCTGAAAGTCATTGCTTACAATGTGCTGTTGGCTTTTCGCGGCATAGCACCTACGGAATACAACGTCTATGGCATCACTCGGTTTCGGCGTGTACTTCTGCGCATCCCTGGCGTACTGGTTCATCACGCACGAAAGTGGACTCTACGTTTGCCAAGTTATTGGCGCCATGCAGAAGCTTGGCAATGCATACGCTCAACCATCCAGCAAGTAAACACATCCTTGCTGCCGGTATAGTGTGCGGTAAAACGGCTTGTGTTTCTTAGACTGGGGCAACCTAGTCTGTTTAGCATATCTATAACTAACCCGCATAGCTGCTATGAAGCCATTTCTGGCCCAAAAGGCTCATTGTCATCTGTTTGCGTACCTCAAACGCAACTAACAGTAACGGTGTTTACGAGAATCTGACCGATCAACTGCTCCAACCTACCGCACTTGCGAAATCTGGGTTTACACTTCCAAGGAAACGATGTTCGTCGCCGGCCGTAATCCCATGTACGGAGACTCTGCACCTGATGAGGCGTCGTCCATAGGCAAACCATATAACGAAGCTGCAGCCAAGCT
>DUQB01000211.1 GCA_012838035.1 Bacillota bacterium | reverse complement strand
GGGGTAAAGGCGAATGTCATCTTCTTCGACAGCAGGCCTGCGGCAAAGGAGCCGTGGACCAAAGAAGTCTGGTACTACGATCTGCGAACCAACTCCCACTTCACTCTGAAGACGAATCCGCTGACCTACGACGATCTAGCCGACTTCGTGGAGTGCTACAAGCCAGGAGAAAGGCACAAGCGGCAGCAGACGTGGAGTGAGGACAACCCTGAAGGGCGCTGGCGGCGGTTCACCTATGAAGAGATCGTTGCTCGTGATAAGACAAGCCTCGACATCTTCTGGCTCAAGGACAAGTCGTTGAGCGACCTAGACAACCTTCCTGAACCGGAGGAACTAGCATCGGACATCATAGCGAACTTGCAGGCCGCGCTGGCCAGCTTTGAGGAGATCGCTAACGGCCTGGAGGACTGATACGGCGGTATTAGCAGTTCTCTGTTTGTCGGAAGGTCTGCATCAAGGAGGCGCTCAGCGATGGTTAGTTTGAGTGAATATGTGGATCGGCTAAGGTCCGTCGACACGCAAGCTGAGCTGGCGCAATACGCCGTCAACTACCTCAAATCGTCACCTGGGGTGCTCGAAAGCTACGTGTCGATGCAGTACCAGAAGTCACTAAACGCATGGTCCCTGAAAGCTCAGATAACCTGGCCGGAAGGCACTCCACTGTGGCAGATGCGATTTATGGAAGGGGCAGTAAACGAGCTACCCCAGCGGACGCTGCAGTTCTATGCTGAGACTACACCTGAGTACATCACCATATTGCCAAACAGAATCAGACAAAACCAGGTACTTATTGCATGGGCGCTATTCACTGAATTGCTATAGGATGTTCACTCTGCCTTGAGCAGGTTATCTCCTGAAGAGAACCTGTTCTGTTCCAAGTGTAGACGTAGGTACCCTCGGGAGAAAAGCAGGCCAGAGCGACTTGAGAAACTCCTTGAGGACTATGTGCTTCGCTTTGATAAGAGTCAGCCGAAAGACAGGTTGAAGCACTTGTATAGCCAGCTGGAAGTGCCAGAGTGGAGCGATACTCTCGAAAGGGTGGACCGAATCAAGCAGGTACGAGACGCGATCACTCACAGCGACCCAGAACGAGAAGTTTCGGATCGAGATCTAACCGATCTATTTATCGTAACAATCGCTATACCTACTGATATTATCTTTACTGCTGCTGAAAAGTACCCTGATACTTTTAGTGTAAACTAATCATGGGGCACACCGTCTTGCTAGATGGATTATAAAGTCTAGTAGCGGACCTCCTCGACTCATGGCGGAGGTTCATTGTAAGCCCTTGCGAACCGGTGCGGTAGTCCCCTATGCACCCGGAAAGCTGCCGGATATGCGTAAGCAAAGCTGTACCATGAAGGAGAAACTGCACGGCCAGGCGGGACTTGTCAATCCGACCTTGCAGTCTCTGTTGGCAGCCATCTCTTTGTACATACTTGAAGCCATGGGGATCTAAGTGCCCTGCAATCCTATCGTAACTTAATTCGTGGCGTTCATAACGGTCGGGGATGGCGTCGGCCGCAGTGGGATCCGCCATCGTACCATGCCAGCCTATTTACCCGAAATGCTGATGCCCGGGATGCATACCCAAGGCAATACCGCCCAGCCGAAGTCTACGCGTTCCCGGGAAATGGCGCTCAAATGGCGAAACGCCTCCACGAAATTTCCCGATACCATGGTTTCTCTGATGGGGTAGGCTACTTTGCCGTCCTCAATGTAGTAACTGTTCTTAGCCACACCGGAAAAATCGCCGTTGGCGCTGGGTGAGCCTCCTGAAAAGCGGGTGATGAGAATGCCGCGCTTTACTGAGGCGATGATTTCATCCAACGACTTATCACCAGGATCGACCACATAGGCGCCGCCGTTGTTCACTGCCCGCTGCCGACCGGTTTTCTTTGCTCCGTACAGCGTGAGCAGGTAGCTCCGCAACACGCCGTGATCGATCAAGGTGCTGTTTTCTGCGGCATAGCCGTCACCAGTGACGAAATAACCGTCGGCAATCTCGGGAGATACTGGACGACAGTGCAGCGAGAATATGGGGTTGGCGATTTGTTGACCTAAGCTGTCTTTGTAGACGCTGGTGCCGGCAATGATCGGCCGATCCGACAGCGACCGAGTGATAAAGCCGAGGAAAGAGCCTAAGCAATCAGGGGCAATAACCAGGTCTCCGGTGAATTTGCCCCATACGGGCTGGGAGTATACTTGTTCGGAGGCATGGCGCAATCGGGTGTCGATGGAGCCACACGCCAAGAGAGGCTGCTCCAGCTCGCGGCGCGCAAAACCGGTGTAGATGAAGGAAGACACGTTGTCGCCCTCTTGTCCGGAGAAAATCGCTGTGCAGCGGTGGATGCCTTGCGACGTTTGAAAGTGCGCTTCATTAGAATTCATGAAGCTGCTCTTGCTGTGATTGAAACTCAAATATACCTCCTGCAGCATGATGTTGGGATACTTAACTCTTACGGCGGAAACGAACTCCTTCATACGGTCGTACATGAGATCAAGCTGAGGTTCCGTACCGCCCGCCACAAAGCTGCGGGGCTCCTGCGCCTCGGCAATGTCGTAGGCTTGGTCAGGTTGAGATGCTGCAGCCATGCTGAGGACTTCCGTGACAGCCTGATCGATGGCTGATCTTTCCAGCGTGTTTAGGCTGATGCTGCCCTTTTTCCGGTCTTTAATGACCAGCATATTGATGCTGACATTTACGGTAGTGCGCAAAAGGCCTAGCTCTGCACGCTCTACACTAAGCTCGTGCTTGGTGGACGTGTTGACGCTACAGCCGGCTTTATCGGCTCCGGCCTGCAGCAATGCATGTAAGGCATAGCGAGTAGTCTCTTCATGCGCATTCATTGCTATCGGCCCCCCAAATTGATGCGGCATTTGATGGCCGGTCCTCCCAAGCCAACGGGAATCTGCTGCTTCTTGCCGCACATACCCCCGTTGCTCCAATGCATATCGTCGGACACCATGGTCACCGTTTTCAGTACATCGTAGGCCACGCCGGATATGGTGGTGTCGCGGATAGCCCTGCCCAGCTTGCCCTTCTTAATCTCGTAACCTAGCACGACGCCGAACATGAACTCGCTGGTGGAATCGGCTTGACCGTTGCTGGGCTGAATCAGGTAGTAGCCGTCGTCGACAGAAGCAATCATATCTTCCAACTTGCTGTTTCCAGGCAGGATGGCTGTGTTTCTCATGCGGATCAACGGCTCGTCGGAGAAGGCAAATGCTCGCGCATTGCCGGTAGGTGGCGTGTTAAACAATAACGCCGACTCTTTGTTGTGCATATAGGCCTTAAGTATGCCGCGGTCAATGATGGTCACATCTTGCGCCGGCGTACCCTCATCATCCACGTACACCGGCACGGGGCATATCTGTCCTAAGGCTGTGTGTGCGAAATCGACCAGCGTAACGAGAGGGCCGGCGACCTCCTTGTTCAACAGATGCTTAGCTACCGAGCCGGAGAGAACCAAATCCGCTTCGGTGGTGTGGCCAATGGCCTCGTGCGCTAGAATGCCGCCAAGTTTGGCGCCAAGAATGCACGTTTTCGTTCCGGCATCGGCGTAGACGCCTTCCCGCTTATGCATGAGATGTTCATAGAGTTGCGCAATCATTTGATGGAACTTAGCGGGCGAGGTAAGCGTATCTTCAAACTGGCCCAAACCCCCGGCTAGGTCTCCCAACTCAACTGGAGAGCCAGCTGCGTCCGTCGCCATCTGCACATATACATAACTGCGCGGTATGAGCGAATGAGAATAGGAGCCGGTGGAAGTGATGAGGACCTTCTCCATGTCCAGACCGTTGAGAATGACGGCGCGGCTGGTTAAGTCCTTGTAGTTGGCAGCTATATGCGCATCAAGCTCTTTGGCGAAGTCGAGCAGCTCTTTTTGCGTATACTTGGGTTTCTTCGTGCCGAAATCACGCACGGAATCGGCTGAGGTGGCGGGGAGAGGCTGTTTGCCTTTTTTCTCGCGTGAATCGAGGAAGCGGGCGTTATCCTGGGCCAACCGGATGACAGCCTGGATGTTTGCAGCGTTGGGTTCGGGGCTGGATGCAAACCCCCAGGACCCGTTGCTGTACATTCGAGCGGAGATTCCGCAGGAGCTTGAGCGCGCGTTGCCGGTGATGTTGCCATTGAGGAAAGAGATGTTGATGGATCTGTTCTCCTGCCAACGCAGTTCCGCGTATTCCGGCAAGAACTTGGCATAAGCACGCAAATCCGGAGCCACCATAGCACTACCCCCAATTTGTGCAGACGCCCGAGTCAATGGACTGCGCACGAGTGTTGGTTATGTAGCGACAGTATCAGTTAACATATATTCCCGCTGTAGTCTCGATTTCCTTCCTTTGTGAAGCGTAGAATTAACCCGACGTTGCCAAGTTCGGTGTCGGAGGGATCTGCTGCTGAGAAATCGCATATTGCCGATGAGCAAGGAGAGTATGGCGAAATTGAGAGTCTAATGCATCGTGAATATTTGATTGGGATAGCCATTCGATCCAGCCGCGTAGGGCTTCAGGCAGCGAATTGAGCAGGACTAACCATACTCTGAATAGAACAAAATATGAACATGATGTAACCAACAGGAAAGTGGCTGATGGTAATGGTAGATCCAAACCAACACCCTGAGCAGAGGGCCCGAGACCGCATTGACTACCTCCTGACCGCTGCTGGTTGGCAACTACAGACAAGGGAAACGATGCATGTCTTTTCCTCATTAGGCGTAGCTGTACGTGAGCTGCACACGACAGAAGGACCGGCTGACTATATCCTTTTTGTTGATGGCAAACCTGTAGGCGTGATAGAGGCAAAAAAGGAAGAAGAGGGTTTCCGGCTTACTTCACACGAAGACCAAACTGAAGGGTATCGAACCAGCAGCATTAAGCTGCTCGATAACAACACCTCTCTTCGGTTCGGCTATGAATCTACCGGTGTGCTGACACGCTTTACAGATCACAACGATCCTAAACCGCGGTCACGTCTTGTCTTTGCCATTCCTAAGCCGGAAACCATGCTTTGTTGGTTATCTGAACAGAAAACCCTTCGGGCCCGGCTTCATGATTTTCCGCCGCTTGATCCTGCAGGTCTACGAAAGTGCCAGTTCAGAGCGATCACCAACCTTGAAGCTTCGTTTCGTGAGGCCAAACCGCGTGCATTAATCCAAATGGCGACAGGGGCGGGAAAGACGTACACGGCCATTACGTTTATCTATAGGCTGCTTAAGTTCGCAAAAGCACGGCAGGTTCTGTTCTTAGTAGATACAAAGAATCTTGGTGAACAGGCTGAACAGGAGTTTATGGCCTATGCCCCCAGGGATGATAACCGTAAGTTCACTGACCTCTACAGGGTGCAGCGACTGACTTCTCGCTATATCGCTCCTGACTCCAACGTTTGCATCTCCACAATTCAAAGGATGTACTCGATACTCAAAGGTGAGGATCTTGACCCGGCAGATGAAGAAACGCATCCAGCAGAAAGAGTGCTATCACAAGGCCCCCTTCCGGTTGTGTATAACGATGCTGTCCCACCAGAGTACTTTGATTTCGTCGTTATAGATGAGTGCCACCGCTCCATCTACAACGTGTGGCAACAGGTGCTGGAGTACTTCGACGCCTTCCAGATCGGTTTAACCGCTACGCCTGACAAGCGTACGCTTGCCTACTTCCACGAGAATGTGGTGAGCGAATACCCTTATGAGCAGTCAGTGGTAGATGGCGTCAATGTTGACCACGATGTCTATTGCATTGAAACCCTGGTTACTAAAAATGGTGGCGTTATTAAGAAAGACGAAGGTTATGTGGTCATTAGGGACAGGCTTACCCGCCGCCAGGGCTGGCAGCAACCGGATGAAGATATTTCCTATACCGGCAAGCAACTCGATAAGGATGTCGTTAACCCGAGTCAGATACGTACCATTATTCGTACGTTTAAAGAACGCTTACCCATTCTTTTCCCTGGCCGCAAGGAAGTACCGAAGACGCTTATCTTCGCCAAGGACGATTCTCATGCTGACGACATAGTTCAGATCGTCCGCGAGGAGTTTGGTGAAGGTAATGCGTTCTGTAAAAAGATTACCTACAGAGCGGATGATCCTAAAGGAAACCTGGCTGAACTGCGCAATGGCTACAATCCCAGAATCGCCGTTACTGTGGATATGATTGCTACAGGCACTGACGTTAAGCCACTTGAGTGTCTCATCTTCATGCGGGATGTCCGTAGCCGCAGCTACTTCGAACAGATGAAAGGGCGTGGCTGCCGCACTATCAACCCCGATGACCTGAAGAAGGTATCGCCATCGGCCGTACTCGGGAAGTCGAGTTTCGTGGTGGTCGACGCTGTCGGCGTTACTAAGTCGCTGAAGACCGACTCTCGCCCGCTGGAACGAAAGCGCCATGTGCCGCTTAAGGACCTAATGGATTCCATAGCTCTAGGCAGAATTGACGAAGATGTTTATACTTCGGTAGCGGGGCGACTGGCTAGGCTGAACACGAAACTCTCTGCCAAGCAACGCAAAGAGTTTGTTGAACTCAGTGGGGGGAAGTCTATCGAGGATCTGATGAGTGATCTGCTCAATGCTCACAACCCGGATACAATTGATACTCTTGCTAGAGAGCGGTTTGGGCTGCCAAGTAACGCGGAGCCCAATGAAGCGCAAAAGCTGGAAGTCAAGCAGCAACTAGCCAGAGATGCGGCTAAAGCGTTCACCCATGAGATTCGACAGTTCGTTGAATCGGCGAGGAAGGCCATCGAGCAAGTTATTGATGACCGAAATCCAGACGAGGTTATCAATGAAGGATGGGATGGCGAATCGGTCGCCAATGCTGAGAAGATGATAACGGACTTAAAAACATATTTGGAGCAACACAGGGATGAGCTGATAGCATTACGCATTTTCTACGACCAACCCTACCGCCTGCGTGAGCTTACCTTGGAGATGGTTAGAGAGGTTCTCGAGCGTCTCAAGGCCGACAAACCTACTCTAGCCCCGGTACGTGTCTGGAACGCCTACAGGCAGCTGGAAGATAACGTCCCGGTGAGTCCAAAGAACGAGCTTGTGGCACTTGTCTCGCTGCTACGTCATGTTGCCGGACTAGATCAGAAACTCACGAGCTTTGACGCAGTAGTACGCCAACGCTTCCAAGACTGGGTATTTAAGCGCCACCAAGGCGATGCTCCGAAATTCACTGAAGAACAGATGTACTGGTTACATATGGTCCGTGATCACATTGTTACGAGTTTCCACATAGCCCCTGACGACCTAGAATTGGCTCCTTTCGACAGTCAAGGTGGTCTCGGCAGGTTCTACCAGCTGTTTGGTGAAGAGTATAAGACCATTCTCGATGAGTTGAATGAGAGGTTAGTGTCGTGATGGTGCAGGGGTATGCAAAATGGGTAAGCCCCAGTCGATGGGAGCGAGCCCCGTTTGAGATGGTTTTACATAAAGTAGGCCATCAACGCAAGATCAAGCAACGGGACTACCTAACAAGCGGTAACATACCGGTTATCGACCAGGGAGAGGTTTTCATAGGTGGGTACACCAACGACGAAGCGGCGATAGTAGCACTACCACCTCCCTTTGTCATATTTGGTGATCATACACGGCAGATAAAGCTCGTAAGCTTTAGGTTTGCACCTGGTGCCGAGGGAGTCATCATCCTCAAGCCTGAACCAGGTATTGAGACTAAGCTGGCTTACTACTTTCTGCAGGCCTTAGTGCACTTTATACCAGATAATGGGTATGCAAGGCATTTTCAGTTTCTTAGGAAGTTGGAATTTCCTGTCCCTCCCCTCGTAGAACAGCGTGCTATCGTAGCCAAGATCGAGGAGCTGTTCAGCGAGTTAGATAAGGGCATCGAGCAACTTCAGGCCGTCAAGCAGCAACTCAAGCAGTACCGTCAGGCGGTTCTTAAAGCAGCTTTCGAAGGGAAGCTCACCGCGAAATGGCGTTCCGAGCAGCAAGCAGCAGGCAACCTACCAGATGCCGATGAGCTACTGGAGCAGATCAAGAAGGCGCGCGAGGAGCGGTATCAGCAGCAACTGCAGGAGTGGAAGCAGGCGGTTGCGGAGTGGGAGGCGGCTGGGGGCAAGGAGTCGGGGCGGAGGAAGCCGATGCGACCATCTAAGCTCAAGAGTATTCCCGCTCCGGCTCAGGCTGAAATGCCTTTCGCGTACACCATGCCTCGCGGTTGGTGCTGGATAAGGGTTGGTGACTTGACGCTAGGGGTTGAATATGGAACCTCCAAAAAATCATCTGACGAGGGGCGCTACCCGGTTCTTCGCATGGGTAACATTCAGGACTGCCGATTCGACTGGACAGATCTAGTGTTTTCCAATGACGTGGAGGAGTTTGCCAAGTATAAGCTTCGGATGAACGATGTGCTGTTTAACAGGACGAATAGTCCTGAGCTCGTAGGAAAGACGGCTGTGTTCAAGGGCGAACGGGAAGCACTTTTCGCCGGATACCTCATCAGGATCAACCAGATAGATAGCATCGTTGACGCTGATTATTTAAACTTCTACCTGAACAGTGTGTTCGCTCGCCAGTATGGCAGCAAGGTAAAGACCGACGGAGTAAACCAATCAAACATCAACGGTACTAAGTTGGTTGCATATCCCTTCCCGTACTGCTGCATGGACGAACAGCGTGCCATAGTCTCTGAGGTGGAATCCCGGTTTTCCGTTCTGGAAGTCCTAGATAGGGCCATCGATGAAGGACTAAGACAAGCCGAAACCCTCAGTCAGAGCATCCTCAAGAAGGCCTTTGAAGGCCGGTTGCTTAATGAGGCTGAGTTGGCTGCAGTTCGTAATGACCCTGAATATGAACCAGCTGACAAACTGCTCAAACGTATTCAAGCTAAGCGAGGGGAGGATATGCAACCCTCGAGAACAAGAAGGACACGCATCACAACTCGGCGGAAGACAGTACGCCGATACGGGGAAGACATTGAGAAGACGGTGAATGAAGCGAGATGACACTTACCAGCACACTAGTAAACAAAGTTTGGAGCTACTGCCACGTCCTGCGGGATGCCGGTCTCAGTTATGGCGACTATTTGGAGCAGCTGACGTACCTCATTTTCCTCAAGATGGCGCATGAATACTCGCAGCCTCCATACAACCGCGACCTCGGCATCCCTACAGGTTACGGTTGGTCGAGTCTAACCAGTAGGACCGGCGCCGAGCTGGACCGACACTACGTCGATCTTCTCCGTAAACTTGGCCAGGAGAAAGGCCTTTTGGGGCAGATCTTTATGAAAGCCCAGAATCGCATTCAGGAGCCCGCTCACCTGGCCAGCCTGGTCAACATGATTGACCAAGAGAAGTGGTTGATCATGGGCGCAGATGTGAAAGGTGACATCTACGAAGGACTGCTGGAAAGGAACGCCCAGGATACCAAAAGTGGCGCAGGGCAGTACTTCACCCCTCGTCCCCTGATCAAAGCTATGGTGGAGTGCGTTCGACCTGAGCCGGGGAAGACCATCTGCGACCCTGCTTGTGGAACCGGCGGCTTCTTCCTGGCAGCGTATGAGTTCATTACAGATCCAAAGAATTACCAGCTTGACCGAATGCAAAAGCAGGCATTAAAGACAAGCACTTTCTATGGCAACGAGATCGTCCCAGCTACCCGCAGGCTGTGCCTGATGAACATGTATCTGCATAACATCGGCGAAATCGGCGGAGAGGTTACTGTGTCTGCTGCTGACTCGTTGGCATCTGATCCGGGAGTCCGTTATGACTATGTCCTAACCAACCCTCCCTTCGGGAAGAAGAGTTCGATTACGGTTACGACGGAAGAAGGTAAGCAGGAGAAAGAAACACTCACTTACAACCGGCAAGACTTCTGGGCGACGACCAGTAACAAGCAGCTCAATTTCGTCCAGCATATCCATACGATCCTGAAGACTACCGGGCAGGCTGCCGTAGTGGTCCCCGATAACGTGCTGTTTGAAGGCGGCGCAGGGGAGACGGTACGCAAGAAGCTACTTGAGACGACCGACCTTCACACAATCCTTCGACTGCCAACCGGCGTCTTCTATGCCCAGGGGGTAAAGGCGAATGTCATCTTCTTCGACAGCAGGCCTGCGGCAAAGGAGCCGTGGACCAAGGAAGTCTGGTACTACGATCTACGAACCAACTCCCACTTCACCCTGAAGACGAATCCGCTGACCTACGACGATCTAGCCGACTTCGTAGCGTGCTACAAGCCCGGAGAAAGGCACAAGCGGCGACAGACGTGGAGCGAAGACAACCCTGAAGGGCGCTGGCGACGGTTTACCTATGAAGAGATCGTCGCTCGTGATAAGACCAGTCTGGACATCTTCTGGCTCAAGGACAAGTCACTGGGCGACCTGGACAACCTCCCTGAACCCGAGGAGTTGGCAGCTGACATTATTGCTAACTTGCAGGCAGCACTGGCCAGCTTTGAGGAGATTGCCAACGGTCTGGATGACTAGCAGTGGTACGCGAGGCTACCGCAATCAAGTACGCAGAGGTCCTACTATGACGAAGCCTACTGTAGAAAGCCTGCGCGGGCGGAATGATTGCGTCATAGAGGAATATGGCGACTTTTACCAAGGCTGTGGCGATCCCGAATATCTCCTGCCATCTTGTACGACATCCGTGTCTAGAATGCCGGTGTTATGCAGCCGCTCTTGGCTTTGACCGGCAGACTCCTTATCTTGCCGTGCGATTACCGTTCTACGGTCGAAGCGATCGATGAGGTAGCCGACGATGCCACCGTACACGGTTGTAGATACAAAGGAGGCTGCCGTCGACTTTGGCGAAGGGTTGGCCAGTCCGTCGATCTTCAGCAAGGCGCCGAGCGAGAAGGTTGCCGCCCATAAACCGACGCCGAAGAGGCTGCCTTTCAAGACCGGATTTCTGGTGGGCGTATTGCGCAGTAACAGGGCTAAGGATGCGCCAAACAAGCCGCCGAAGGCCGCATCGGCTACGTAGCCTATACTCTGCTCAGCTGTGGTACGGGGTCTGTTGCTCCTTAAACCAAGAACAGCGCCTCCGGCAATATCTGGGAATCTGACATCGGAAGCGCCGGAAACGTAAAACAGATAATCAAGTAATCCTCTTACCATGGTGGCGATCGAACCGGCCGCGCCTCCCACCAGAAACCAATCCTTGCTGGAAGCTCCCTGTTGCGCTTGAGACTGAGTGGGTTGAGCATTTTGCATGGCAATCATCCTCACATGGAGTTAAATTCTCGCCTTTTGCGAGCTCACCGGGAGCATTCCACGAACTGTATGCATGTATGCACGCTTTGAGGCAGCATCTGATCCATGCCTGGTTAATGAACGCCGTCATCGGATAACGGTACGCACAGGGTTATTTCAAAGGATTCAGCGTTAACCGCTTAGAAGACCTAAGATGGCATGTAAATTGGGGCGAATTTCCAAAGCGGGATGACTGTACGATGAGTCGTATGTTTTCTACTACAACCTTACTCCTTCTGCTAAAACCTTTTAGCAGTGTTGCGAAATTAGTATACACCTTAGCGCCTATTTAGGTCAATACCAGTTGATTCAGCCGGCATCCGCAGTCTAGCTCGGATGTAAGTCGTTTTCGGCAATAGAGTGCAGTGAGTTGCGCTGTGGTTGAATGCCGGAACAGACAATGACTCCAACAATAAAGCTCTGCATACCCGTTCTCTACGGCTTACAGAGCTATTGGCCTCCCCCGGCACATGGTAGCAACGTCGGGTACTTGAGCCGCAACGTGAATCGATCAATAAAGTCACCGCTGATGGCAAAGTCGGCTAAACCCGCCTGGTATCGGCGTTTCCACAGTTACTGGTCCAAAGGTGTTTTGCGAATTCCCTGCTACAGACGGTTCTGTTGTACTGAGCTTTCTTAATCGATACGAAAGCGCCGTCGGCTACCTTGAGCCGCAACGTGAATCGATCAATAAAGTCACCGCTGATGGCAAAGTCGGCTAAACCCGCCTGGTATCGGCCTTTCCACAGATACTCGTCCAGAAGATCTTTGTAAATTCCCAGGTACAGGCGTTGCCGTACAGAATACCTTTTTTATCGATTCGAGACCGCTGCTTACTCCGAAGTCAGCCTCCAGGCCTCCTATATAAGTAAGATTCGCAGGAGCATCACACAGGACTTGGTAAGCACCGAAGCGAATGCTGTTGGCATCACTCACATCAAGGTCTATTAACTTCATGGAATATCTACGTACATCGCACTCATTCATCCGCTAGTGTCCATACATCCGCTAGCAGCACAAGAACTTGTATCGCAGTTTGCATATGGTACCCAAGAAGGACGTCACAGCCATGGTAAGCGACGGTATCTTTGAGCATACCGATTTGGTGCGGCAATTGCGCCTATTAGGGGTTAGGCCGGGAGGAACGCTGGTAGTTCACTCTTGCTTCCGTGCGGTTCGTCCCGTACTGCACGGTCCCAAGGGATTGATCGAGGTCTTGATGGACCATGGATTCACCGGATCTGTTAAGGCACGCGGAATCGTGTTTTAGCACTACGCTTTGTTACAGCGACTGTCGCAGTGTGACAAGTGCGCCTGGACTGGATGCGACCGTTGCTTTCCAGCAGGCGTACGATATCCGGGAGGCTATCTCCCTGGCTGAGGAGCCGGCTTAGAACGGTTGGTCACGCATTCCACAAGGCCTTGGTTACCGTTTAGGCATCCGCCACGCTGCTTCAGCTGATTTAACGCATAGGAGTCGGTAGGCATGGAATCTACACGTGCTATTGACAGACAGGTACTAATTGAGGTTCTTTTCGAGATATTACCGCAGTTACAGAGGGTCCTGCGAGATGGCGATTACAGGCTGGTAGGAACAGCTGCCGCCCTGCTCGCGGGCTGTGACCTCCCCGTAGATGATGTTGATTTCCTCATGCGAGATCAACGTCATGTCGATGCTTTTGCTGCTGCCTTATCTGGTTATGACTGTTTGGTTTCACCGCGCTATCAACAGTGGTCACCTCCTCCCCAAGAAGCAGGTCAGTATTGGTGCCGCTACAGTATTGGCGGAGTCCATGTCGAAGCAAGCACCGTCGAAGTAGTAACGAATGCCGACTGTCTTGAGGTGTCTGGGACGGGACCATGGACGCATTATGTTAACCTGGATGTAGGTGCGTACTGTGTGCCTACAATTCGGATAGAACTTAGATTAGCCACTGAACTCAGTCGGAATCGAGTGGGGAAAGCGGAGCCCATCATTGAATGGATGATGAAGAACGGCGGCGATCTGGGCTTATTGCAGCGAGCCATGCAGGCATGTGGGGTACCATTAGAAAGGCAAGACGACGTTTTGACCGAGCTGAGGCGTAGCCGGCGCAACCATGGTTGAGTAGTTACATTCAACTTGATGGACGGATGTGGGGCAATCAACAGACGAGAATCTCAACAATGCAATCCAAGGAAGGGGGATGTCAATGTCACATAGACTGATGGATGAGTTTTTGTGGTGCGACTTCACAGGTCTACTGGATGATGAAATGGCTGACACCGACGGATACGGGCGAGTAGTAGATTGGGCGGCAAGAGCCAGGGGTACGAATCCCAGAGTCTTTGATATGTTGACCGCATGGCTGTTGGACGATGCGCAGTGGGGTAATGAGCGACTTGTTGAGAACGAACGAATCTTGATGCAAGAGGTGCTGGCACGTTTTAGGGAACAAAACGCTCGGCTGCGGACCTACTTGTCGGCTCTGTCCCCGTCCGGCGTGGTTAACACCGCTGTGTTCCCCGCATTGGATCGTTTTGATGCTGCACTGTCAGGCGTAATTCATGACACCAGGTTGCAAGAAGCCGTAACCCGAATGTTTGCTGACTTCTCTGTGATGCAAGAGCGTAGTATCCGAGTATTGATCGCCGGGCAGAAGACGGGGCCCACAGGTACAGACAGCGTAGACACATATGGCTATATAAACATGCTGAAGGACTGCGATGCCGGAGTTCAGTGGACGCTGTTCATGCCTGTTGTAGTCGAAAGACAGCAGAAGGGCTTCAAAGTGGAGAGCTTTGAGTATCTGAATATGCCGGCTATGCGCTTTATCGGGCGTTCAGGTGATGATTTGAGCGATGTAAACGTACGCAAGCAACTCTTCTCCGTTCTCGACGACCTAAACGAGTATCGATCGGACTTTTCCCATGATATTTTGTTCATGCATCACTATGGATTGGGTGTGGATGTCGGTCCTCAGCATCACGTATGGGGCCGCTTTATGCAGGCGAACACCCCCGTACCCGATGGGTTTCTCTATTTCGACCTTGTGCCGTATCATGACGGCAAGGTAGGTCCGCCGTACATTTCCCAGTTTGCGTATGCGATATTCTCCGGCGATGTGCAAGCCATGCACCAATGTGAAGGTTATGATTGCGACGCTATGTATGATGTCACCAGAAACATCATGCTGAGTCAAGGCGTGTCCATCCCATACCCCGGTAAGTATTGGATTGCTGAAGTGTTCCTTGCCGGCTGCGATAAACCCAGCACTGCTTATCTGTTCAGCGCCGAAATCTAGTGCAAGACACAGACTTCAGTCAACCCGTGTGACCCTGACAGTTGGTTGAAGGCTGTCCGCATTTCACCAACTTTGCATGGTTGAGCGTTTACCAATAAAACGACGAAAGGCGATCAACAATGAAGTTGCGTGAAATCAGGAAATCAAGGAACACGACATTCCGGCCTTATTTGAAGTGCGGGTAAGGACCCATGAAAACCGGTTGACCCGCGAACAACGCGCTGCTCTGGGCATTACCGAGAAAACTGTTAAGGAACGGCTAAGAGGCAGCCTCAAAGGTTGGCTCTGCGAAGTCGATGACCAGGTGGTCGGGTTCGCCATGGGCGATAGAGCTACGGGAGAAATGTGGGTGAGCGCGGTCTTGCCCGAGTATGTCGGCAAAGGGATCGGCTCCATACTGCTCATTGCCGTCGAGACATGGCTGTTTGAGTGCGCTTGCACAGAGTTGTGGGTGACGACCGACATCGACACTTCGTTAAAGGCATACTCGTTTTACCGGCAACACGGGTGGGTAGATGCGCGTATTGAAAACGGCATGCGTTATATGGCGAAAACAGCCAAGTCAGTGTGAACATTGCAACCAGGGAGGGTCTACCTTGCGATTCGTTGCCGACTCACCTCAGGATATGCCTTGGCATGTGTATACCGATAAGGCTGGGTTATACGCACGATTTCGGTGGGACTACGCCCCTGAGTTGGTCGCTAAGGTGGCGTCCCGCACGGGATTGACGCCGGACCATGCCGTGGCGGATATCGGCGCCGGTACCGGCATCCTCACTCAGCATTTTTTGGATCGTGCTAAGCGAGTTTACTGTGTAGAACCAAACGTAGCCATGCTGCGCGAGGCGGATAGCAGGCTAAGCAGCCATCCGGCGTTTGTGAGCGTGCGCGGCAGAGCTGAGGCCACCGGGTTACCTGACAACTCTGTGCACTTAATCGTTGCAGGTATGGCGTTTGATTGGTTTCAGCCGGAAGAGGCTTTGCGTGAGTTTCAGCGTATACTCAGTCCTGTCGGATGGTTGGCCGTGTTCCGTTATAAGGTCGATGGGCCGTTGCTGCGCAAGATGTCTGGCTACCTTTGGGAGCTGCCGCAACCGCCAAGGTCCATCAGACCCGGTACTAATGATCCGGACAGGTACATGACTGTGGGTTACCTTACAGAAGAGTGTAAGTGTTCCTGTGAAGAGACGTTTGAGCAGTATATCGGGGGAGTCTCGGCAACCGAAGGGGCGCCTTCACTTGGCAGTCCGGAGTACAATGAGTCTTACGCAGCGCATCGCCGTGCTTTTCTGGCTCTCAGTGTTGACGGCAAGCTGCGCATGGAGTATACCTGCGTAGCGACGGTAGGGCGTTTGCGCCAACCCTAGCTTGGCATGATAAACAGGGAGGATTGTCTGTGCGCATCGCTCTATTCTCTGATGTCCACGGGAATGCCGTGGAGTTGGCCGCAGTACTGGAAGCCATTCAGCAGGAGTCTCCCGATGTGGTAGCCTTCTTGGGTGATGCGGTTCTTCGTGTCCCCATGCCGGCAGAAACGATGGCTCTGCTACGCTCTGTATCTCATATAGCTGTGCGTGGCAACTATGATTGGATACTAACCGGCAACTTCCCCAACCAAGAAATGCGTTTTGAGGTCGAACCATTCTTGCCGACCGAGATAGCTTGGGTACGTGAGCAACTGACCACAGAAGATATTACCTATCTGGAGCAACTACCTATGACAGTGCATCTTTTCCAGGGTACGCCCCATGAGATCGCGCTGTGCCATGCTTCGCCGGGCAGATGCTTCGGTGGGTTGTTTAAGGCAGATTCTCATTATAAACCTATGTCGGACAAGCAGATTCTTGC
>DUQB01000210.1 GCA_012838035.1 Bacillota bacterium | reverse complement strand
GTGATTTTGGTGCTCGATCTTTGTGTGGAGTTGTCAGGAAAGAGAACCTAGAAAGGTGGAGGAAAAAATCCACCTGCATCTAGGAAGTGGCTTTACATCGGAGACTAGCGTTTCCGAATAACTACTTGGTTCTTGAGGAGGTAACTGAACAAATCTCTGTAGAAATCGGCTGTCGGAAAAGTAGCGATATAAACCGTGGTCCCTCTACCCACATTGCGCTCTACAATAGCCGGCTGCCCCGCATGCCACCCGCTGGTATACTTTGCGGTTACATCTCCCGACGTCACTTGCGGCAACTCAAAGAAGAGCTGACAAGCGTATTCATGGCCGTGCCAGGAGAAGCTGCCTGACTCCTTCTCGTCACCAGTGGCGACGTCAAGGGGCCGCACTCCAAACAGCTCAGCCAATTGCGGATGTAGACGATCAGGGTAGATTACAGCATGTTCATCAACTATTCCACCGAGCAGGTGCCAGACGATAGCGCCCCCTTGTTCCACATACCGGCGTATCTTTTCGCTCATGTCCTGAGTGTCTACGCTGCAGCAAGGTACTACAAGCAATTTGTATGCCGTCCAGTCTTGCCGGCGTCCCGTGATATCCACGTTGACGCCCTGTCTGCGCAGTGCGGCGTACAAGCGACGTAAAAGATCCATATACAAGGTTTTAGGGCCTTGCCACGGGCTGCCGCTCTCCAGATACCAACGGGAACGGAAGTCAAGCAAGATGGCTACTTCACTCACTACTTGAGTGCCGGACAGCAGCGGCGCGATGCGTCGTAATCGCTCTCCCGTCTTTTTACATTCATCGAACACGCGCAAGCGTTGTCCGTCATACCCGGTTATTGACCCGTGACTTTGCTCCAGCCCAAAGGGGCACGCCCGCCAGCGGAAGAAATAGATCGCATCCGCGCCATGAGCGATGGTATGCAACACGAGGCGCTCAATTTCGCCCGGAGCCGCCGTATTGCCGCCGCGTCCCGGAATAAGATGCGGACCATTACGCAGCTCAAATACGGAGAAGTTCTGTTGGCGAAAGCCGCGCGTAGCAGCCAAAGCATACTCATTGGCCATATAATTGGGACCAAAAGGCGGGTAGTAATTGGTCCCACACGCATCCAGGCATTGCGCCGCCTCGAAGTAGTCGGTACGCGGATTCCATGTGGGCTGGAAGTTCGTGGTTACAGGACGGCTGCTGAATTTACGGATCGCGTTTGCCTGCAAGGTCATCATCTCAATCGTACAGTCGTTGCGAAACTGCCGCCAGGCGAGCAACAAACCCGGATTATGTTCGACTTTCGTGATGCGGGGCGTGGGCACCTGACCAAAATGATCAAATTCCAAACCCCAAAAGACCATACCCCAGGCCTGGTTCAAGCGCTCGATATCGCCAAAACGCTTTCGAAGCCATCCTTGCCATTGGGCTTTGCATATGGGGCAATGGCAGTCGTGTTCATCACCTTGCTCGTTGTCCAAATGCCAAGCGAGGATCTCCGTATCGGCATAGTGTCTGGCCAGCGTCTCGGCAAGAGCGCTGCCTTTCTCCCTTAACAACGGATGATTGATGCAGAAAGTGTACCGGCTGCCGTACTCTTCACAGACACCGTTGTGCAGCTCGATCAAAATGGTAGGATCCTTTTCTACCAACCAAGCCGGTACCGTACGTAGCGGCGGACATAACACCAAGCGGATGTCCCTCTGATTCGCCAGCTCCTGGAACTCATCCAGCCAAGAAAAATCGTATTGACCCGGCTTAGGTTCAAACCGTTTCCAGGCGAATTCTCCCACACGCAAAGCGTTGATCCCGGCTTCCGCCATGTTATCAAGATCGTATTCCCACCTGGCGCGATCGCGGTGTTCCGGGTAATATGCAGCTCCATACCACACAGGTGATTCTCCTTTCTCAGAAACCGAAGATCCATCTACCTAGCCTAAGTGACTAACCGACTTATTAGGCTCCTGTTATGGGGATCCTGCAGGTACCAGTGGAAAAAGGCTCTGGTTAGAAAACGTCTTCCTCGATACGTGACGCTGTTGCCGTAATCTGCGGTTGTTAGTCCTGCCGGCGCGTTTTGAAGTGGTGTCATGAATTGAACGCATGGCAGGTCAGTTTCAGCATGGTGTTCCGAGGCATTCTAGCTGGTGGTTTGGCGGCGTCACAAAGTGACCACCTCATCTAGCTGGGGTTTAGGACATTGTGTAAAATGTGTTCAGTCTGTGATGTCG
>DUQB01000209.1 GCA_012838035.1 Bacillota bacterium | reverse complement strand
GGGAAGAACAAGTGCCACAGCTTGTTAGCGTAAGCCACCTATATCACAGGACATCCTTGTATATCGATCGTTGCAAGAATCACTGCGGAACTTGTTCTAAACGACAGCAACCGTAAAGACCGCTCTTAGCTGTAATATGTTACTCAGACACGCTGCTAGAGAGAACGCGGTACGCCGTGAATCACGCAATTAGACGCTGTAGTCGCATGTCAGCACAACTTGGTGAGTCACTCTACGCTCCTCGGAGCGGCACGACCTATTGCCGGTTGTGCTCTTTTTTACGGTTAAATCACTTAATCTTCTGTAATTTAATGCCTATAGAGGATTCGACAGTTCCGGGGCGTAATGCATTCATACTCGCTGAGTTTGCGGGTTTTTCAAGCGTAATGGCGGCGAGCTCACTCAAGGAGGTCGAATTGATGCGTTGTAAGAAGTGTGTTGTCTTATGCTTTATCATGTTGCTGATAGGGTGTTTGGGGTCTGTAGCGACGGCCAAGACCAAGATTACGGTGTCCTTCTGGGGCGATGTGTGGCAGTCCAATCTGTGGCAAAAGGTGATTGACGACTTCCATGCCGTACAGGATGAGATTGAAGTTGAACCTCTCCATATTCCGAGTGGATATAAACAGAAAGTATTGACGATGATCGCAGCGGGTACGGCTCCCGATGTGATGGCCTGGGAAGATAAGTATGGGTTGGAATTCGCGGCCATAGGGGCATTCAAGGACCTGAATCCGCTGATAGAGCAGGACGCCGTGTTTAGATTAGATGACCTGTATCACGTGGCTGTTGAGGATCTCAACTTCAAAGGCGTACAGTGGGCGTTGCCGTGGAGCATGCTTACAAACGCTTTTGTGTATAATCCGGAGCTATTTGACTACGCCGGCGTACAGTATCCTCCTACTCGGTGGGATGATGAATCCTGGAACTGGGATAGTCTGGTCGACACCGCTAAGAAGCTGACTCGCGACTTAACCGGCGACGGCTCTGTCGATCAATGGGGTTTTCACTTCCATTACACCTGGTCGCGGTGGCGGATTTATGTTTGGCAAAGCGGTGGGGAAGTGTGGGACGATAAGGCGCAGAACCTACTGTTAGATCAAGAATCCAGCCTGCAAGGCTTGCGATACATCTACAATCTGGTTAACGTGCACGGCGTCTCGCCGCGATATGGCGTCTTTACTAATGCGGCCGGCGGATTCCTCGAAAAGAAAACCGCGATGACCATGTACGCCAGTACGCCGCGCGATTTGTTCAACTGGACGGTTAGTTGGGATGTCGGGGCCTATGCTCGCGGTCCTGCGGGCAATGCCACGGTGGTAGTTCCGGACGGCGTCGCGATATCCAAAACAACAGCGCATACGGAAGCAGCTTGGGAGTTTGTAAAGTTCCTCGTCGGTGAAGGCGGTCAGAGAACCATGGCCCAACGCGGCATTTCACCCAATAGGAGAACCACACGCTTGTTCATCGAACCGTCTCGCAAGGAGAACTTGCATGTTTATCTTGATGCGATGGCTATGGGCCGAGTGGTGAATTACACCACTAAGTGGACCGACTTGGAAGGCGTGATGCAACGTGAGGTTATTGTTCCTATGTTGCAAGGCGTGCGCTCACCCGAAGAAGGCGTCAGCGTAGCGATGCCTCTGTTACGAATGCTCTTGCAAGAGGCGGAAAGTAGGATCTAGATACCCTGATGGAAGGTATGGAGATGAAGTGCGGGGCCTTGCCGGAGGCCCCGCTGCCATTTGGCCGCATTGGGCATGTCGTAAAACGCTCATTGAATTGCCTAGCCACCTTAAACACCGACAGGATTGCGATACTTCGCCGACTAATACCTAGAGGTGAGCTTAGGCGCAAACTCAGTCCACGGCTGTGCTCTCCGATGGCGCCATAATCTGCACGGGTAGCGCAGTTTTTGTTGCTTAGCCGATTGAGGACCAGTTAATCAGCGGAAAGGGGTCGGTGGGTCCTATGAAGGCTATGCGGTCTCTTTACTCCTTGAGGATTTTTATGCTCTGCGTACTTGCCGCATGGGTGATCGGCGGTTGGCGTCATGCCGGATTTGCTGCGGCAGAAGCGCCGATTGCCGCTACGCTCCCACCAGCGGCGATAGTATATCAGAACCCGCTTGGACCGCAAATTCCGGATCCTTTTATTCTGAAGGCAGCAGATGGTCTTTACTATGCGTATGGTACCACCGGGTTCCGGGTGTGGTCATCATCCGACCTGGTACGCTGGCAACCGGAAGGCGTCGCATTTCCTATAGCCGATCGCTCATGGGGGATAAGGGACTTCTGGGCGCCTGAAGTCGTCGAGTATAGTGGCCGCTACTACATGTACTATTCTGCAGAGCGGGCGAGCGGCGGCAAAAGGATCGGCGTCGCCATAAGCAATAAGCCGACCGGTCCGTTTTCTGATGCAGGCATGGAGCCGCTGTTCGATCCCGGATATCCGACCATTGACGCCCATGTGTTCATTGACGACGACGGGCGCAAGTATCTCTACTATGCTAAAGATCAGGTGCAGACCGGCGGACGCTACGAGAGTCGGATTTACGTCGTCGAGTTAGCGGACAACATGATTGAGGTTAAGGGAGAACCAATTCTGTGCATAAAGCCGGATCAACCTTGGGAGATGGCATCAGGACCAAATCGTTTGTGGAATGAAGGTCCGACAGTCTTTAAACGGAACGACCTCTACTACCTGATGTATTCAGCCAACTACTTTGACAGCCGAGACTATGCCATCGGTTATGCAACCTCCTCAAGCCCCTTAGGACCATTCATCAAGTCCGAACAAAACCCCATCGTCAAGGCCATAGACGGATTGGTCTCCGGCCCGGGACATAACAGCACGTTTTCACCAGACGGCAAATCATTGTACATCGCCTACCACTCCCATATGAATGTGGCTGCCGGCAGCGGAGCACGCCGGATGAACATCGATCGCATCGGCGTGCGAGCAGATGGTACGCTATATGTAAATGGGCCGACCGTAACACCGCAGCTGTTATTGACTGGTGCCGGCGAAAAGCTGAATCTGGCTCAGCAGGCCGTCGTTACAGCAAGTTCGTCCCAGACCGGTTACTCCGCCGCAGCCGTAATAGACGGAGAAATCAGTGTTCATCGGCAGCAGGCGGCATATGAATGGATGAGCGCAGGTGAGACCGCGGGAGCATGGCTGGAGCTTGCATGGGAGCAACCGCAGCAGGTGGGGGCCATATGGATTTGGGGCAGTAGCGATCCGCTGAAGCAGATCCGGTCCGGCACGTTGCTGTTTAGCGACGGCACGACCGTCTCGGGTATCAATATGCCGCTTACGCCAGGACGTGCCGCCGTTGTACAAGGGCCTGCGGCTCCTATTACGTGGCTGCGCTTTAGAGTAGACTCCATGCGCTCGGAACACCAAGCCGCGGCTTTGTCCGAAATCGTAGTGCTGCAGGCTCCGGAGCGGGCGGTTTGGACGGCATCGCCGCAAGACCAAGTAACATTGGCTGCTCATATGCCGCTTCAGATTGCAACCAGGGGTATAGAGCCCGCCATGGTGCGGTTGGCGCTTGATGGAGAGAATGTCTACAGCGGATCGGAGCTTCCGACGGACCTGCAATTACACGCCGCCGGCCTGAGTGACGGAGAGCACAGCTTAGAGTTGTATGTACAGGATGTCACAGGCTGGGAGCATACACAGCGTTCATCCTTTTATGTGGAGCACATGCGTTTAGAGTCACCGACCCTTCCTTACGGCGCAGTGGTGACAGGGCGGCTAAACTTGCAGCTGAGCTCAAGCTTGCCGGTAGAAGAACAGCAATATGTGTCTGTTACGGCTACGAATGTGACGAGCGAGTCGGTCTACGAGCTGTATAGCGGCGACAGCTTGGTGAATACGCTCAGCTATGATACATTACTACTACCTGACGGCGCTTATGATCTCACCTTGAATTTGACAACCGCGGCGGGGGTAACTACAAGCCGTACGTATAGGATTGTGGTACGCAATTGGGTTATTATTGAGGATGAATTGTTACCGCCAAGTACAGGTTGGTTTGCCGCAGAGCGCCTTAAAACACAAACAAAATCTACGGGTTGGGAGTATTCCACAGGCTCTGCCGCATTGTTCTATGGCGATACCGATCGTCTGCGACGCAAAGCGAACTCCGACGAATACCTGATATGGGATACGCCCCATCTCCACCAGGTGCAGGTGACGGTATACGTCCATCAAAGCGCTGTGGAGGATTTAGAGCAAACCGTCGCGCTTGCGGCGCGCGGCACTGATGGCTCCTGGCACTCAATGTCCTATACGGTCGTCAGCCAGGAGACGACTCAGCAGGATTGGGTTTGTTTGGTGTTACAGGGCGAAGTGCCTGTTTTGGTGGATGCGACGCAATTGCGCTTGGGCTTGGCAGGCGAAGCAGTGGCAGCCCACGAGCTCGAACTAGGACGGGTGGTGGCGCAGTGCAGAATTGCTCTCGCAAATTAGCTGCTCATTTGTCTATTTAGCAAGTGCCGGTTTAGATCAATAGACGCATATTGCGAAGGAATGAAAGAGGCGTATAGACTATGCGAGATCCATTTCGGGTTGCTCTTATTGGTTTCGGCGGTTTCGGTCGGGTGCATATTCGGGCATTGCAGGCTATGGAGAAAGAAGGTTTGGCCGCTCTACACGCCATAGCTGAGATTAATCAGGAAGCATACGGGGAACAGTTGGCGCTGTGGCGGGAGAAAGGCGTACATATCTATACGGATTGGCAGGAAATGCTGGCCGAATGCGAATGTGACATTGTGGCTGTAGCCACACCTTTGCACCTCCACCGGGAAATGGTGATTACGGCATTGGAGGCTGGTTATCCGGTTTTGTGCGAGAAATCGGCGGCAGTAACCGTGCAGGACGCGATAGCCATGGCTCAAACGGCTGCACATAGCGGGTTGCTTTGCGGCATAGATTTCCAACTTCTAGCATCCGATGCCGTCGGTAAGTTAAAGCAGTTGATCGCAGCCGGCAGCTTAGGAGAAGTAAAGCGCATTTCCGGCGTGGGTTTAGGCAACCGCTCCGACCAATACTACCAACGTGCTTCCTGGGCTGGGAAGTTCCGCATTGGAGACAAATATGTGTTGGATGGCCCTATGGACAATGCCTTTGCGCATATGCTCAATAACATGCTCTACATTGCCGCTCCCGCACCTGGTCAACTGGCGGCGCCTGTCAAAGTGCGGGCAAGCATGTATCGGGCGCAACCTTTGGCGGAGATGGAAGATACCGCAGCGGTTTGGGTTAAAACCAAGGAAGGTCCGGAACTGCTTTATTTAGCGACTTACAACAACGCCGTCAACAAGCCGCATTATTATCGTGTCGAGGGGACATTGGGGACGGCCGTCGTGGAGAATAATCAACTGGTCGTGACCAAGCAAGGGCGGCGGGAAGTGCTCAGTACACAGGCGATGAACGGCAAGACGGAGGATATCTATCGCAATTTCATCCGCGGACTGACTCATAACGAGACTTTATTCTCAGCCATAGACGAGTCGATAAAGCTGGCCAAAGCTCAAAACGGCGCCTATATCTCCAGCGGTCGCATTCATCCCATTCCTGAGCCTTATTACAGTCGCGTACCCATCGAAGGCGACACAGCGACAGTGTATGCGGATATTGCTGATGTATTTATGCGTTGCGTTGAGCAGCACATATTGCCGGCTGATTTGGCAGCGCCTTGGGCTGTGGACGTACGCGAAGTCGATGTTACCGATTTGGAGGTTTATCAGCCCGTATCGCCTGATCAACTGTAGTATGCCAGTGTACTGCACAAGGAACGATATCAGCCCGCTCAGTCGAGAGCGGGCTGCTGTATAAGCCGCCGATCCTCGCCGATCCTATTTGCGACTCCGCCGCCTTGGCGGGTCACGCGTCATCGAGGATGTCTTGCAGCGCCTTTAGGTTTAGGAGGTGGACATGGCGTCCATCAGTTGTGACCAAACCGTTGTGGTTCAGTTGCTTCAACCTGCGACTGAGGCTCTCCGGCGTAGTGCCCAGCTTTGTAGCTAATTGCGCCCAAGTGATGGGCAAGGTGAAACGAACGCCCGATGCCGTTGCTTCACCGGTCTCAGCCAGGCGTAGAAGCTCGGCGACCAACCTTTCGGTGACGTCCAACAGACTTAGGTTGGCGATGAGGCGTTCGGCCTCGGCTAGGCGATTGGCCATTGCCCCCAGCAGCGACCACGCGACCTGAGGTGAGTCGCGCAGCACTTCTTGCATTGCTTTGCGTTCCATCATACACACATCGGTGGCGGCAATGGCGTATAAATCGCCCTCAGCTTGCAACTCCGCAAAAAGAGCCAGCTCTCCGTAAAACTCGCCTGGACCGAGTTCGCGTATGATCTGTTCTCGCCCGTTTTTATTAGTCCTGCTTAGCCGTAGGGCTCCCGAAATCAGCACCATCAGATAATCGACGGCATCACCAGTGGTAAAGACGGTTTCACCTACTTCATAGTGACGATGATGCGCAATGGAGTGGACTTTATTAACGCTTGCAGGCGAGAGGGTACTGAATATGGGGACGCGGTCTATACAGGTCAATATCTTAAGCATATATGCCACCTCTATACATACCTAAGTTGCTCCACAGGGATTGGCTGTCCGGATACGGAGCCCAAACGGTCATATCTGCATACGTCTTCTAGATCTTCCTATTACCACCTGCCGCGTGTTTTACGCGAGCTTGAGATGCATCCTCTACGGATGTTCTCGTTGAGGAAGGCAGGCGCCTGCCGGTGTCCGGTGCTACGAGCTTTCCGTCGTGCGCTAACAGCATATACCTACTTCACAAGAGGAAATTACCGGCAAAATGGGAATCTAAATCACAGGCGATCTTTGTGTCCGGAGCGACAGAGCTGCTGCATGATACGAGGCAAAGCTATGTTACCGATCAACTTGATCTACAACGCCGGTTTGCGTTAACAAGAAGGGGGTATTACCTATGGATGTATACGAAGCCATATTAAAGCGGAGGACCATCCGTAAGTTCAAGCAGGACCTAATTCCCACGGATGTGTTGGAAAAACTGGTGAATGCGGCGCGCCTAGCTCCATCGGGGGCTAATTTGCAGCCCATCAAGTATGTGATTATCAACGATCCGGAACTCTTGCCTTCGGTTTTTTCCATGACCCGATGGGCGGCTTATATCGCTCCGAAGGGCACGCCCCAAGCGGGAGAAGAACCCACAGCATACATCGCCGTTTTGGCGGATCGCGAAATCCGTGCTACCGGATATGATTCTGATGCGGGAGCTGCCATCGAGAATCTTATTCTAACAGCGGTGAGCGAAGGAATCGGCAGCTGTTGGTTGGGCTCCATCGATCGCGAGGGACTGCGCGAACTGCTGCAAATACCCGAGAACTATCACATCCACTCACTTATAGCGCTCGGCTATCCAGCCGAATCTCCGGTAGCTGAAGATGCGGTCGATTCGATCAAGTACTACAAGGACGAGAACGGTACCTTGCATGTACCCAAGCGTACCTTGGCTGAAGTCATGTTTGTGAATCGGGTGGGGAACTAGTCTGCCGAAGGCTGCCTAATCAGTACCAATGCAGGTTCAAATGATGTCAGCGTTGCAATGAACGCGGGGAGGCGCCTTTCGGCTGCCTCCCTTCAATGATGCGCTTTTTCTAAGCAGCTCCATACGCAAGTGCGCGAGGAAACAGGATGTTGTTTTCTTTGGCGATATGTCGATGCAGATCCTTTTCCACTGCCTCAAGACCGAGATACATGGCCTTGTAGCTGTTACACCCGTCTGCCGGAACATCGTATTGGTCTGTAAGCCGTCGTAGCACGGCAAGTAGATCGCCTGCATGATCGT
>DUQB01000208.1 GCA_012838035.1 Bacillota bacterium | reverse complement strand
TGCCCGGCGATAACGTTCATTTCGCGGTAGAGTTGATCACTCCCATCGCCATGGAGGAAGGCCTGCGTTTCGCCATTCGCGAGGGCGGCCGCACCGTAGGCGCCGGAGTCATCTCCAAAATCATTGCGTAAAATTGTGCTTTGGAAGTAGACAAGAGCGCCGTAACTTGGTATTCTAAGAGACGGCGCTTCAGACCTGGATTAGGTTGTATGCAGGCAATGACGCGGAAGGTTGCTACTGAAGTGAGCACACCCGGCAGCGTGGCAGGTGCGGGTGGTCCATGCCGGTAGGTTATTTCCGCCGAGCAAGCCCGCTAATCGGGCGACGAGAGGAGAACGATTTTGGCGAAACAAAGAATTCGTATCCGATTAAAAGCTTTCGATCATGAAATCCTCGACGGGTCGGCTGAGAAGATTGTAGAGACCGCGAAGAGAACAGGCGCTCAGGTATCGGGTCCTGTACCGCTACCCACAGAACGCAACAGATACACTGTGCTTCGTTCGCCGCACGTCCACAAGGATTCAAGAGAGCAGTTCGAAATGCGTACGCATAAGAGGCTCATCGACATCATTGAACCGACGGCGAAAACAGTAGATGCTCTGATGCGGCTTGATCTGCCTGCCGGTGTTGACATCGAGATCAAGCTTTAGAGCGTTCTCGCCTACGTGCGAATTGAGTGGGAGGGATCAAGATGCCGAAGGGAACTCTGGGACGCAAGCTAGGCATGACCCAGATCTTCACTGAAAACGGCAATGTCGTACCGGTTACCGTAATAGAAGCCGGTCCGGTGCGTGTGGTACAGAAAAAGACCGTTGAAACCGACGGTTACGAAGCTGTACAACTAGGTTTGGGTGAAAAACTGAAGAACGTGAACAAACCTGAACGCGGTCACTTTGCGAAGGCTCAGGTAGTGCCGGCTCGGAAGCTGGCCGAATTCCGGATCGAAGATTCCGATTTTATGCAGGCGCTTAATGTTGGAGACGAACTCAAGGTTGACGCGGTATTCGCCACTGGTGAGTATGTTGACGTGACTGCGGTTAGTAAGGGTAAAGGGTTTGCCGGACCAATAAAACGTCACGGTTTCGGCCGCGGACCGCAGACGCATGGTTCCATGTACCACCGTCGAGTAGGCTCGTTGGGCGCAACCGACCCTGCCCGCGTGTTTAAAGGCCGGCGTATGGCCGGGCGAATGGGCGGCGAAAGGTGCACAATACAGGGCCTGCGTGTTGTGAAAGTTGATGGCGAACGCAACCTCCTGATCGTGCAGGGCTCCGTTCCCGGACCAAAGGGATGCTTTGTTACTGTCAAAGCTACCGTAAAGCATAAGGCATAAAGGGCAACGGATCAGTGTTCACTTATCAGTGACCAGCCCGCAACACGTACTTTTTTATGGAGGGAGGCTCAACAGTGCCGAAAGTAACCCTATATGACATGGACGGCCGACAAGTCGGCGAGATAGAGTTAAGCGAGAAGGTTTTCGGGGCTGAGGTTAACGAGGCTCTGTTGCACCAAGCAGTAGTGATGTTCCATGCTAATCAGCGTCAGGGTACCGTAGCGACGAAAACGCGCAGCTTCGTATCCGGCGGTGGGCGTAAACCATGGCGGCAGAAAGGGACGGGGCGTGCGCGTCAAGGCAGCACCAGAGCGCCGCAGTGGCGCGGTGGCGGTACGGTGTTTGGTCCGCATCCGCGCGAGTATCGTCAAGCTATGCCCAAGAAAATGCGTCAGGCTGCGCTGCGGTCCGCCTTATCGGCAAAAGTGGCGGCCGGCGATATGATTGTGCTTAGTGAACTCACCGTACCGGAACCAAAAACAAAGATCATGGCCAATGTTATCAGTAGGTTTGATGCGGCAAAAGCATTGATTGTCAGCGACAAGTTCGATAGAAATCTCATGCTGGCAACGCAAAATCTACCCGGCGTACTTCTCAGCTCTGCCGGCGACTTGAACGCCCATGCAGTGCTGAATCACGGTAAGCTGATGATTACCAAAGACGCCATTGGCCTGCTTGAGGAGGCGTTGGCATGATGGAAGCCAGAGATATCATCATCCGGCCCATAGTCACCGAGAAAAGCAGTAACCTGATGCCCCTCAATAGATACACGTTTGTCGTGCACAAGAAGGCCAATAAGATTCAGATCAAAGAAGCGATCGAAGAGATCTTTAAGGTTAAAGTGCTGGATGTAAATACCATAAATTACGTCGGCAAACTGAAGCGTGTCGGTCGATCCGTAGGACGACGGCCCGATTGGAAAAAAGCTGTCGTAACCTTACGTGACGGAGATCACATTGAAATCTTTGAAGGGCTATAGGGGGTAGAACAATGGCGGTAAAACAGTATAAACCCACGACCCCCGGCCGTCGGGGCATGTCGGTCAGCTCCTTCGAAGAAATTACGAAGCAGCGTCCCGAAAAGTCTTTGACGGATGCCCTCCGGGGAACCGGTGGACGTAACAGCCAAGGGCGCACAACCTTGCGTTTTCGCGGCGGTGGAGTAAAGCGGCGTTATCGTATCATCGACTTTAAACGCGATAAAGACGGCGTGCCGGGTAAAGTGGCTGCCATAGAGTACGATCCGAATCGTTCGGCCCGTATTGCTCTCATCCATTACTTGGATGGCGAAAAGAGGTACATTCTGGCTCCTGTCGGCTTAGGCGTCGGACAGATGATTGAGTCGGGGCCGGATGCCGATATTAAGGTCGGTAATGCGTTGCCTCTAGCTAATATCCCGGTCGGTACCGTAGTCCACAATGTGGAGTTGTACCCCGGTGCGGGCGCCCAGTTGGTTCGCTCCGCAGGCGCGGCGGCACAACTGATGGCGCGTGAAGGACGATACGCTACCTTGCGGCTGCCTTCCGGCGAGTATCGTATGGTGTTGGCCACATGTAGAGCAACCATCGGTCAAGTCGGCAATGTAGAGCACGAAAACATCCAGCTCGGGAAAGCGGGCAAATCACGGTACAAAGGGCGTAGACCTCACACTCGCGGTGTGGTTATGAACCCAGTGGATCACCCACATGGCGGTGGTGAAGGAAAGTCGCCCATCGGTCATCCCAGTCCGCTGAGCCCGTGGGGCAAACCGACGCTTGGTGCAAGAACACGCAAGAAGAAGAAATCTGACGCGTTGATAGTCAGGCGCCGCACACGCTAAGCGCAGCCTGAACGGGAGGAGGAAATTATTTGGGTCGTTCACTGAAAAAAGGCCCTTACGCTCATCCGAGTTTGCTGCAGAAGATTGAAAAGATGAACGAGAGCGGCGAAAAGCGAGTCATTAAGACATGGTCTCGAGCATCTACGATTTATCCCCAGATGGTGGGGCACACGATTGCCGTTCACGACGGTCGCAGACATGTCCCGGTATACATCTCCGAGGATATGGTGGGTCATAAGTTGGGCGAGTTCGCCCCCACCCGTACTTTCAGGGGGCACGGCGCGCACACTGAGCGCTCCACTGCCCTTAAGTAGGCGGCGAGAGGTGGGTTCAGGCTAATGGAAGCAAAAGCAGTTGCGAAGTATGTGCGTATTGCGCCTCGTAAGGCTCAAGCCGTGGCTGATCTTATCCGAGGTAAATCGTATCCGGAAGCGTTGACCATTCTACGGTTTACGCAGCGCAGAGCGTCCGGAGTGCTGGAGAAGGTCGTCCGGTCGGCCGGCGCAAACGCCAAGAACAATTATGATTTGAATCCGCAAGATTTATTCATTGCGGAAGCCTATGTCGATCAAGGTCCGACCTTGAAGAGAATACTGCCGCGAGCCCGCGGTATGGCAGACCGCATCCGTAAGCGTACGAGCCATATCACTGTGGTTTTACGCGAACGGGAGTAATGGCGGAAGGGGGAGCGACGCGTGGGTCAAAAAATACACCCGTACGGGTTGCGACTTGGCATCATTAAAGATTGGGAAGGCAAGTGGTATGCCAGTCAGAAGGAGTACAGCGCCCTTCTGCACGAGGATCTTGCCATTCGGCGCATCGTCAAGGAACGGTTTTTCACTGCCGGCGTATCCCGTGTGGAAATAGAGCGGGCCGCTAACAGGTGCCGAATCACCATTCATACCGCAAGGCCTGGAATGGTCATCGGTAAGGGCGGCGCCGAGGTTGAGCATTTGCGTCAAGAACTCGAGCGTTTCACCGGAAAGCAAGTCCAGATCAACATTCTGGAGATTAAGCAGGCTGAGCTCGATGCTCAGTTGATCGCTGAGAACATCGCTTTCCAGTTGGAACGACGCATATCGTTCCGTAGAGCGATGCGTCAAGCCCAGCAGCGCGCGATGCGTATGGGCGCCAAGGGTATTAAGGTGCGCTGTTCAGGTCGGTTGGGCGGTGCTGAAATCGCTCGAACCGAATGGAGTACTGAAGGGTCCGTACCACTGCATACTTTGCGCGGCGATATTGATTACGGTTTCGCCGAGGCCAGAACGACATACGGTCGTATCGGCATCAAGGTATGGGTATACAAAGGCGAAGTGCTTCCCGCGAAGCGTGAAGCCAAGGCCGCGCAGGGAGGGGAGTAGGCATGCTTATTCCCAAACGTGTGAAGTATCGTAAGCAGCATAGAGGGCGTAATAGAGGCGTCGCAATGCGCGGTTCCACCATTTCATTGGGTGAATACGGTTTACAAGCTATGGAACACGGCTGGATCACGAACACCCAAATTGAGGCCGCTCGTATTGCCATGACGCGTCATATTAAACGTGGTGGTAAAGTCTGGATTCGAATCTTCCCGGATAAACCGGTGACCGCCAAGCCGGCTGAAACTCGAATGGGCAGCGGTAAGGGCGCTCCGGAATACTGGGTAGCCGTAGTCAAGCCCGGTCGTGTGATGTTTGAGATCGGTGGAGTTAGTGAAGAGTTAGCAAAAGAAGCCATGCGTCTTGCTGCGCAGAAACTTCCGATCAAGTGTAAGTTTCTGAAGCGCGAAGAGGCTATAGCTGAAGATGCCGCGGGTGGTGACGCAGAGTGAAGTTACAGGAAATGCGCGACCTGACAGGTGACGAACTCAAAGGGCGCTTGGTGGATCTGAAAGAAGAGCTGTTTAACCTGCGTTTTCAGGCCGCCACTGGGCAGCTGAAGAATCACATGCGTATCAGAGCCGTCCGTAAGGATATCGCGCGTGTGATGACGTTGATGAGAGAACGCGAACTAAGCGGCAAGAGGGCGTAAGGAGGGTAAGCATGCCGGAGGCAAAAGTACGTAACCAGCGTAAGACCTTGGTTGGGGTTGTAGTGTCCGACAAAATGGACAAAACCCGGGTCGTAAAAGTGGAGCGCCTAGTGCAGCACCCGCTTTATCGCCGGACCATGCGGGAGACAGTGAAGTTTAAAGCGCATGATGAGGCCAATGAGAGCCAAATGGGAGATCGTGTGCTGATTATGGAAACAAGACCTCTCTCTAAGGAGAAGCGCTGGCGTGTTGTGGAAATAAGGGAGAGGGCCCGGTAAGATTTGCCGGTACGTTACCCTAGAAAGGGGGACGGCTAAGGTGATTCAAAAAGAGAGCAGAGTAGGTGTCGCCGACAATACCGGGGCTAAGGAATTATTATGCATCCGAGTTGAGGGCGGGTCGAACCGTCGTTACGCCGGAGTTGGCGACGTAATAGTAGCAACTGTTAAAGAAGCAACGCCCGGAGGCGTGGTCAAAAAGGGCGAAATCGTAAAGGCTGTGATCGTGCGCACCAAAGCAGTCACTGCTCGTCCCGACGGCTCACAAATCCGGTTTGACGAGAACGCGGCTGTTGTGATCAACGATCAGAAGGCTCCGCGGGGCACCCGCATCTTTGGGCCTGTCGCTCGTGAATTGCGCGATAGAGACTTCATGCGCATTGTGAGCTTAGCGCCCGAGGTCCTGTAGAGGGGGAATTGTCGTTGGCACCTAAAGTGCATGTCAAAAAAGGCGATATAGTTAAGGTTGTTGCCGGTGACAACAACGGGAAGACAGGCAAAGTGCTGGAGGTCATCCCTGATAAGGGGCGTGTGGTGGTTGAGGGAGTCAACATCATTAAGAAGCACGCTCGCCCGTCGCAGAAGAATCCGCAGGGCGGCATTATTGATCGCCCAGGGCCGATAGCCGCCGCCAATGTGATGGTGGTCTGCCCTAACTGTGACGAAGCCGTACGTACCGGAAACGTGCGCAGGAGTGACGGTAGCGCCGCACGCACCTGCAAACGATGCGGTAAGGCAATCGATTAACCGCAAAGGAGGCGAAACGCATGGCTCGTCTGAAAGAAAAACTAGACACTGAAGTAAAAGCGGCTTTGATGCAGCGCTTCCAGTACTCCAACCCCATGGAAGTACCCAAGGTGGTTAAAGTGGTCATCAACATGGGTGTTGGCGAAGCGGTAAGCGATTCTAAAGCGCTCGAGGCTGCGGTTAGGGATCTAACCCTAATCAGTGGGCAAAAACCGGCAATTACCCGTGCTAAGAAATCGGTAGCCGCGTTCAAGTTGCGTACAGGTATGGCTATTGGTGCTAAGGTGACCCTGCGCGGCGAGCGGATGTACGACTTCCTGGATAAGTTAGTTAATGTGAGCCTGCCTCGCATTCGCGACTTTCAGGGAGTATCGCCGAAAGGCTTTGATGGACGCGGGAACTTCGCTTTAGGCATAAAAGAGCAGCTTATCTTTCCCGAGATCAGTATCGATAGCGTAGATAAGGCTCGCGGTATGGATATCGTCATCGTGACTACGGCGAAGACGGACGAAGAAGCTCTGGAGCTGCTTAAGGGAATGGGTATGCCGTTCCGTGCAGCATAAATTTTGTAGCGTTCATATGCGGAAAGGAGGCGTAGCGTGGCCAAGAAGTCAATGATAGCAAAGGCGAAACGGTCGCCCAAATTCGCGGTAAGGCAAGTGAACCGATGCCGGATTTGCGGTCGTCCCCGTGGCTACATGCGTGCCTTTGAAATGTGTCGCATCTGCTTCCGAGAACTCGCTCACAAGGGCCAGATCCCTGGCGTTACTAAAGCGAGCTGGTAGGAGCTTTGAAAGGGGTTGAAGTGTAGATGGTGATGACAGACCCGATCGCCGATATGCTGACGCGGATTCGCAATGCAAGCTCCGCCAACCATGATCAGGTTGACATCCCGGCCTCTCGCATGAAACGAGAGCTTGTGCGGATATTTAAAGAAGAAGGTTATATACGCGACTACAGGATCGTGGAAGACGGAGGGCGACCAATCATTAGGGTGTTCCTAAAGTATGGCCCTAATAAGGGTAAGGTCATTACCGGCATCAAGCGCATCAGCAAACCCGGCCTACGAGTATATACTCAGCACGACCAGATTCCGCGCGTGCTGGGAGGCCTAGGGATTGCCGTATTGTCAACATCGCTTGGGGTCATGACCGATAAGAACGCTCGGAAAGCCGGCGTGGGCGGCGAGGTTATCTGCTACGTTTGGTAAAGCTCGCCTCTTAGGAAGGGATGATTTTCGTGTCCAGAATTGGAAGAAAGCCGATACCTGTCCCGCCGGGGGTAGAGGTAGTTATCAACGGCAGCGCAGTGAAGGTAAAAGGGCCCAAAGGGGAGCTCTCCAGGGTCTTACCTGATGAGATTACGATGAGCCTGGCCGATGGACAGATAGATGTGACGCGCCCATCGGACGAAGGTAGACATCGGGCATTGCACGGTTTAACCCGCACTTTGGTCGCGAACATGGTCGAGGGCGTCACCAAGGGGTTTGAGAAATCCCTGGAAATATCCGGCGTGGGTTATCGTGCATCTAAACAGGGGACTAAGTTGGTCCTACAGGTGGGTTACTCCCATCCGGTAGAAATCAATCCGCCGGCGGGTATTGAGATTGACGTGCCTGCGCCTACGAAGATCACCGTACGCGGTATCGATAAGGAAGCTGTCGGCGCAATGGCTGCAGAGATTCGCAGAGTGCGCGAACCCGAACCGTATTTGGGCAAAGGCATTAAGTACGCCAACGAACGGATTCGTAGAAAAGCCGGTAAAGCCGGTAAGGTAACCAAGTAGTGAGCGTGGGGTGAAGAATGTGGCGCGAGTAGATCGTAGAGCCGAAAGAATAAAAAGGCACCTGCGCGTACGCAAGCGTGTAACGGGTACTACCGAACAGCCCAGGCTGGCGGTTTTCAGAAGCCTGCATCACATCTATGCGCAGATTATTGACGACACTAAAGGCGAAACCTTGGTTGCCGTCGGTAGCGTAGAACCGGCAGTCCGGGCTCAACTTAAGAGCACCAAAAACATTGAAGCCGCTAAGGTCATTGGTAAGTTAATCGGTGAGCGTGCCCGCGAAAAAGGGATCAAGCAAGTTGTGTTTGATCGTGGCGGTCATCTCTATCACGGCCGGGTGGCAGCGTTGGCGGATGCCGCACGCGAAGCAGGTCTGGATTTTTAGAGAGCATTTGCATTCTTGTGAGTGATTGTAAGGGAGCGTGAGATGGTGGCACTGAGTATGCGGCGCGTTGAGGCCGACGCTCTTGGCGAACTGGAAGAGAAGGTTGTCAGCATCAATCCGGTATCGAAAACCGTAAAAGGTGGACGAACCCGCAGTTTCGCCGCTGTCGTAGTCGTAGGCGACGGCAGAGGCCACGTTGGTGCCGGCACCGGTAAGGCGAAGGAGATCTCCGATGCCATTCGTAAGGGTGTCGATGATGCAAAGAAAAATATGATCGAGGTGCCTATAATGGGCACAACGATACCGCATCCGGTAACTACACGGTTCAGCGGCGCAAATGTCATGTTGCGTCCAGCTTCGGAAGGTACCGGCGTTATCGCCGGCGGCCCCGTTCGTGCTGTAGTAGAGGCTGCCGGTGTACGCGATATTCTCACAAAGTCGTTGGGTAGCAGCAATCCCATCAATGTGGTTCGTGCCACGATGAAGGCTTTGTCAGAGCTGCGGACAGCTGAAGAGGTTGCTCGGACCCGCGGCAAGAATGTTGAGGAGATCGTAGGGTAACCTCACCAGGTTTTCAGCACACGTTACTTGCAGCACGTGTGACTGGGAGGAGGAAATACGTTGAGCAAGCTGCGTATTAAATGGGTGAAAAGCGCTATTAGCTTCCCACAAGATCAGAAGGATACGCTTCGAGCCCTTGGGCTCCATAAGCTCCAGTCTGAGGTAGAGAAAGAAGATAACGCCAGTGTGCGCGGTATGATTTATAAGGTCCGCCATCTGGTACAGGTTGAAGAGCTTTAGGATGCACAGCTGACCCTATTTTACATTGCGTGGAATGGCGGCAGCGGAGATCCAGGGGGTGCAGTTCATGAGATTACATGAGTTACAACCAGGCTCAGGCGCTCGAAAGAAAAGAGCACGCGTAGGACGCGGCATTGGTTCAGGGTCTGGTAAGACTTCCGGACGGGGCTCCAAAGGGCAAGGATCTCGTTCGGGCGGTACCAAGGGAGCGGCTTTCGAAGGTGGACAGCGTCCACTGCAGCAGCGGCTACCCAAACGTGGTTTTAAGAACTTCCATTTCAAGACGGAGTATGCGCTGATCAACGTAGAGGATCTGGTCGCTTTTGAGCCGGGAACAGTAGTAACCCCTGAGTTGTTGAAAGAAAGCGGGTTCGTCAAGAAACTGCATGACGGGGTGAAAGTACTGGGACGCGGTGAGATCGATCGGGCTATCACGGTGAAAGCACATGCATTCAGCACGACAGCAGCCGAGAAGATCGCCGCCGCCGGCGGCAAAACAGAGGTGATCTAGGTGCTTGATGCTCTGCGCAACACTTTCAGGATTGGAGATCTGCGCTCAAAGATCCTGTACACCGGAGCACTCCTGCTAGTCTATCGCATCGGAGCTCACGTACCGGTTCCCGGCGTAGACGCAAGAGCGTTGGCTAATATGCTTGGCGTAGGTGAAGGCGGCGCTTTTGGTTTCCTCGACTTGTTCTCCGGTGGTGCACTAGGCAGATTCACTGTATTTGCCATGGGGGTCAGCCCCTATATTACAGCGTCGATCATTGTCCAGTTACTCCAGGTTGCCGTACCGCAACTGGAAGAGATGGCGAAAGAGGGCGTGGAGGGACGCAAGAAGTTACAGCAGTATACTCGGTACGGCACCATCGTACTGGCGTTGATCCAAGCCATCAGCGTTACGCTGTTGGCACGGAGCTGGCAGGTCATTGCCAATCCCAACTTCTTTACCCTTACGTTGATCGTCATGACTCTTACTGCAGGCACGTGTCTTCTCATGTGGCTCGGGGAGAAAATAACACAGCGCGGCATCGGCAACGGAATCTCGATGTTGATATTTACCGGGATTATCGCCGGACTGCCTTACACCACCTTCCGTATGTTTCAAGCGGTTGGTCAGGGTGGCATCTCTTTCATCAGTGTAGTCATCTATATGGTGTTGGCGGTAGGGATCATTGCAGGAACCGTGATGGTGCAAGAGGGGCAGCGACGCATACCTGTGCAATATGCCAAGAAGGTCGTAGGCCGACGGATGTATGGCGGACAATCGACGCATATTCCGCTGCGGGTTAACACAGCCGGTGTTATTCCCGTGATCTTCGCCTCGTCGGTGCTGTTGATTCCACAGACCATAGGTCAGTTCATACCGGCAGTGGCGAAGTATTTTAACTGGCTGAGCATAGGGACGTTGGGCTATAACATCGTGTATATCGCTTTGATCATCTTCTTCACGTACTTCTACACGGCAATTACGTTCAATCCGGTAGAGGTAGCCAATAACATGAAGAAGAACGGCGGATTTATTCCGGGATTACGTCCGGGTAGACCGACTGCCGAGTATATGGATCGCGTCTTGAGTCGAATTACGCTGTTCGGCGCCATATTTCTAGCCATTATCGCTGTTATGCCCAACATTGTGGCGGCGATTACGCGTATTCCCATGTCGTTTATAGCATTTGGCGGAACATCGTTGCTCATCGTAGTCGGCGTAGCTCTGGATACCATGAAACAGATCGAAGCCCATTTGCTGTTACGGCACTACGAAGGTTTCATGAAATAGGGGAGTAATTAAAATGCGACTGGTGATGCTAGGACCTCCTGCTGCGGGTAAAGGCACGCAGGGCAAGCTCCTTGCAAGCTACTACGGTGTTCCTCATATCTCTACTGGAAGCATGTTTCGTGTAAACATGCAGGCTCAGAGTGAACTGGGAGGCCAAGTGCGCCAGTATATAGAGAGCGGGGGGCTTGTACCCGACCACTTGGCGATTCAGGTGGTGAAACTGCGTCTGACTGCAGAGGACTGCCAAAACGGTTTCGTACTGGATGGGTTCCCCCGCACGGTTAAACAAGCGAGAAGTCTCCATGAAACCTTAACTGAACTCGATATGCATCTAAGTGCCGCAGTAAGCATCCAAATACCTGAGTTTGAGTCCATTCGGCGCATTCTACATCGCCGGGTGTGCACGCAATGCGGTACAAACTCAAATGTACAGGCGCCAGGGGCGGTGTGCCACGTTTGTGGCGGCGCATTGGAACAACGTCCGGACGATACTCCGGAAACCGCGCGTAACCGGTTGATCGTTTTCCGCAAGAATATGGAACCCATCTTGGCGTTTTATAAGGAAGTAGGAAAACTGATTACCGTAAACGGCCTTAGGCCCGTACAGGAAGTATTCGAGACCATTATCGGTCGTCTGGCCGCCCTGGGGGCGATGCAGCAGGCTGCCGCCGGTAAAGAGGTGGCAGAGTGATTATTATCAAAACTCCTGAGGAAGTCGCCAAGATGCGTAAAGCCGGACGAGTCGTCGCTCAGGCGTTTGAGATTCTTGCTGAGATGATAAGACCTGGCGTACGCACGCTTGATCTTGATCGAGCTGTGGAAGAGTTCTTTAAAAAAGTGGGGGCCGTACCGTCATTCAAAGGTTATCATGGATTCCCGGCCAGCATCTGCGCCTCAGTCAACGAAGTGG
Source organism: Bacillota bacterium (assembly GCA_012838035.1). Lineage (GTDB taxonomy): Bacteria > Bacillota > Limnochordia > DTU080 > DTU080 > DUQB01. The sequence goes on along the minus strand of DUQB01000208.1, from coordinate 7,720 downwards.
TCGTCCATGGCATACCTGGTGAGCTGATGTTGGTTGAAGGCGATATCATCGGCATAGATATCGGCGCAATAGTAGAAGGGTATCACGGTGATGCCGCTCGTACCTTCGCGGTCGGGCAGATTAGCGAAGAAGCGCAACGGTTGCTGACGGTGACGCGGGAAGCTCTAAATCGTGGTATCCAACAGGCGGTTGTTGGTAATAGGATGTCGGATATCTCGCATGCGATCCAATCGCATGCAGAGGCCGCCGGGTTTTCAGTAGTGCGTGATTTTGTAGGACATGGCATTGGGCGCAACATGCACGAGGCGCCTCAGGTGCCGAACTACGGTGAACCCGGTAGAGGCGTAAGGTTAAAGAGCGGTATGACGCTGGCTATTGAACCTATGGTGAATGCCGGTGGGTACAATGTAGAGATTCTGGCGGACGATTGGACTGTCGTTACCGTTGACGGTACGCTGTCGGCTCACTTTGAGCATACGGTTGCAATTACGGAGCACGGTCCGGAAGTTTTAACCGTATAGTAGTCGGACCAAACTCTTTGGTACCATAGTTGCGACAGATATGGTAAAATAGCGCGGTGTGTACACGCGGTGTGCGTGGGAGGTCGGTAAGCTTTGGCTAAAGCAGATGTCATCGAAGTAGAAGGGACGGTCTTGGAAGCATTGCCCAACGCGATGTTTCGTGTAAAGCTGGAGAACAACCATGAAGTACTGGCGCATATCTCCGGCAAGATGCGTATGAACTTCATTCGGATTCTGCCTGGTGATAGGGTGACCATCGAGTTGTCTCCTTATGACCTCACCCGAGGTCGTATCACCTATCGGAAAAAGTAATTGCATCAGCAGTGGCATATTATGCCAAACTGGTATTGTTCCCCTGGCTTAACCGACAGGTAGCGGCGAGACATTGCCGATACAGAATTGAGCCTAACTCTTAGAGGAGGCGTTTATCGTGAAGGTAAGACCTTCCGTAAAGGCTATGTGCGAGAAGTGCAAGATCATTCGCCGTAAGGGAAAAGTAATGGTCATTTGTGAAAATCCGAAACACAAGCAGAGACAGGGTTAATAGTGGAGGTGGGCGTTTTTGGCACGCATCACAGGGGTAGACTTGCCCAGAGATAAGAGGCTTGAGATAGCCCTTACGTACATTTACGGCATTGGGCTGTCTAGGTCCAAGGAAATTTTAGCAAAAACCGGAATCAATCCCGACACCAGAGTACGTGATCTCACTGAGGACGAGGTAGCCCGCCTTCGCGAAGTGATTGATCATGATTATATTGTTGAGGGCGATCTCCGCCGCCAGGTCCAAACGAACGTCAAGCGTCTCATTGACATTGGTTGTTATCGCGGCCTAAGACATCGTCGCGGTATGCCGGTACGCGGTCAGCGTACGCGCACTAACGCACGCACGCGCAAGGGACCGGCACGTACTGTGGGCGGCAAGAAAAAAGCTGGGAAGTAAAGACTAACAGGTTATCCATTTTATGGAGGTGGCGCGGCATTGGCCAGACCAAGGAAAGGTGTGCGCACCAAACGGCGTGAACGCAAAAACGTTCCGAGCGGTATCGCACACATCAGATCAACGTTTAATAACACAATCGTAACCATAACCGACAGATCGGGCGCGGTGATTTCCTGGTCAAGCGCAGGAAATCAAGGCTTTAAAGGATCCCGTAAGAGTACGCCGTTCGCCGCGGGCATGGCTGCAGAGCAGGCAGGACGTGCCGCAATGGATCACGGCATGCGTGAAGTGGAAGTTTATGTTAAGGGACCCGGATCAGGTCGTGAAACGGCAATTAGGTCACTCCAATCGGTTGGGCTTGAGGTGAGCTTGATTAAAGACGTCACGCCCATACCGCACAATGGCTGTCGGCCGCCTAAGCGTCGTCGTGTATAGTAAGTCGGTTGGGTACGAGTCTGCGCGTATTTAACGGCGTAGACGGTGTTATCATTGCAGGAGGTGTAAGAAGGCTTTTATGGCACGATATACAGAAGCGGTCTGCCGTTTGTGCAGAAGAGAAGGCGGCAAGCTTTTTCTCAAGGGTGATAAGTGTTTTACGGAAAAGTGCCCGGTGGATCGGCGCGCCTATGCTCCGGGACAACATGGTCAAGGACGCCAAAGGAAGGCCTCCGAATACGGGTTGCAGTTGCGTGAAAAGCAGAAGGTTCGTCGAATTTACGGCGTTTTGGAGCGCCAGTTTGAGAATTACTATGATGAAGCCGTCAGAAGGCGCGGAGTTACCGGCGAACAACTGCTTAAGTTGCTGGAGATGCGCTTAGATAATATTGCGTATCGGATGGGTTTTGCTCCGTCGCGGGCTGCTGCACGCCAATTGGTAATGCATGGGCATGTGACCGTTAATGGTCACAAAGTAGACATTCCGTCTTTTAGCGTCAAACCCGGCGATGTCGTGGCGATTAAAGAATCCAGCCGAGGCATGGTTATGGTAAAAAGCAGCCTGGAAGCAGCTGCATCACGCGGAACGGCTAAGTGGCTTGAGGTTGATTTTGAGCAGCAATCCGGTAAGGTTCTGGCAGTGCCTGAGCGCGATCAAATCGATGTTCCAGTACAAGAGCACCTTATCGTTGAATTTTACTCTCGCTAATCTCGGCCAGCAAGCCCATGAGGAGATTTGCCGGCCATGGACGGTGGACTCCACGAGCACCCATGCTTTTGTCCCATAATGCGTACGGGAGTGTGGATTGCCAATGGTCACCGTAACAGCCACCGCATGACGGCTTGGTGGCGGGTGGTGGCAAGCGCGATCAGCTAGGGAGGGGTCTCAAGAATGCTTGAGATTGAAAAGCCGAGAATAGAGACTGTGGAACTTGACGGCAACTACGGCAAGTTTGTAGTAGAGCCGCTGGAGCGAGGCTACGGCATTACTCTGGGAAATTCGTTGCGGCGCATTTTGTTGTCATCACTTCCCGGAGCCGCTATTACGGCCATTCGTATAGACGGAGTTCTGCATGAGTTCTCCACGATACAAGGTGTACTTGAAGACACCACGGAGATCGTGCTGAACCTGAAGAATCTTTTGGTTAAATTGCATGGTGACGAGCCGGTCATCGTACATCTCGATGTCGCTCGTGAAGGCCAAGTCACCGCGGCCGACATTCAGGTCACCAGTCAAGTAGAGATTCTTAACCCGGATTTACACATCGCCACCCTTGATAGAGGCGGCAGACTCACAATGGAGATCACGATCGAAAAGGGGCGAGGATACGTCTCCGCTGAGCGCAATAAGCGCTCCAACCAACCTATCGGCGTGATCCCCGTGGATTCCATTTTTAGTCCAATCCGCAAGGTAAACTATAAAGTGGAAGACACCCGCGTGGGTCAGCGTACGGATTTCGATCGTCTGACGCTTGAAGTATGGACAGACGGCAGTATTGCCCCCAACGAGGCGGTCAGCCTATCCGCGCGCATCTTTATCGAGCACTTGCGTCTCTTCGTGAATCTCACGGAAGACGGCGGCGACATCGAGATCATGGTGGAGAAAGAAGAAGAACAGAAAGATCGCCTGATGGAGATGACCATTGAAGAGCTCGACTTGTCGGTACGGTCTTATAACTGTCTGAAGCGGGCCGGTATTAACTCGGTTGAAGAGCTTGTGCGGCGCACCGAGGAAGACATGATGAAAGTCCGTAACCTGGGTAAGAAGTCTCTACAAGAAGTCAAAGAAAAGTTGGCGGCGTTGAACCTATCACTGCGGCAGTCTGACGATTAAGGCGTCAGCGATGCGCCCAGCCTGACTATTATATACAACCCCGTGTAAACGATGCGAAAACATGGGGCGGAGCGGCAAGGTTCACATACGCTGGTAAGATTTGTACTGATGATTCGCGTGGGAGGTTGGGAATACATGAGGCAGCGCAAGTTAGGTCGTATGCAAGGCCATCGGCGCGCCCTTCTTCGCAGCTTGGTAACTGCTGTGGTTCTAAACGGTAGGATCACGACTACCGAAGCGAAAGCGAAGTCAATAAAGCCTTTGGTAGACCAAATGGTCACTCTCGGTAAACGAGGCGACTTGCATGCGCGGCGCCAAGCGGCAAGTTTTCTCACAAAGCCGGAAGCGGTTGAAAAGCTGTTCGAGACGATAGCGCCTAAATACGAAGAGCGCAATGGAGGATACACGCGTGTCCTGAAGTTGGAGCCCCGCCGCGGCGATGCTGCGCCCATGGCCCTTATTGAACTCGTATAGCACTTAAAGACGAAAATGAAAATCGGGGTGTGAGACGATAATCTCATGCCCCTTTTTTGCTGCTCATCTTCAGAAACTGTATGCTATGATAAATGCGTTCACGGGAGGCTGGTTGAATGCCCGTCAAGCCGACGCTCCATTTCGATCAAATTACCCATACCTATGCCGGACGGAAGCTCCTAGACGATTTCTCAATGCACATAAGCGGTGGTGAATGGTTCTGCTTACTAGGAAAAAGCGGTGTAGGTAAATCGACTCTAGCGCGTATCGGTGCGGGTCTTTTGGCGCCCGACGCCGGTAGGGTACGCCGGTTGGGTGGAGATGGGATCGGCTACCTGGCGCAGAGTCCGGGAGATATATTTATCGGAGCGACGATATTTGAGGAAATCGCCTTTGGCTTGAGCTCGTCGGATCACGGCTATACAAACGTACGTGAACGCGTAAAGCAGAGCTTGCGTTTGGTAGGGTTGTCCTATTTGAGTTTGGAAACAAACCCAACGGCACTCTCCGGCGGCCAACAGCAACTACTGGGTTTAGCGGCCGTTTTATCGTCACAACCCAGTTTCCTCATTCTAGATGAGCCTACCAGTATGCTTGACCCGCAAGCACAGTTGACTGTGCTGCGCGTTTTGCGCAGCGTGGTCGAATTAGGAACCGGCATTCTACATATCACTCACAGCGCAGATGAAGCGCTTTGGGCTCATCGTGTCGGCATACTCCATCAGGGCAAGTTGGCCGGAGTCGGCCGCTCCAGCGAAGTCCTTTCCGACACGTCTCTGCTGGATAAGGCAGGAGCGGAGCAACCCGAGCTATTGCGCTTCCGACAGGCTTTAACCCACAAAGGTATCCACCTGGATGTACCGGAATGGTCCGTGTCCGGAATGTATGACGCCTTGCTCGCCTATTCCTCCGCATCAAGTTTTTCCGAAAGGGTGTAACGTTACATGCGGCTTGAGGCAGATGGGTTGGGCTATGAGTATGCGCCTGTCGGCGATGGGACCACAGCGCGCCTATCACTATCTTTCAGCATACCTACCGGGAGCAAGGTGGCACTACTTGGACCGTCCGGAAGCGGTAAAAGCACCACCATAACCTTGCTGGCCGGTTTGTTGGCGCCTAGTACGGGGGTCTTACGTTATGACGGGAAGGAAGTACGCACACCTGGCGATTGGAGACGGCTACGCCCGCGAATAGGCATATCGCTGCAGCAGCCTGAAACTCAGTTCTTTGCAGCTACCGTATGGGACGAGGTCATGTTTGCACCGCTCAACTATGGTATACCTTTGCAAGAAGCCAAGCGCATGGCTCACCAAGCCTTGACCCGAGCGTATCTCGATCCACAGACGTATGGACCACAATCGCCTTTCTCACTGAGTGGAGGGGAGCAACGCCGAGTGGCGTTGGCCTCAGTGCTGGTAATGCAACCTACTTTGTTGCTCTTGGACGAACCGCTTGCGGGAATGGACGCATCCTCTGCGCAAATCGTGTGGCGCGGCGTGACGGATTATCTTAATAGTGGCGCGTGTACATGCATTGTGGCTACCCATGATATCACGCGAATACGGTTATGGGCTGATCGTTTACTCATACTTGACGCGGGTCGGATACGTTTTAACGGGCCTATGAGTGAGTACAAGCCTTTTGAAAGTGATGCGGCGGGGTTTAGCTGTCAATCGCAGATGGAGCGCCTCAGAAGCCTTCTAAACGCTTCTGGACGGCATATTCGGCCTGAGGACCGCACGCCGGAGGCTCTGGCGGAAGCCGTGTATTTGCAGATGGGAATGGCTGAATCATGAGGCTTGCCGACGCTACTGTAAAGCCGCAAACGGGTCTGGCGCAAATTGATCCGCGTACGCGCCTGTTAAGCGCAATTGGTATGGCGGCAGCTGTCACCATGGCGCAAGGCTGGTACGACTTAAGTATGCTGATTCTTGTCATAGCGTTTTTCTATCGGTGGGCCGGTGTGTCGTGGCAAGCGGCGTACCGTTTCCTGCGCCCTTTTTTCTGGCTCGCCCTTATCGCGCTTTTGCTGACTAAAGGTGAAACAGGCGTCACGCTTGTTCAGGTGGGGCGGTGGCGGTATACCAGTGGTGATGCGACGGTTGGTCTATGGACCGCTATTAGATTGATACTACTTGTCTCATCTGCCGTTTGGCTCACCATCACCACGTCGGCAACTGCGCTCGCGGCCGCGCTGCGCAGCATGTTACATCCGCTGAAGCGGATCGGCATACCGGTGGAATCGTTCTCCCTGGCCGTATTGATCGCGATGCGTTTTTTCCCCAATCTGGCCGGTGAGGTGCGACGGATACGGAGAGCGCAGATTGCGCGGGGAGTGGACTGGACGCAAGGGTGGCGCGGAGTATGGCGACGCACCATCAGTCTGATTATTCCGGTTTTCAACGCCGGTATACGCAGGGCGGATCAACTTGCCGACGCTCTGGTGGTTCGCGGTTATTTTCACTCAACATATCCGTTGGAACGGTTAACGCCGTTGGGCAGTCGCGACTATGCGCTATTGACGGGCGTTGCGCTAATCCTCGGCATCACCTGGCTGATTTAGGAGTGACACAATGCCAAATTTACGTGTGACGGTGTCATATGACGGCTCAGCGTACCATGGGTTTCAAGACCAAGGCGAAGGCATACCTACAATACAACGCAGTTTAGAGCAAGCCATCACGCAGCTCACCGGAGAGCGTTTGCGCATCAATGGGGCGGGCAGGACCGATGCGGGAGTCCATGCCTACGGCCAAGTGGTCAACTTCGTCACCAAGTCGTCCATCCCCGTTGTGCGTTGGGCTTTGGCGCTGAACAGCCGTTTGCCGCGGGATATTGTGGTGCGTAATGCCGAAATAGTACCGGCTACGTTTCACGCCCGGTTCTCCGCACTTGGCAAAACCTATCGTTATACAATAGACAATGGGACGTATCGTGATGTATTTCGGCGGCAGTATGCGTACCATATTAGAGAACCACTGGATGTCGCCGCGATGGCTTCCGCTGCTCGGTTGTTTGTAGGGCGCCATGATTTCAGCGCCTTTCGTTCTACGGGCAGTACGCCCACTACACCCATTCGCAGCGTGGAATCGGCCATGATAGAGGTGCAAGAGCCGTTCATTCATTTTACCGTTTGCGCGAACGGCTTCCTATACAACATGGTTCGGATACTAGCGGGTACGCTGATTGATATCGGTAAACATAAACGTTCGTGCTCCGATGTGGAGATGGCGTTACGCACTGGGCGCAGGGAGTATGCCGGAGATACTGCGCCTGCGCACGGCCTTTGTCTCATGCATGTAGAGTATCCGGCTCTTGCAGAGACATCGGCACGTCAACCACCCTTAGGTGACAATCTTAATGAGTGATCCGATGTCACTGCGGTAACATTTTAAGTGAGTGAACGCGGGAACTTGACACGCATCTAGGTGGTGCTATAAAATGATCATTGGTCTGAATTGGGACGGATTCACTGTTCACGCGTGCACGTTGAAAAGTGGTTCCGCCTGTTCACTT
>DUQB01000207.1 GCA_012838035.1 Bacillota bacterium | reverse complement strand
AGAGAGCAGAACCGGCTTAGCATCGGCCTTTCCGCGACCACCCTGCTTTAGGCTTCTTATAAAACCCCTGCTACAGGTGACCTTCCAGTGTTGATCCTCTTTGGACGATTCCTGAACCTGCCGACAGTTACATCAAGCCGCCGCGTGAATCGTCCAAAGAGATTTCCTCGAACGTATAAGAGAGCAGAACCGGCTTAGCACCGGCCTTTCCGCTATCACCCTGTTTTTAGCCAATCATAAAATCCCAGCTACAGGTGACTCTCCACCGTTCGTCCTTTTTTACCGATTTCCGACCCTGCCAACAATTAGATCCAGTTACACGGCAGACCTTGCTCTACAGGTTCAACTAGGCTCTCTCGACCTACCTCGTCTCCGACGGTCTTGTTAGTCCTGTTTCCACAAACTGTTGAGCATCTCGAAGTCTCCCCGCAGCGCATAAATCTCACCGGTGTTTATCTCAAACTCCAGTTGCCGGCGCTGATTATCCCTTGCTGCACCGAATGTGCGCCCTTCGCTCCACCTGGGCCGCCAAAACAGCTCATCCCCGGTAAACGGCTGACAGTCCGCAAAGCTGAAGCCTGGCAGCACCTGTCCGCGTTCGTCGAGTATCTGCGCCCGGATTTCCCCATAGGGTACACGGACATTCACACGCAAGTCGTCGCCAGTGATAATGAAGGGTCGGGTACGCATCCTGCCGCGCCCGGCATGCGTGGCGTAGTAGGCAAAACCGTCCAGCCGCAAGGTGTGTAACATCAGCGCCGCATCCGCCAAATCCTGATTCTGGAAGTGTTCCGCCTTGGACCCACCCGAATAAAAACGGATTTGATGATTTTCATCCACCAACATGCACCCTGTGTATATACATCCCCCACCGTGCTCGCCCAGTTCGTTGCGCCGAATGAACGGGCGATGGAACAAGCGGTTAAAGTTCCATCCATCATAGCTATAAGTCAGGGCGCACTCTATCGGGCCGTTAGGCAAAGCGTGGCGAGTCGGATCGTTATAAATCAGCCAGAGCAGACCGATAAAAATGTTTTCATACCGCACCACCGGCATACCGTAAAAGCCGACCAGCGGCGGATCCTCCGGTTCAGGATGCATAATCAGGCGAGGCGGATCAAAGTGAATCCAGTCTTTAGTCTTGCGGAAGAATATCCGCCTATCGCCGGGATCACGCCGACAGTTGATGATATATGCTTGCTCCAACGGGTTGTAAAACACGGAAGACGGCGTATCGACCGCCGGCAGGTCCTTAAATACATGCGCCAGTTCCCAATGGATGCCGTCCGGCGATACCGCCATGCTTTGCGGTCCGCGGATATGCAGACCGGCGAAAGCGCCGCTCAAGTAATACTTATAACGTCTCTGCGGATCAGGATCATAGGGATCGTAGTACACCGGCATGCCGGAAAGGCGATACTCCTCTGAACCCAACTTGGGCTGATGCAGACTATACACCTGATTAGGTGCAAAAACGGGCCCTGACAGCTTAAGCTGCTCCCTGTAATCGGGTTTTTCCCAATGGATGCCGTCGGCGCTTTCCGCCCGGCACAAGATTTGGGTACGAATATAGCCCCGTGCCCCGCGTTTAGCATTCAACCGCTGTAAGAACTCCGGACTGACCGCGCCGCCGTAAAAACCTATGTAACGACCTGTTTCAGGCTCCCTCACCACGGAAGGGAAGTTCCAGGTCCCTTCGGTCAGTTCATCTTCCAACGTCGCCTCGGGAACATACCTCGGTTCGCCTAGGCGTCGTTCTAAGTTGGCGTATGAGATCAAGCCCCAGTCATCCAGAAAGTGCAAATATCCCATATGCAGGCATCCTTTCATTACCACAGGAAACAGGCGGGAAGGCCCCACCTGTTCCCTATTACCGCGACGGTACGCCTTATCTACTTATTTACCACCGTAGTATCCATCAAGAATAGCCTGGACAGGTCCCGCGATCTCCTGTAGTTTGGTAGCGGCAGATACTGAACCGTTCATAATTGAACGCGCTGCTGCGTCCAGCACTTTCATCATATCAGCATAGTGAATGCCGAAGGGCATCAGCTGGGCATGGACGGCGACATCGGACCACAGATGCGCTTTGTCCGCACCGCCTATGAGATGCGCGGCCAGCTGGCCCCAGTGGATCATAGCCGCCATGTTGGCAGGTACTCTGCCGGTAATCTCAGTGAGAGATTTCTGCGCATCTTCCGTAAGGCACCAAGCGATAAATTTGAGCGCCGCCTCTTTATTTTCGCCTTTATCGAAGATTACCGGACCGTCGGCGAACATAATGCCTCTGGATTGCATACCCGGAGCCGGGGCGGGAATAGGCGCGGATGAGAGGTCCGCATCCGGATAGGCGTTCTTGCGCGCCTGTAAGCCGCCGGTACCGGTTGTTCCCATCGCGAGCGGCCCTGCTTGAAAGTACATGACCTTACCCACGCCGTGTCCGTTATAAAGCTCAGCAATCCACTCCATAGCCTCAATGGCCGGCGGTTGGTTAAACGTCACGGTGCGGTGATCCGGACTGAGCAAGCTGCCGCCGTTGCTAACGATATAGGAGGCCCAGCTCCAATCGCTGTTGTTACCCGGGGCCCAACCCCACTGGGTCACCACCCCGTCCGCAGTGCGCTTAGTCAGTTTTTTGGCTGCCGCCAAACCCGTTTCCCAGTGCCAGTTGCCTTGCCTGCTCATGGTATAGGGATCGACGATACCGGCTTCAGCAAACATTTGTGCATCAAAGGCGGTTAGAAATGGATCAACCGTCGTCGGTGCGCTATACAGCGCACCATTGTACAACTTGGCCTGGACAAGCCCGGGTAGAATCCGGTCCAGCACGCCGGTCTCCTTCATGTATGGTTGCATATCGACCAGCAGGCCGGCATCAGCCCACGGGTAGTACACACGCACCACCGTGTCGGCAATGTCCGGCGGGTTCCCGGCGGCCAAGCGCACCGTAATGTGATCCGTCAACGCATTAGGTGATGCCAGCACCCTGGCTTCTACCACAATATCCGGATAAATGGCGGAGAACTTTTTTCCTTGTACGTTATACCATTCAGCCAGCGTCTCTTGAGTAGTCACTACCTCAAGGGTGGTAACCGCAAAAGCAGATGCCCCCGCGATACTTACCAACAGCAATGATGCAAACACTTGCCAAAGCCTACGCATGTCCATTTCCTCCTCATCTGCTAAAGTAATTTTCCACAACAGTGAACACTGTTTAAACCTATGTGTATCCGATCCGTTCGCCGTCTCCTCAATCCGTCCCGCTACTGCTTCTCCACCTCACGTAACGCCTGCAAACCTCGCTGCGCTTCAGCCATCAACAACGTGATTTCGCTCGACCACATCAACAGCCTCAACCCATGTTCCCGCCAACGGAGCACATCGGGCAACTGCGAACAGTGAATGCCGCAAACCAAACCTTGCCGATGGACGCTCTGTATGATGGTACTGATCGCCTCATTCACTGCGGCAGGATCATTATTGGCTCCATCCGTCAGCGACTGCGACAAGTCATTGGGACCGATCAGCACCGCATCCACCCCGGGTACCGCAGCCAGCGCATCGATGTTCTCCAGTCCCGCTTTGCTCTCTACCTGTAAAATCAAGACGCTGCGCCGATTGGCTTCCTTCATGTACTCTCTGCCGTTCACCTTACGAAATTCCGTATGCGGGCGAGTAAGCGATACGCCCCGACCGCCCTGCGGCGCATAGCGCAGATAAGAAACCAGCGCTGCCGCTTGCTCTACCGTTTCTACCTGCGGGGCCAAAATGCCAGTGACGCCTGCCTCAAGACACTTCAACACCGGCTCGCGTCTAATCTCCGGTATGCGTACGATCATGGCTATGCCGGCGCCCCGACACGCCAAAGCTAGATCCTCAATCGTTTCGTACCCAAAAGAGCCGTGTTCGCAGTCCACAACCATGAAGTCGAAGCCTGCGGCGGCCAAGGCATAAGCAATGGCCGGATTACGCATGGCGATCACCATGGTGCCCAGCATTGTCTTGCCTTGCGCCCAGTGCGCTTTCAAATCAGGAATCATCTCCGCCATCTCCTTATCTCACATAACAGGGCCGGGCACGCTGCGTAGCGCTTAAAGACGACCTGCGCTCAGCCATCAACCCGACGAATGCCGCCATGAATGCCTGCTGTGGCACCCACAAGGAATCCTAGTATACAACATGCGTTAAACATACCCGGAAAATGAACTTGCCGGGACGCGGGGTTAACCCCATCCTCTGTTTAACCGCGTGAACATGTCCTACAGCAACTGACCGGCCAAACACCTCTATCTCTAGAATAGATCCGGTTCAGTGGCTTTCATGTCACTTATGGCACGCAGCAATTCATCATCAGCTTCCATAAGCAACTGGTTGACTCGCTCCCAATCCGTAGCCTCGATGGCTTCATAAATGCCCCGATGCTCTCTGACCCCATCCGCAAGATTTTTCAAACGGCGCAAGGTCCAAGCCCGCACGCGCAAAATGCTGACATTAACCTGGTCAAACAGGTCAACGGCCTTGCCGTTGCCTGCGCCGGCAATGATGCACGCATGAAACTGACTATCGACTTCCAGGAAGCGGTTGTACTCGCCGGCTGTCGCAGCCTCAGCCTGATGGTCGAGCAAACGCGCAAGCTGATGCTCATCCGGATGCAGCTGTTGCAACCTCATCTGTTCAACCGCCCAGCTTTCCAGCAGTATGCGCATAGCCACCGCATCACGGGCATCTTTTTCATGTAATTTGGTGATCATGGTACCACGCTGTGGGAGCGTAACCACCAAACCGTCGTGTTCCAGTTGCTTCAGCGCTTGCCGAATAGGGGAACGGCTCATGCCCAACTGCTCGGCCAATCCGTTTTCCGATACCGCCGTACCCGGTTTTAAGCGTAGCGAAGCGATCCACTCGCGCAAAACGGTATACGCCTGCTGGTTTAAAGAACCTTTAACCATTTGTTGATCTTGCTCTACATACATCATGGCAACAACCTCATCCGCCGCTTTGCCTATCCTAGTATACAAGTACGCTTTTCTTTTTCACACATCCCTATTCCTGCTTGCCGCAAAAAATTAATGCTCGCAAAGTGTCCTTACACCAAGGCTCTTTGCGTCGCCACCAGCGCAGATACATTGGCTATTTTCATGCGTCCGGCTTGATTGTCAAAAGTGGTCACAAGGCCCGATAAACCCCACAAGGCATATTCATGCTAAACTAGAAGT
>DUQB01000206.1 GCA_012838035.1 Bacillota bacterium | reverse complement strand
GGTCATGGATCGTGACCACAATGCAGCCTGCAACATAAGGAGTCGGGGCATCAACTCCGGGCGAGGAGGCGTAAGACGGTCTCAGACCGCAGCCTCTGCTTGAACCCAAGAATCTCACGACTTTAGTCGTGGGAGTATGTCAAATTATGGATAGAAACATAGACAGCAGCAACTGACCGGCGCTTAGACAAGCGTAGTTGCTTCTTCTGCATTTGGGGGGCGAGATCCATCGCAAGTGTTGTGATTAAGAAGTGCTCACATTACGAGGTTAGTTTGATCCAGACGGCGCTTGAGGACGCAGCGGCCGCTTTGGGCGGCTGGGAGCAGTATGTAAAAAGTGGCGATAAGGTACTGCTCAAACCAAATCTAATTGCTCCCAGACGTCCTGAAGAAGCGGCCACTACCCATCCGGAGGTATTGCGAGCCTTAATCCGCATACTGCAAGCCAGGGGCTGTCAAGTATTTGTCGGCGACTCGGCAGGAGGAGCCATTGGGGGGACAGCGCCGACGGCAAAGGCGCTCATGGTAGCCGGATTTGCGCAGGTGTGCGACGAAGAAGGTGCCGTACTGCTGAACTTTGATAGAGAAGGCGCGGTGCCCGTATCGAGTCGAACAAAGCATGTGGGTGCTGCCTTTCATATTGCGCGACCAATAGTAGAAGCCGATGTGGTCATTAACGTGCCCAAACTAAAGACGCACTCTTCAGCAGCTTATACCGGAGCCGTAAAGAACACGTTCGGTTGCATACCGGGCTTACGGAAGGCGGCTTATCATCGCGATGCTCCGGATCTGCACGTCTTCGGCGAAGTACTGGCTGACATCCATCTGGCGTGTAAAGTGCAGCTGAACATTCTGGACGGCATTGTCGGCATGGAAGGCGCCGGGCCGACCAACGGCAAACCGCGTCCAGTCGGCTTGTTACTAGTAAGCGATGACGCTCTGGCGTTGGATACCGTGGCGGCGCAAGTGATCGGTTTAGATCCGCAACAACTCGAAGTGTTGCAGGCGGCTGCCCGATTGGGCGTGGGAGAAGGTGATCCCGCTCGTATAACGCTCTTGGGAGACATGAGTACGATTCCGCATGTTCCCTTTCTCATCCCGACTTCATACAAAACGATACGCAGAGCGCCGCACTGGCTGCTGCCGGCGTTGATTGACTTCTTGCGCACTCAGCCGCAAATAGATGGTGCCATTTGCAAGCAGTGCGGTATCTGCCGCGGTAGTTGTCCTGTTGATGCCATCGATACGCAGTTCAAAATCGATTACCACAAATGTATTGATTGTTTATGTTGCCAGGAATTGTGCCCGCACGGCGCGGTGAGATTAGTTCGGAAGAATAGGTTGGCACGCCGGTTGATTCCCGTGAAGCACTAAAAGTAACGGCCATCCGGCAGCACGCAGGAGATGGCGCTGTAGCGGATCGAATGCGAACAAGCGGTAAGAGAGTGTACTTGGGTGCAGCTGCCTAATGCTGGACCACCTGCGCGACATAGCGCTGGTATGGCATATGATAGTCAGAGAGAAGTTACCGTCCTGTTCGGCGGTTTTGCCGGTAACACCAGAAACGCGCCGATGTATGGCGATACCTGGGAGTGGGACGGCGTATCCTGGCGGCTTGTGGCTACTACAGGGCCTTCGCCGCGTATGGGGCACTCAATGGTTTTTGACGAAGCACGCGGCGTAGTGGTTCTTTTTGGCGGCGGAGGTCTAGACGGGTTCAATAGCGACACCTGGGAATGGGATGGTCGCGAGTGGAAGCTGGTGGCGCAGACCGGTCCATCGGCACGTTCCCGTGCCGGTATGGCTTATGATAAAGAGCGAAACAAAGTGGTACTCTTCGGGGGTATTCCTCGCGACACAAATGATACGTGGGAGTGGGACGGCGTCAAGTGGACCGAAATTCGGACGACGCAAGGCCCTTCGGGACGCTCGCGAGTAGGTATGGCTTTTGATGCGGGCCGCAAGAAGATAATCATAATCTTGTTTGGCGGTCGATTACAAAATGGTGAACCTGCCGGCGGCACTTGGGAGTGGGATGGCAAAGCCTGGCTGAAAATCGCGGAGTCGGCAGAACATGCGCGTGCACGTCACGGTATGGTTTACGATGAATCAGCAAGAAAGCTTACGACTTTTGCCGTGGGATGAATTGCGATTCGACTTTTCATTATGCATTCGGCAAGTGTATAATAAGATATGGGAACAAAAAGATGGACCACAAGCAATAAGGCCGTATATAACATTGGCTATCATTTGATCTAGGTGTCCCAAGTATCGTCGTAAAGTATTGGTCGATAAAGTGGCATCCAGG
>DUQB01000205.1 GCA_012838035.1 Bacillota bacterium | reverse complement strand
GTTGATCAGTTGCATATGCCGATACTTCCATTCTTTTAGGTGGAAGCTACTACCTCCATCTCGTCGAATAAAGGCTGTTGAATCGAGATCGTGGCGGTTATGTCGGTGTGACGAGTTATCTCGACTATCCGTCTGTAGGATTCACCGGTTCATACTCTGTATATGGGGCGGACAAGGTCATTTTATATCAGGATTATCCGTATGAGCGCCAGGTATACGATTACGAAAACAACGTGACGCTGTTAAAAGTGTTGGCTGGGTTCAGGATTTCCGGTTTTCGGTTGGCGGAGGATGGGTTTCACTATGGCATTCAATTAAGGGCTCATCAGGGGCCGACACTTTCTCCGGTCCTGCTCTGGCAGTCTTTACTACGACGGCGCTGTCACCAAGGCTCAAGTTAAACACCGAGCTGTTCTGGAGCCCTAACCTGGACTTTTTAGGAGTGCCTGTCGGTTCAGGCGCAGGGATTGAGATCAGATGCTCGCATACTCTCGTAGCTCCTGTGAGCATTGAAGCGGGCTTTAACTCAGTCAGTTTCGGCGTCAGAAGATCAGCGGTGCGTGCGGAAGTGGGGTATACGAGCGCATTTGCCGGCTTGAGTCTGAGCTTCTAGGTGCTACTGCGAGTATTACTATTACGGATGAACGGCAATGTCGCGGGTATCCTCGTGACGAAGCAGATAGTTGTTCAGTAGACCTGTAAGGCTGCCCTCCAATGTAATAACGGAGCTCAACAGCTATGCGCTATCCGGAAATCTGCAGGCGTGATGTCTTGGCGCGAAAGACAACTAAGCTGGTGACACGATCAGGGCATAAGTCGCCGAAAGGATCCTCACTTCCACGAAAGTATTGCCGAGAGGGAGCCCACGACTTTAGTCGTGGGTTGGCGTCTCTTTTTTTAGCGCCCATAAGTGTGAATAATACTCTCTGCGATCTCCCGGCGCGAGACGCACCTATCCATCGCTTGTTTCTCTATATAACGGTGGGCGTTGGGCTCCGTCATTTTCAGCACGTCGATCAGCAGCCATTTGGCGCGGTTGACCAGACGGATTTCCGCCATTTTTTCTTCAATGGAGAGCGTCTTCTTCTCCAAATTCCGTAAACGTTCTCTTGTGGAAGCCATCCAACTGAAAGCCTGCAATACCATTTGTTTAGAGGTTGGTTTGGCCAAGGTGTATACGCCGTGTTGGGTTACTTTGTCCGTTATTTCATCGTACAGTTCATTTTTCACAAACAAGAGGGCGACGGCGCCTTTTTCGCTGCATACATCAATGGCGAATCTTGTGCCGGGATCGTCGGGGAGGGGAGCGTTGATCAGAACAAAATCATAAAACCTGGCCAGGACAGTCTGTTTGGCTGCGCTGATACTACCGAGAATATGAACCGGATTGAGCTTGGACTCGGGGAGCAGGGGTTTTATGGCGTTGTTGAAACTGTCCGAAGACGATACCACAAGCACGCTGTATACTTGTTCTTTAAGAGTCATTCTACTCATCCCCTGCTTATGCGCCAAGCGTTCGCGATGCTGCGTTTAACGCCGAATGTAGGGGCCGATTACCTCTGTCGGCAGATACTCGGCGATAAATGTGCTGTTTGCGGCCGCTGCCATCGCTTCTTCCAATGTCTGAGGCAGTTTTTTGAACTGAGCAAGGGTGGCCGGGTCTGCTGTGAACAAGTCGATATCAGCCGGACTGCCTAAAGGTAGTCTGTTCTTTATACCGTGGAGACCCGCATTAATCAGCAGGGCGAAAGCAAGATACGGATTTGCCGTCGGATCAGGAGAGCGCAGTTCGGCTCGCCGGTATTCTCCTGCCGCTGCCGGTATGCGGACCAACTGCGAGCGGTTCTCGCTCGACCAGGAGACATAGCGGGGAGCTTTACTGCTGCCTAACCGTTCGTACGATTGCTCGCACGGATTCAGGAAAACCGTCATGTCGATGACTTTATCCAACAGCCCGGCAATCAAATAGGGGAGAAGATCCTCGCCGTCGTCAGCCCTTACCGACATATTAATGTGAAAACCGTTTCCGGGTTTATCAGGGAGCGGTTTAGGGGAAAAATCGGCGTAAAGGCCGTTGCGCTGCGCTATAGCCTTTACCACCGCCTGAAACGTTATGGTGTTGTCCGCTGCTGAGAGCGGGTCGGAGTAGCGGAAATCGATTTCGTTCTGCCCCGGCCCTTCCTCGTGGTGCGAGCTCTCCGGATAAATGCCCATCTGCTCTAGGGTAAGGCAAATCTCTCGGCGCACATTCTCGCCCTTGTCTTCAGGCGCGATATCCATATATCCGGCGTTGTCGTAAGGTTCTTTGGTGGGATTACCGCGTTCGTCCAGCTTAAACAGGTAGAATTCCATTTCCGAACCAAAGGCGAAACTGACGCCGGCTTTCTTGGCCGCTTCGATGGTATTAACCAAAAAGCTCCTGGTGTCGCCCTCAATTATTCTGCCGTCGGAGTGGGAGATGCTGCAGAACATGCGGACAACTCGGCCGTGTTCCGGTCGCCAAGGCAACACGGCCAGAGTAGTCGGGTCCGGGTGGAGAAACAAATCGGAGCGCGTGATATTACCAAATCCGGCAATCGCCGAGGCGTCAATGGCGATGCCGGATACAAAGGCACGAGGCAGTTCGCTTGGCATAATGGATATGTTTTTCTGTTTGCCGAAGATATCGCAAAAGGCGAGACGGATGAATTTCACGTCTTCCTCTTGGACATATTGCATAACCTCTTGCGCCGAATAGACCATACCTCTACCCGCTTTCCGTTAGTTTGCCACATACATCTGTTTATATGGATTGTTGCTGTTCGGCGTAACCACGGTAAACGCCGCATTCATCACTTGCGCGACGTCGTATCCAAACAGGTTGCAATACTCGGATACATACTTGAAGATGTCTGCCAAATCCTCATCTGTCGTCGACCTAACCGTTACCTGATCTGGAAATAACACATCGCGACAGTCTGAACGCAGGTACACTTTCCCGCCGTGCATGCCGGTACAAGGGAAGTTGCTGATGATCGGCCGCGAAGCGCGGCCAAGTCCGAGTACGATAATTTTCCCGCCGGCCTGATACTCACCTAGAAAACTGCCGGCGACTCCGCCGATGACCATTACCGGCACTTTGTCGCGATACTCCTTCATATGGATGCCGGCACGGTATCCGGCATTTCCCTTCACGAAGATCTCGCCGCTGCGCATGGCATAACCGACTGCATCGCCCACATTGCCGTGCACGATAATTCTGCCGTCGTTCATGGTGTCGCCCACCGCATCTTGGGCGTTCCCGTACACGGTAATGGTAGCGCCGTTGAGGTATGCGCCCAGCGCATTTCCGGGCACTCCGTCAATGCGAATGGAGCGCTGCGCCATGCCCGCCGCAATATACCTTTGTCCCAGGCAGCCGATGAGCTCGCAGTTCTCGTCGGTCTTGCGAATCGACTCGTTCAAAGCGACATAATCCAGGTGTGAAGCATTAATTAACATAATATTATACCACACCTCCAAGTCTCTCTCGGCGATAATCATCTGAGAATGGCGCCAGAGAGACAGCCTTTTTCAACAGCTCGTAGTTGATGGTGTTCAGCGGAATCCGTTCTCTGATCAATGAGGTATAGATACCCACCCGCTCGGTTTTGCCCACAAAAACGAATCCGGTAAGAAAGCCGCCGCGGCTGAAAAGCTTTTTGCGCATGCCGGCCGCTGTCTCCTCGTATACGTCCCCTCCGGCCTCCGGACTGTAATACGTACCCGCGGTCATCACATGTAACCCGAAAAAGCCGATGGAGTTCATCGGCATGCCCTTGTTAAACGCCTCGGAGCCGCCGGCCATGTTGATTCCGGCGCATCGTCCTTGCATATAAGCATTGGGCATGATGGCGAGCACCCGCTTTTCTCCACAGGAAACGTCTTCACCCTCGGCGCAGTCACCAGCCGCGTATACATCCGAAACGGATGTTTGCATTTGATTGTTGACGAGGATGCCTCTATTCACTGCGATCCCCGCATCCTTGGCCAGCGCGGCGTTGGCACGTACGCCCACTGCCGCTACCAATACGTCAAAATCCACTGTGGCGCCGCTCTTCATATAAGCCTTGTCGCCTTCAAAGCGTTCCACGCTGTCGCTCAGCATAAACCGGATACGGTGATCTTCTAAGTGTTTTTGCACAACGGCGGCGCAGTCGTTGTCCAGTATGCTGGACAAAACACGATCGGCCAGATCGCACACCGTAATGCTACCCACTCGTGCCAACAAGCCCTCCGCACATTTGAGTCCGATTAGACCGGCGCCGACAATCAGCACCTGGCTGGCTGGATTGACGGCCTTTTCCAGCGCCAGCGCATCATCTAATGTCATGAACGTGCACTTCTGCCGCACACTGTCTAACCCGGCGATTGGTGGAAGAAAGGGGGAAGATCCGGTTGCCACGCAGAGTGCCGAATAGGAAAGGCTGTCACCGTTGTTCAATGCGACCGTCTTCGCTAGAGGATCGATCCTCACTGCCGATACGCCGTACAACACCTCGCAACCCATTTTTTGGTAAAAATCCCCCGGGCGATATTGCATTTTGTCGCGGTCAGTCTTGCCTTCCAGGTAATAAGAGATGAGCGGGCGGCAGTAGACCGGGTGCTTTTCCGCCGATACAACGGTAATAGGCGTTGCGCCATCAACGCTGCGTAAACCTTCAATACAGCCCACAGCTGCGACGCCGTTGCCGATTACTACATAGCGCTGCATGGATCTTTCACCTCTCTTCATACACAATGGCTCTATTCGGGCAACCGGCTACGCAGGCAGGTTGCCCGATCGCGTTGTTTAGGCACAACTCGCATTTACGCACCACTCCGGCGTCATCGTGTGCCAGTGCGCCGTAAGGGCATACCAAAATGCAGGTATAACAGCTGACACATCGATCGCGATCGATGGTGACCACCCCTGCGTCAACGCTGAGCGCGGCGGCAATGCAGCTTCTTACGCACAGAGGATCGGTGCAGTGTCTACAGGAGACGGCATATGTCACACCGCCGTCGTCCTCTACGCGCAAGCGCGGATAGATCGGCTTGTCTTTCAGCGCTTTAACCATGTTGATCTCGCCGGAGTTGGCAAATGCGCAGTAGTACTCGCATAGCCGGCATCCCAGACACCATTTTTCATTTACAAATATCCGTTTCATTCTCCCGCATGCGAGATACCGAGTATCTCTAGCTCCTTTTCATTGAGATTTACCCCGCGCAGCATCAAGCGGTTACCACGCAGGCTTTCTATGGAGTTGATGCCCATGCCGCCCATCAGTTCCATAATCTCGTGCTTCCACGCCGTCATCAGACGGATGAGCCGCTCGCTGCCGATATCGGGATTCAAACGCTTCACCAGATCAGGACGCTGCGTGGCGATGCCCCAGTTGCACTTGCCGGTATGGCAGGAGCGACACAGGTGACAGCCCAACGCCAGCAGAGCGGCAGTTGCGATATAGCAGGCATCGGCACCCAGGGCGATGGCCTTTACCACATCGGCCGCACTCCGGATGCTGCCGCCTACCACTAGTGACGTTTGGTTCCGGATGCCTTCCTCTCGCAGTCGTTGGTCTACGGCGGCCAAGGCCGGTTCTATCGGAATGCCGACATTATCGCGAATCCTGGTGGGGGCGGCGCCGGTACCGCCGCGGAATCCGTCGATGGCGATGATATCCGCACCGCTTCTGGCGATGCCGCCGGCAATGGCGGCGATATTGTGCACCGCCGCTACCTTCACGATGATGGGCTTTTTATACTCGGTCGCTTCCTTTAGCGAGTAGACGAGTTGCCGCAAATCCTCAATGGAATAAATGTCGTGGTGCGGCGCGGGCGAAATGGCGTCGGTGCCTTCGGAGATCATTCTGGTCCTGGAGATGTCCCCGACGATTTTGGCGCCGGGTAGATGACCGCCGATCCCCGGCTTAGCCCCTTGCCCCATTTTGATCTCAATTGCGGCGCCTGCCGCCAAATAGTCCTTGTGTACGCCGAAACGACCGGAGGCTACCTGCACAATGGTGTTTTGCCCGTAACGGTAGAAGTCTTCATGCAGCCCGCCTTCGCCGGTGTTGTAGTAGATGCCGAGCGCATCAGCGGCCCGCGCCAGACTTTCATGCGCGTTGTAGCTGATGGAACCGTAACTCATAGCCGAGAACATGACCGGCATCGCCAGGGTAAGCTGCGGCGCGAGTGTGCATTTCAGCCCGTCGCCTTCGTCTCGCTCCACCTTGGCCGGCTTTTTGCCCAGGAATACCCGGGTCTCCATCGGTTCGCGCAAGGGATCGATGGACGGATTGGTCACCTGTGAGGCATTGATCAGGATTTTATCCCAATAGACAGGGAGCGGATTGGGGTTGCCCATTGACGAAAGGAGTACCCCGCCGCTGTTCGCCTGCTTGTAGATCTCTTTAATCAAGCCTTGCGGCCAGTTGGCGTTTTCGCGCAAAGCGCAATCGCTCTTCACAATTTTCAGCGCCCGCGTGGGGCAAAGCGCGACGCAGCGCTGACAGTTGACGCATTTGCTTTCATCGCTCAGCATCAGGCCTGTATCGGGGTCGAAGGAATGCACCTCATTGGCGCACTGGCGCTCACACACGCGGCACTGAATACAACGCGCTTCATTACGCACAACCTCAAACTCGGGGTACACATACTCAATTCTCATCAGTAAGAACCCTCTTCCAAACGTACAATTACCGGTTCTCCGCCCGCGGGCGCAAAAATGTTCTCCGCATCCGGCTCCATAGCCCGAATGGCGGCTTCTTCGCTGGCGATGAACACCTTATCGTCCTTTTCTCCCACGACCATAGAGCGTAGTTTCAGCCGATCGTTCAGCGCCATCAGCCCGCCGCTGAAACCGAGCACGATGGAGAACGGTCCGGTAACGAGCAAACTGGCGAATACGGCTCTCAAATAGGTGAGTTTCTCGCGTTCCTGGTCGTTCATCATGTCGATCGTGCTCCAGAAGGGCGCCGCAATCACCGCTGCCGCTTCTTCTAAAGTCAAGCTTTGGATGCGCAATAAGTAATCCATAATATAGGTCATAACCTCGGTATCGGTCTGCAACGTACATTTGTAGCCGTACATTTCAATGAACCGGCGGTTGGCGTCGTAGGAAGAAATCTCCCCGTTGTGCACGATGGAATAGTCGAGCAGCGTGAACGGATGAGCGCCGCCCCACCAGCCTGGCGTATTAGTAGGATAACGACCGTGCGCCGTCCAACAATACCCGGCATACTCGTCCAAGCGGTAAAACGCGCCCACATCTTCCGGAAAGCCCACCGCTTTGAAGGCGCCCATGTTTTTCCCGCTGGAAAACACGTTGGCGCCGTCGTGTTCCGTGTTGATCTTCATCACGGTGCGGGTGACGTATTCCTTTTCATCGAGCTGGACACGCTCAAGACAAGAGCGCAATGGTTGCACGATATAACGCCATATGAGCGGTGCGTCGGTAATGGCGGCAACTTGACGCGTAGGGATAAGCTCCGCTTGGACAACTTCGTAGCCTTCCTTCAGTAATTGCTCGCACTGTTTGCGGGCGGTGTTATCGTTGAAGAACAAGTGGAAGGCGTAGAAATCTCTATATTCCGGGTATATGCCGTAGCCGGCATAGCCGCCGCCCAGACCGTTTGAGCGATCGTGCATCGGCTTCATGGCCGTGATGATTTTCTCACCGGACATCACCTTCCCCGCCCGGGAAATCACGGCGGCGACGGCACAACCGGATGGTATGCGTACCTGACCTTCTAAGCGCACGACGTCTCCCGTCCTTTCGCAGTAAACAAAAATGGCGTCCACCGGCGGAAAGGCATAGCTTTCGCCGTATGAACGCCATTGCTCATTGAAAAGAATTATATCTACAGGCATCAGTTTGTCAAGGCTTAAACCGCTGTATAGAGCCATGTATACCTGTGTGCAGAACACACGCGACACAATGGCGAACGGGGGATTGACAAATCGTTTCTGCGTATATAAAATAGCCGTCAAAGGCAAAGGCGTCTTTGAGGAAGATCCCTCGAAGGCGCCTTTGCCTTTTTGCGTATACTTGGTTCTTTTTACTACGGCGAGGAGGCGCATTATGGCAGGTGTTTCGGAGTATTTCGGCTGTATGGTGTTTAACGAACAGGTGATGCGGGCCAAATTGTCTGCCGCAACTTACCAGTCGTTAAAGAAGACGATCGACGAGGGGGCGCCGTTGGAAGAATCGGTGGCCGACGCAGTGGCTAATGCCATGAAGGACTGGGCCATTGCAAAAGGCGCTACTCATTTTACGCATTGGTTTCAACCATTGACCGGCATCACTGCGGAAAAACATGACAGCTTCATCTCCCCTGCTCCTGAGGGCAGAGTCATCATGGAGTTCAGCGGAAAAGAGCTGATCAAAGGCGAACCCGACGCCTCCTCTTTTCCGTCCGGCGGACTACGGGCCACCTTCGAGGCTAGGGGCTATACCGCCTGGGATCCGACTTCATATGCATTCATCAAAGCCAAGACGTTGTGTATTCCCACGGCGTTTTGTTCCTATGGCGGCGAGGCTCTGGATAAGAAAACACCATTGCTGCGTTCCATGGAGGCGCTGAACCGGCAGGCGCTGCGCATTCTGCGCTTATTCGGAAACAACTCCGTCAAGTGCGTGCGACCTGCGGTGGGTCCCGAACAGGAATACTTCCTGGTGGATAAAGAGATGTTCGCGCTGCGCCGCGACCTAATGTACACGGGACGCACGCTATTCGGCGCGAAGCCGCCTAAGGGTCAGGAGATGGACGACCACTACTTCGGCGCCATCAAGCCGCGCGTTGCGGCCTATATGGCTGAGCTGAACGAAGAGCTTTGGAAGCTGGGCATCCTCGCCAAAACGGCTCACAACGAGGTCGCACCTTCTCAGCACGAGTTGGCGCCTGTTTACACCACCGTAAACATCGCCACCGATCACAATCAATTGACGATGGAGATTATGCAGAAAGTGGCGTTGAAGCACGGACTGGTTTGTCTGCTGCACGAAAAACCTTTTGCCGGCGTGAACGGCAGCGGCAAGCACAACAACTGGTCGTTGACTACCGATACAGGCATGAATTTGTTGACGCCGGGCGATACCCCGTACAGCAATGCTCAGTTCCTGTTGTTCCTTTGCGCAGTAATCAAGGCGGTCGATGAGTATCAAGATCTGCTGCGCCTATCGGTCGCCACCGCCGGTAATGACCACCGGCTGGGAGCTAACGAAGCGCCTCCGGCCATTGTCTCCATGTTCCTCGGCGACGAGCTGACCGCCATATTGGCTGCCATTGAAACGGATTCGCCTTACAACGGCAGCGGCAAATCCCATATCAAGTTGGGCGTCGATGTGCTGCCCGGAATTCCGAAAGACAACACCGACCGCAACCGGACCTCTCCTTTCGCGTTTACAGGCAACAAGTTTGAGTTCCGCATGCTGGGTTCGTCCAACAGCATCGCTTGCGCCAACATCATGCTCAATACGGCTGTAGCTGAAGTGTTAAGGCAGTTTGCGGACCAGTTGGAAGGCGCGGCCGACTTCAACGCCGCCTTGCAAGCGTTGACCAAAAGGACGATCAAGGAGCATAAGCGGATTATCTTCAACGGCAATGGCTACGATGAAGCCTGGGTAATAGAGGCTACGGAGAAGAGAGGATTGCGCAACTATCGGACGACGCCGGATTGCATGCCTCATCTGCTGGATAAAAAGAACGTCGATATGCTGACCTCGCACGGTGTTTACACCACGGCGGAATTGGAGTCGCGGTGTGAGATTATGCTGGAGAATTACTGCCGCACGGTAATTATTGAGGCCAACACCATGGTGGACATGGTAAGAAGAGAGATCTTACCGGCGGTAGAGGCATATACGCATGATATTGCCGCTACTGCCGCGGTGAAACGAGCGCTGGACGACACCATACCGTGCGTTGTGGAAAAACGATTGGTCAACAAGCTCTCGGGGCTGGCGGAGCA
Organism: Bacillota bacterium; assembly: GCA_012838035.1. Classification (GTDB taxonomy): domain Bacteria; phylum Bacillota; class Limnochordia; order DTU080; family DTU080; genus DUQB01. The sequence goes on along the minus strand of DUQB01000205.1, from coordinate 37,026 downwards.
AATTGCTCTCAGAACCGACAACCTGGAATCCGCGTTGCTGAAACTGAAAGCCGCGCCGGATGCGCGTCAGAAAGCCTACGACATACGCGATATCGTACTGCCTTGTATGGGCGAGCTGCGTGTAGTATGCGACGAGGCTGAGTTGGTTTGCGCCAGAAAGTATTGGCCGTTTCCCACTTACGGCGAGTTGCTGTTCGGCGTCAAGTAAGCCGAGCCGAGATAGGAGAAGATCATGACCAAATACGTTTTCGTGACGGGCGGCGTGGTTTCCGGCCTGGGGAAAGGCATTACCGCTGCGTCATTGGGGCGATTGTTAAAGGCGAGAGGCTTAAAAATAGCGGCGCAAAAGCTGGACCCGTATATCAATGTCGATCCTGGGACGATGAGTCCATTTCAGCACGGGGAAGTGTTTGTGACTGAAGACGGCGCGGAGACCGATTTGGATCTTGGCCACTACGAGCGGTTCATCGATGAGGATTTGAATAGGTTTTCCAACCTTACCACCGGCAAAGTGTACTGGAATGTGTTGCATAAGGAGCGTCGGGGTGAATACCTGGGCACTACGGTGCAAGTGATTCCCCACATTACGCAGGAGATTAAGGACTTCATCTACAGTCTCGGCCGAATGACGTCCGCGGATGTAGTCATCACCGAAATCGGCGGAACAGTGGGCGACATCGAATCTCTGCCGTTTTTGGAGGCGGCGCGCCAGATATCGCTGGAGGTGGGGCGAGAGAACAGCCTGTTTATCCATGTGACGCTCGTGCCTTTCCTGCGCGGCTCCCATGAACACAAGTCCAAGCCCACGCAGCATTCGGTTAAGGAGCTGCAAGGTATCGGCATCAACCCGAACATCATCGTGCTGCGTTGCGATACGCCTTTGGAGGAATCCATCTTTAGGAAGATATCGTTGTTCTGCAATGTGAAGCCCGATTGCGTGATTGAGAACATCACTGTGCACAATCTGTATGAGGCGCCGCTGATGCTGGAGAAATCCGGCTTCTCGGACGTCGTTTGTCGGGAATTGGGCATACGTACGTCGCCTCCCGATCTGCGTGAATGGGAACGGATGGTAGAGCAGATAAAGCAACGTTCACAGAGCGTGCAGATTGGATTGGTGGGCAAATACGTGAGGTTGCCCGATGCGTATTTGTCGGTGACGGAGGCGTTGCGCCATGCCGGTTACCATCACGACACGCATGTGAAAATCCGCTGGATTGATTCCGAGCTGGTGAACGACGCGAATTGCGCGCAGATGTGCGCCGACCTGGACGGCATCATCATCCCTGGTGGGTTCGGCGTTCGGGGCATGGAAGGTATGATCATGGCGGCCAAATATGCTCGTGAACATAGGTTGCCGTACTTGGGCATCTGCCTCGGCATGCAGATTGCGGTAATCGAGTATGCCCGCCACGCGGCCGGCATGGTCGATGCGAACTCCGGCGAGTTCGACGCGGCGTGTCGCCATAAGGTCATCGACTTTATGCCCGGCCAAAGCGACCGGATAGACAAAGGGGGCACCTTGCGACTGGGAGCTTACCCCTGCATCATCCAGGTGGGCACGACGCTGGAACGCTGTTACGGCAGCCTGTCTATTAGTGAGCGGCATCGCCACCGCTATGAGTTCAACAACGCTTATCGGGAGACGTTGGAGAAAGCAGGCTTAACTCTGAGCGGCGTGTCCCCCGACGGCAGATATGTGGAAGCAGTGGAGCTGACGGATCTCCCCTTCTTTGTGGGAGTGCAGTATCATCCCGAATTCAAAAGTCGACCCAACAGGCCGCACCCGTTGTTTAAGGGCTTTATCGGTGCTGCTTATAAGCATTCCAGGAATGGAAGGGTTCTGTATGGCTAGCGATATCAACAGAAAGGTACTGCTGGAAGACGGCAGTGAGTACTACGGTTCGGCTTTCGGCGACACAGATGGCGAACGCGTCTGCGAGATCGTTTTCAATACATCAATGGTCGGCTATCAGGAAATCGTTTCCGATCCGTCATACACGTATCAGGCTGTGGTGATGACCTATCCGTTGATCGGCAACTACGGTACGGCCGACGAAGATTTTGAAACCGGCAGGCCCACTATCGGCGCGCTCATAGTACGTGAGTACAACGATATGCCGTCCAATTGCCGCAGCACGGCCGCCTTGGGGGATGTGATGAAGAAGTACGGCATAGCGGGCGTATACGGCGTGGACACGCGCAAACTCACGCGTTCGATCCGTGATTACGGCAGCAGAAAAGCCCTTATTACGGCGGCTTCAACCCCGCGGGAAATCGGTCTGCAAAAACTAGCGCGCATGGAAGTGCCGCGCGATGCCGTCGCCAAGGTGAGCTGCACCACGCCGTGGCAAGCGCCCGCATGGCAGGCGCCGGCATGGCCGGCAAGGTTTCATGTGGTTGCCGTCGACTGCGGCATCAAGTTGAACATCATCCGTTCACTCAGCAAAAGTGGATGCAAAGTTACCGTGGTCCCGTGGAACACCTCTGCGGAGGAAATTGAGCGCTTGCATCCCGATGGTATCTGTCTCTCCAACGGACCCGGCGACCCGATGGACGCGGTACCGGTGATCAACCTCGTTAAGCAGCTGCGCGGCAGCTATCCCATCTTCGGCATATGTTTGGGGCATCAGATCATCGCGCTGGCTTACGGGGCTAAAACCTACAAGCTGAAGTTTGGTCATCGCGGCGGCAATCATCCGGTGCGTAATCTGTTGACGGGCAAAGTTGAGATTACCTCCCAAAACCATTCCTACGCGGTGGACGCGGACAGCATACGGGGCGATTTGGCGGTGACGCACGTGAACCTGCTGGATGCAACAGTTGAGGGACTGCGGTGTGAAGCTGATATGGTGCTCAGCGTGCAGTACCATCCGGAAAGCGCGCCGGGCCCGCAAGACAGCGGATATTTGTTTGATTGCTTTGTGGAACTTATGGAGGCGGACTCAAGACGTGCCAAAACGAACAGACATTAAAAAAGTCCTGGTTATCGGTTCCGGACCCATTGTGATCGGACAAGCGGCGGAATTCGATTATGCCGGCACACAAGCCTGCCTTGCCTTAAAAGAGGAAGGGTACCAAGTGGTACTCTGCAATTCGAACCCGGCCACCATCATGACCGACCCGGCGATTGCCGACAAAGTGTACATGGAGCCGTTGACTTTTCCCTATGTCGCCCAGATTATTCGCTGCGAGCGGCCCGACGCCATTCTACCGGGCTTGGGGGGGCAAACCGGCCTGAACCTGGCCATGCAGCTGGAAAAGCAGGGCGTTTTAGAAGAGTGCGGGGTGGAGCTGCTGGGTACCAAGAGCAGCAGCATCGAACAAGCGGAAGATCGCCGACGGTTCAAGGAGTTGTGTGAAAGCCTGGGTGAACCGGTGCTGCCGTCGGCAGTCGCCGGCTCCATAGAAGAAGGGGCGGTGATCGCGGCCGAAATCGGTTACCCGGTAGTTTTGCGGCCCGCTTTTACACTGGGCGGTTCCGGCAGCGGATTCGCCTATGATGAAGTGCAGTTGCGGCAATTGATGAAGACCGCATTGGCATTGTCGCCCGCGCAGCTGGTACTGGTGGAAAAATGCATCAAGGGCTATAAGGAAATTGAGTATGAAGTGATGCGCGATAAGAACGACACCGCCATCACCATCTGCAACATGGAAAATGTGGATCCCGTCGGTATTCATACGGGAGATTCCATTGTGGTTTGTCCTTCGCAGACGCTGACCAACAAAGAGTACCACATGCTGCGCGACAGCGCCTTGAAGATTATTCGGGCGCTCAAAGTGGAGGGCGGCTGCAATATCCAGTTTGCGTTGGACCCCCACTCGCTGCAGTACTATGTGATCGAGGTCAACCCCCGCGTGTCGCGTTCCTCCGCGTTGGCATCCAAAGCAAGCGGATACCCGATAGCTTATGTATCGGCGAAAATCGCCGTCGGCATGACCCTAGATGAAATTAAGACGGCCGATACAATCGCCGCGTTTGAGCCTGCCCTGGATTATGTAGTGACCAAGATGCCCCGGTTTCCGTTCGACAAGTTCGCCGATGCTGACAACTCTCTCACTACCCAGATGATGGCGACCGGAGAAGTGATGAGCATCGGCAGAACCATTGAAGAAAGCTTGCTCAAGGCCATTCGCTCGTTGGAAGTCGGAGCATGGCATTTGTATATGCCGAAGTTTGAGCAGCAAAGCTACGCATGGCTAATGGAGTACATTCAGAAAGGAACTGACGACAGGATTTTCGCCATCGCGGAGCTTTTACGCAGAGGCTGTGCTACTGAACAGATCACCGCAGTTACGCAAATCGATCAACTGTATGTGAGCAAACTGAAGTGCATCATCGATCAGGAAGCTGTTCTGAAAAACTCTCCCGGTGATGTACAGGTCCTGGCGCAAGCGAAAAAAATGGGTTTTTCGGATAGAGAAATCGCCAGACAGTGGGGCATGAGCGAAAACGACGTATTCCAGTTGCGCATGCGGTACGATATTACGCCGGTATATAAGATGATCGACAGTTGCGCGTCGGAGTTCGACAGTTATATCCCGTACTTCTATTCCACGTACGAAGACGAGAACGAGTCGATTGTATCGGATAAGAAAAAGGTGATCGTCCTCGGCTCCGGTCCCATTCGGATCGGTCAGGGGGTGGAGTTCGACTATTCCACCGTTCATGCTGTCCAAACGATAAAGAAGGCCGGGTATGAAGCGATCATCATCAACAACAATCCGGAAACGGTGTCTACCGATTACACCACCTCCGACAAGCTGTACTTTGAGCCCCTCTGCGTTGAAGACGTCATGAACGTGATTACGCTGGAAAAACCGGCAGGCGTGATCGCCACGCTCGGCGGCCAGACGGCGATTAACCTGGCAGGGCCGCTGCAGGCCAGAGGGGTGAAAATCATCGGCACGGATTGCGAAGCCATTGAAAAAGCGGAGAACCGGGAGGCCTTTGAGAAACTCCTCGAAGCGTTGGATATACCGCAACCTAAAGGTCAAGCGGTGACTAATTTGGCGGATGGAGTGAATGTCGCCCGGGAAGTCGGTTACCCTGTATTGGTGCGGCCCAGTTTTGTGCTCGGTGGGCGGGCGATGCAGATTGTGGCTAACGAGGAGCAACTGAGGTACTACCTGAAAACGGCTGTGGCTGTAGATGAAGATAAGCCGGTGTTGGTAGATAAATATATCCGCGGCAAAGAGTTGGAGGTAGATGCCGTCTGCGATGGCGAGAACGTGTTCGTTCCCGGCATTATGGAGCTGGTGGAGCGTACAGGCATCCATTCCGGCGATTCCATCAGCGTTTATCCCACTTTCAGCATTTCGGACAAGGTGAAGGCTCTGATCCTTGCTCATATCAAGCGTCTGGGGTTCGGCATCGGTATTATCGGCCTTTTCAATGTGCAATTCATCGTCGATCAAGACGAGAATGTGTATGTTATCGAAGTGAACCCACGCTCATCTCGTACCGTGCCGTTCATATCCAAAGCGACCGGCTACAATTTGGCGGACATCGCCACGCTGGTCATGCTCGGCGTTAGTCTGACGGATCAGGGGATAAACACAATGTACCCAAAAGAAAAGGAGCGCTGGTATGTAAAGGTGCCGGCATTCTCTTTTTCCAAGTTGAAAGGGCTCGATGCTTACCTTTCGCCGGAAATGAAGTCAACGGGCGAAGCCATCGGTTACGATGACAAGTTGACTCATGCGCTCTATAAAGCCCTGCAGGCAGCCGGAGTAAAACTGCCTACCCACGGCACGGTGTTAGCCATGTTGGCTGATAGCGATAAAAAGGAAGCACTGCCGCTGATTAGACGCTTCTATAATCTGGGTTTTAACATTGCAGCGACCGCCGGTACCGCGCAGTTTTTGCAAGACCACGGTATACGGACTCGCGTCAAGCGTAGAATCAGTGAAGGCGCAACCGACATCTTGGATGCCATCCGTCAGGGTCATATCGCCTATGTGATCAACACTCGGAGCGACCAATCGATACACAAGAACTCCGACAGTCGAATTATCCGCCGATGTGCGGTGGAAAACGACGTGACGGTGATTACTGCGCTCGATACGGCACGCGTGTTGCTTGACGTGTTGGAAGAAATCACGCTGCGCATCTCGACTATAAATTAGTAAAGAGCGAATGGAGAGTTATCAATGCGCTTTACCAAGATGCACGGACTTGGCAACGACTATTTGTTTGTTTACGGTGAGCCGGAAAACCCGCAGGAACTCTCGATTAAGCTGTCAGATCGACATTTCGGCGTAGGCTCCGACGGCATGGTGTGGATATCGCCCTCAGTTGTAGCGGACTTTAAAATGCGGATTTTCAATGCCGACGGTAGTGAAGCCAAAATGTGCGGTAACGGCATTCGTTGTATCGGCAAGTATGTCTACGACAAAGGGTACACAACCAAAACGGAATTAAAGATTGAAACCTTGTCGGGCGTGCGCACCTTGCGGCTGGAGGTAGAAAACGGCCAGGTGAAGAGCGTAGCAGTGGAGATGGGCGTGGCGATGGTGCAGGATGATTTGCGCTTGACGGTGGAAGACATGACTGTTTGGTGTACTCCCGTCTCTGTTGGTAATCCGCACGTTGTTATTTTTGTGCCGGATATCAACCAGGCGCCGCTAACGACGTTGGGGCCGAAACTGGAGCGCCATGAAGCCTTTCCGGAAGGTGTGAACGTAGAGTTTGTGCAGGTGCTCGATGAGCGCACCCTACGTATGCGGGTGTGGGAGCGCGGCAGCGGCGTAACCATGGCTTGCGGTACCGGCGCCTGCGCTTCGACAGTGGCGGCGATTAACAAAGGCTGTTGCCCATACGATGAGCAGATCGCGGTGCAGCTTGACGGTGGCATACTGCATGTGAGGGTAGCGCCTGATAAAAACGTGACGATGCTTGGTCCGGCCGAAACCGTATGTGAAGGAGAAACAGTCTGATGGTGATCCCGAACCTGCATTACAAAGATCTGAAGGACTCTTACCTTTTCTTCAAGATTTCCCAGAAGATCAAGGCGTATCTGGAAGAGCACCCCGGGGCCCGCCTGTATCGCCTGGGTATCGGCGATGTGTCGCTGCCGCTTTGCGACGCGGTGATCCAAGCGTTGCATGAAGCGGTGGACGACCAAGCCGAGGCGGAGACGTTTCACGGCTATATGCCCGAGTGCGGCGCACCGTCTCTGCGAGAAACCATTGCGACGCATTATGCGAGTCGAGGCGTCAACCTCAGTTCCCAGGACGTCTTTGTTTCTTACGGCGCCAGCGACGAATTAGGAGACATCCTCGATTTGTTCGACCGGAGCAATACGACGTTGGTGATTGAGCCGGCTTATCCGGCTTATGTGGACGCCAACGTGATGGGCGGCAGGAAAATCGTCCACCTCGCTTCCGGGAAGGAGAACGGCTTTTTGCCGCAGCCGGATAACAGCCTTGAGGCGGATATTATCTACATCTGCTCACCCAATAATCCTACCGGCGCCGTATTCAGCCGGGAGCAACTGCAAGCCTGGGTGGACTATGCGAACCGAGCGGGCGCGATCATCCTCTTCGATGCGGCTTACGAGGCATTCATCGAAGATGCGGATCTGCCGCGGAGCATCTTTGAAATCGCAGGAGCGCGCACCTGTGCTCTAGAGATCTGCTCTCTTTCCAAAACGGCGGGGTTTACGGGCACTCGGTTCGGTTATACGGTGATTCCGCAAGAGCTCTCCCGCTACGGGATGAACTTCAATGACATGTGGGTGCGCAATCGGACCACCAAAACCAACGGGGTATCCTACATTCTGCAAAAAGGCGCATCCGCCGTATTCACGCCGCTGGGCCAACGGCAAATCCGGGAAAACATCAAGGTTTACAAGCAGAACGCGACCTATTTGATGCGCACGCTGGATAAACTGGCCGTTTGGTACTGCGGCGGCAAGAATGCGCCGTACATTTGGTTGGAGTGTCCGTCAGACATGACCAGCTGGGAGTTCTTCGATTATCTGTTGCAGGAAATTCAGGTGATCGGCACCCCCGGAGCGGGCTTTGGCACCTGCGGCGAAGGCTATTTTCGCTTCTCCACCTTCGGCAACCCTGAAGACACCAAAGAGGCTGCGGAGCGGTTGTACGCGTTGTTGAGCAGACGGTAGAGAGTTGGCGCGGCAGTTTGACATCCTCGGCCTGGTCCAGCCCGATAAGTACATTTTCAGTCCGGTCCCAAAGAACATCTTTCGGCATCCAAGCTGTGCAAATAAAGCCATTGATGCGGCCACTTGTTTCGCTGCAGCCCCGGCGGCGTTTCAACACCGGGGCTCCACATCCCTATTAGTCTATTCAAATCTCAGCTAGACGAGTTACTCGCAACGAGCGCCAATAGATCGCATACATTACCAAGTAGAAGGCGCCGTACAGCACCAAGTACCCCAGGGCAACCGCCCAGCCGAATTGCAGCACGGTGCGGTTGAGCAGTGTTCCGAGCGCCTGCATGGCAAAGGTAGAATGAATCAAGCCTGCGATGAACGGCGTAAAGAACAGGATAAGCGACTGATGCCAGGTCAGCTTCTTCAATTCTCTATCGCTGACGCCTACCTTCTCCAGTTGCAGGTAATAACGCCGATTATCGTCGATCTCCGTGAACAGACGGAAGTACAGCAGACTACAACAGGCGGCAAGAAAAACGAGCGACACAAAGAATCCAATGAAGAATAGCATGCCGAGTTCCAGCAAAGAGCTGCGGTAGTTCTCCGCCGTGGCCGTAAACTCATACTCCGGATACAGCTCTCGCAACTGGGTAACGGCCATCCACATCTCTTTACTGTTCCAATCGACTACATCCCAAATAGCGATGTACAGCAGACTTTCTTTTGAGGCTTGGATAATAAGCTCTTCAAAGAGCGCATCGGGGACGCACAAAAAGTAACTGAGGTAGCGGTCGGCATTCACCGGTTGGGCGTTGATCGCCGGATGCACCTGCAAGGGGACCTGCCGTGTACCCACCTTAAGAACCTCTTCGCGCTGCACCGTATCGCCTTCAGTCAAAAAAGCATACATCGTGATGAGTACAGCCTCGTTTTTATCGCTCAATGTAACCGGGACGTTCCTACCGGCCCGAATCGACTGATATAACGAGTAGGGGATTACGGTCACACCGCGCGAGTTACCATCTATCTCCGCTCGGAAAAACGTCATTTGCGTATAGTGGAAGTCGGTGACATTGTTCTCCGCAAGTACCTGGGTGATGCGGTTGGCGGCCAGGTCCAGCTCACCGGGTTCCGACAACACGAGCTGAATGGCATGAGGTGTAGTTTTCACGGCATCCCGCACGTACACTACGAAGAGTGAAGCGATCGTCCCAATAGCGGTTAGAATCACGGCCACCAGAATGGCCACCGCTGTCAGAACCCGATAATTTTCCTGGATTTTGTGGATCAACTGGCTCACGGTAAGAAACGGTGCTTGCCGGTAGAAAAACCACTCTCGTCGATGCAAGAAGTCCAGTCCGGCCATACTGCCCTCTCGCATTAGCAAATAAGTGCCAATCGAAACGATGAACGTGACTGGAATAGCACCAAGCACCACAAGCATGGGGTTAGGAGCACAAGCCCAGCCATAGCCCACAACCAACAACAGCAGACCAAGAATGGCCTTCCAGCGAGAAAAATGAGGTGTTTCCTTGGGTTGTCCGGCTGCACGCACCAATTCAATGATGTTCTTGCTCAACACCGTGCGTAGCGAAGCCAACGAAACCACGATGAAGAAAGCTCCGAACACGGCGATCGTCTGGATCCATACGGGGCGACCGGCATAGAAGGGGATCTGCTCAGATAACCCCATAAGCACGCTGACGCCCATAAAGAACAGCTTTACAAATAGTAGTCCCAGCGCCAGACCGATCACCATGGCCAGGGAACCTATACACAAGCTCTCCCAAAGGATGATCCGAATCAGTTGCCGTTTGGACACTCCCAGAAGGCTCAGCATACCGAATTCCTTCATTCGGGAGCGGAAAAAGGCGGAGTTCGAGTAGAGCAGGAACAGCAAGGTAAAAACGGCAATGACCACAGAGGCGGCTTTCATCCCTTGCACGGCTTCTATGGCGCCGCGGTAGCCTTCCTGCAACTGCGGATGTAAAACCAAGGCTGTATAGAGAAAGTAGATCATCACGGAGAAGGCCGCGCTGGCGACATAGGCCATATAACGCCGGCGATTCTGCCAGAAGTTCTTAAAAGCGATGCCCCATAGAGTCATTATTCCCGCCTCCAATCAACGAGAGTACGTCCAGGATTTGCTGAAAGAAAGCCTGCCTGCTCTCTCCTCTTTGGATCTCGCTGTAGAAGCGGCCGTCTCTAATGAACAAAATGCGCCGGCAAAAACTGGCGGCAAAAGGATCGTGGGTCACCATCGTGATCGTTGTTTCGGCGGCCGCATTAAGTTGCGTAAAGGTCTCCATAAGCTGCCTGGCTGCCCGGGAATCCAAATTACCGGTAGGTTCATCGGCCAACACAATTGCAGGCTTGTGGATTATCGCCCGCGCCGCTGCAGTCCTTTGCTGTTGCCCACCGGATACTTCGTAAGGATACTTCTGCAATAGATCGCTAAGCCCCAGGATCGCCGCAACATCTGCTTGGCGAGCCTTGATCTCCTTCAGGGGCAGGCGATCTAAAACCAGCGGTAAGATGATATTTTCGCCGATGGTCAGGCTGTCGATCAAATTGTAGTCCTGAAATACGAAACCCAAGCGACGACGTCGAAACAGCGCCAGCTGATCGCCCTTCAATTGCGAGGTGTCGACGCCGTCCAATCGTATAGTGCCGGAAGTCGGCCGATCAATCGTAGCCAACAGATTGAGCAGCGTCGTCTTACCGCTGCCGGAGGGCCCCATAATGCCGATGAACTCACCTTCATGGACCTGGAACGAGAAGTTGTCCAGAGCCCGGGTTTTAACCTTACCGCGGCTATCGTAGATCTTGGTTAACCCATGAGCTTCCAATACCAACATAACCTAACCTCCCCCAAAACCTGTTAGCAGCAGTGTATAGCACATGGTCGGGAGGAACCATCGATTAACCTTGCATATGCGGCTCCCAACCTTACATTTTTGTCACCTTGACGTCACTGCCACATGCAGATTTTGAAATGTGGTCGGATGATCAGGAAATGTGATGTAAACTTGGGTGCCTACGCCGGGTTGTGAGGCGATATGTATAGAGTGCCCCAGCCGTCGACAAGTCTCTTTGGCCAGGTACATGCCCATACCGGTGGAATGGGGGAACAAGCGACCGTTTTCTCCGGTAAAGAAGGGGTTAAAGACACGGGGCAAATCTTGCAGGCAAATGCCGATGCCGTTATCGGCAACCTCAAGCACGACTCCCTGCTCTGTGCGTCGGCATCGGAAAATGACATGTCCTTCCCGATCGGCTGCCGACGAGTACTTGATCGCATTGCTGAGAAGCTGTTCCAGCACGAAGCGCAGCCACTTGGCGTCGCTGACCACATGCACCGGTCCGTCGGCCGGCATTTCCTGCTCTATCTTGGGATAAACCCGGTGGACGATGAAGTCACGCTTGTGGTCGTTGATCAACGTGCGCACCAATTCGATGAGGTCTAGGGTGACCACGCTAAAGTCGGCGGAAAACGCCTCTAAGCGCACCATGTTTAGCAGTGCTTGCAACGTCTGATGTAAACGCTGGTTCTCTTCTTCAATACTGCCTAATACGGCGGTAAGCTCGGAAGACGCGGCAAGGCCTTCGCCTTTGGCTTTCTGTAACTCTAAATCGATGATAGCAACCGGGGTCTTCATATGATGCGCCCACTGACTGATCATCTGCAGATGATGTCGCCCACGGTCCCTTTCTTGCATAATCGTGGTGTTAAGGCGAGAATAGAGCTTTGCCCAGGCCGCGCCAAAGACGCTCTGTTCATAAGTACGCGGGGCAGGCAGCACGGCTGGATCGTCCAAGGTTCGGGCGGCATCCATACTCAAAAGATGACGCAAATAGGCCGCCCAGCGGGTATAGTCCACCCATACGGCTACTCCTAAGATAATGATGCCCAGCAGCCAGATATAGAGGATGTTCATAATCTGAAGGCTGGATCCGGAGAGCCAAAGATCAAGCTGGACGACCAGTGTTGCAAGGATACCGAAACCGATATAGGCGGCTATGAAGATGAGTCTGTTGTAGAGGAATTGCCGGCGGTTCAAGGGTGCGGTCACCTCCCTATTTGGTGGAATATTGCAGCTTGGCAACATTCAAGGAGTAACCTTGGCCACGTTTGGTCTCAATTGCATCCGGCAGGCCCAGCTCGGCTAAGCGGCGTCTGACCCGAGCTACGTTTACCGTCAAGGTGTTGTCATCAATGAAGTCCATATCGTCCCAAAGGGCCTCCAGCAGCGTGTTGCGATCGACTATATCTCCGGCGTGTTCCGCCAGACACCAAAGGAGCTGGAACTCTTTGCCGGTCAGTTCCAAGGTGGCATCGCCAAAGACAACTTGATTCCCGTTCTTTTTGAACAGGAGTTGTCCTCTCCGGAGCACCTGGGGATCCTTGACTAGAGCATACTCTCCGTAGGTGCGTCTTAGGCAGCTCGACACCTTGGCCAAGGCTAGTTCGATATTAAAAGGTTTAGTGATGTAATCGTCACCGCCGTTTTCCAGCGCTCTCACTTGATCCATATCGTCGGCACGCGCAGAGATGAAAATGATGGGCACGCGCGAAACCGCTCGGATTTGCCGACACCAGTAAAAACCGTCGTATTGCGGCAAATTGATATCCAACAGTACCAAGTCGGGCTGAACGGTGAGGAACTCATCACGCAGGAGTTTGTAATCATCAGCCAAGATCACCTCATAACCGAAGCGGCGTAGCTCCGTAGCCAACAGACTCGCCAGCTTGTGGTCATCCTCGACAAGCCAGATACGGTACGCAGGAGTATGCGCCATAATCACACCTCCATACTTAGCGGCAATCTTTACTAATTAATACTAGCGCTCCTGCCAGGTTGCCAGGTTCGTTGTCAATCAACTTAAGTCTAAAAGAATTCCGGTGACGATGCTCCCTCAACCTGGCAGTGATATATTCCCTATCAATGCCTTGTACAAGTCCGTGTTCCTTGACAAATGAAATAAGCTCGTCAGCCAACCAACGCATATCCGGGAAACCAAAGGCCTCCGGCGAGAGTCTGATCAACTCATCGATAACGGCTCGATCCTCATCGGTCATGGTTTGGGTGAAAGTGACGGGCCGCTTTCTGGTTCGTAATCGGCGGTCAATTGTTCAACGTCGCAGCCCAGGCCGGATCGCAGCAGCAACTCGGCTCGGACGGCAGTACTCTCATTACCGCTTTGTCGCACTAAACGCTGTAGTTTCGGGCCGACGTTTCGGTCAAATTCAGCATGCACGTACGCTCACTCCCGTTCTCGAGTGAGCTTTACTTCGTCTTTCTGGCCTTAACAACCTGCCTGCATAGCGAGAGCACAGCTTCTTGAGCTTCTCCTCGCGTTTATGAGTGTTACGCTATGCACAGATGACGGCGCTCTATTTTGCGAAGGATGTCAGTTGTGATCCATGTTGTAGAGCCTATTCACCGCGTCCACCGCGTTGTGCATTTGATGCACAATGCGCGCGGAGATTTCCAACTCCCGCTACTCCGACAAAGTAACTGGCAAGCCGGCAGGAGTACTAGGCTGTACTCCTACGCAATACCGCAACCAAAAATACGTTCAAAACGGCTGAAAAAAGCGTGTAGTCCAAACAACATTACCATGCCATCATATATTTGTGTAATCATAATCCCCTATCATTACAATCCCAATAAATATGTCAGGAGGTCGTTCTATGTCTACCATCCCGGTGAGCGCGGCTGAAGGAAACCAGGCTCTAACTGCTGAATTCAAAGCGTTTGCCAAAAGCATCAATGTCGATCTGATAGGAATAGCGAATATTGAGCGGTTTGCCGATGTTGCTGCCAACCGGCATCCAAGCTCCATCTTTCCTGAAGCGCAGAGCGTTGTGATCATCGGCAAGCGCATCACCCGCGGCACCTTGCGGGGGGTGGAAGAGGGCACGCAGTTCTCGCTGTACAGTCAGTACGGCCGGGACTGGCTCAACAACCGCTTCCTGGCCATGTGCACCTTCAAAGCGGCGGAATTTTTGGAAGATCACGGCTGGGAGGCGGTACCGCTGCCCAATCTGCCTCCGGAAACGCCGCCGATGGGCATTCCGGTGCGTGAAGGTCAGCCGGCACCCAACGTGATGATCGACTTCGAGGACGCCGCAGTAAGAGCGGGTGTCGGAGAGATCGGATTGTGCGGGGTGCTGCTCACTCCGCAATATGGCCCGCGCCAACGTATCCAACTCATACTCACCGATGCTCCGCTGGTGCCTGATGCCCTGCTGACAAAGGCAATTTGCGATCGCTGCGCAGAACGGGAGCCGGTCTGCCCGATGGGTGCTATTCAGGTGGATGCCGCCCGGACGCAGAGTGTGTGCGGGATGAGCATGACTGTTGCTACCATCGATTACAGCCGCTGCCGCCGGTGTGCCAACGGTGCCGCTCCGAACCCGCATTATGCCACGGGCAGACCGGATCGCCTGGCTGCTTTGTGCACCCGCAATTGCCTGACGCATTTGGAAGAGAACGGGTTGGTGGAGAACACCTTTGAAAATGCCTTCCGGAAACGCCGGCCCTGGCAGATCATCGACGAACGCCGGGTCATTTCTTAGGTGAACCTGCGAGCGGAGGGAAATGAAGATGACTATTACAACTGAGAAACTGCGACAATATGCGGAATCGGTGGGGCTCGATCTGTTCGGTGTGGCCAACATCGAGCGCTTCAAAGATGCGCCGCCCCGCATGCACCCGGCAGCAATTATGCCGGAGGCCAAATCCGTCATCGTGGTGGGCAAGCGCATCCTGCGCGGCGGTTGGCGGGGTATCGAGGAAGGTACCTACTGGCCTAGCTACACATATTTCGACTATTCCGGCCTTCTGAATAGCTTTTTCATCCCTTTTGGTTCCTATCATCTGGCCTGTTATCTGGAGGATCACGGCTGGGAAGCGACTCCTTATTATCCTGGGGTGCCTGAGCGGCAGATGAACAGGAAGCCGCTGCGGCAGGGATCTGTTCCTCACAACGTGCACCTGGCCATTCGCATCGCCGGCGTGGCGGCAGGTGTGGGCGAGATAGGTTGGTCCAAGGTGTTCCTCACCAAAGAATTCGGCCCCAGACAGCGGCTACATGCGGTCATCACGGACGCCCCGCTCGAACCCACCCCGCTGGTGAAACCGGGTACCATCTGTAACCGCTGTATGGAGTGCGTGCGCGGCTGCCCTGGTGCCATCCCCCACCTGCGGGAAGGGAAGACCGTTAAGATTCAGATCGAGGGCGAGAACTACGAATGGGCCGATGTCGACATGGGTAAGTGCACCTTGATGTACCATGGCGGAGACCCGCGCACATCTCCATTCCTGCACAAAGATTTCCCAGGCTGGAAGTTCGATGTTACTGAACAGGAAGTTTCTGAAGGCGCTGCCTACAAGTTTTCCTGGACGCTCTCCGGTGCTAAGTGGGCTCCTTCCGAAGAGTTCCCGTCAGGTTATGTGGTGGAAGGCCATGCCATGCTGATGAAGTGGGGTATGGGTGAGCAAGAGAGTTCGAGTTTCGGCGTGGAAGGTTCCCGCGGTTGCATGCGCAGTTGTTTCAACTACCTGGAGAAGACAGGGCGCATTAAGTCACGTTTTCACAACGGTGAATTTATCAAACGCCCGCGTTGGCTCCTGCCGTCGAAGACTCAACCACTAACAAAAGAGCAGGTGGAGGCGTACCGAGCTGCTGACGAAGGACGCACTGATGATGAGCAGTAATGTAATACTAAAATGCATGCCCGGATATATTGAGGCGAAATAGTATCCGGCAGATGGGTTCCACTCTCAAGGCATGAGCTGCGAGAGTGGAACCCTTTTCTTATTCCGACTCCATCAGTTTGGTCATGCCATCATCGCTAGTAAAAATATGCTGCAAGATCTCTGAATCTAGGGTAATCTGGTACTGGGTCATCGTTCTTCCTCCTCAGGTGTTTTCTGTACAATCTCACCTTTACTAGAGGAACGATGGCCTTTCTTGCTTCTACATAGGGCCTTATCCTTTTTACACCATCTTAATGGACTCTACTCCGCTACATCTTAAAAGCCTGCAAAATACCGGCAGCGCTACTGCCGGTATCTCACCTGGTTCTTTGGTTCTTCTTGGTTTAAGTAGTGAGTTGCGGCCTACACCTGTTCCACGCACTTAAGAGTGATCGGGGTGTAGGCTTCGATGCACAAAATATTGCAGCCCGGAGGCGGTGACAATGCCGCTTCCGGACTGCCTGCACACTTAGTTCTCGGCCAATAGGACGGAGAGCTTGTTATGCACGTTTTCCACCACTTGAGCGGGTGAAGCCTCGTTGCGGAACACCTGTTCCACTTCAGCTAAGATCTCCGCGAGAGTGGTCTGCTTCACGTGGACGGGCTGAATGCGCGCCACCTCGGTTTGCGCCAACCTAGCCAGAAGTTTTTCGGTGACGGGCTGATTAACCGGAATGGACTTGGATGCAATGGAGCGCAATACCGGAACGGTGAGGAAATTGCCCTTGGAGACGATTTCCTGGCCGTTCGGACCGGCGATGTACTTTACAAGGTTCCAGGCTTCGTTCGGATACTTGGTGCCGGCATATGCCACATGACCGTCGAAAAAGGCTAAAGTCGCCTCCGTCACTTGTTTGGGCAACCGACCGATTCCCCAATCGTACCTCATTGCGCCGTCGTTATAGGAACGCAACTTCCAACCGCCGTCATGGTGCATGGCGGCGTCGCCTTCCTGGAACAACGTATTGCCGTTCAGGCCCAAGAGCGGACTGGGAGCCACTTCATATTGATACAGCATGTCATGGATGAATTGCAACGCCTGCACGGTGTTGGGCGAGTTGAACAAGCTCTTATTCCCGGTCGCATCGATAATACCGCCGCCGTTTTGGTAGATGTACTCAATCCAGCGCCAGTTCCAGGTGAAGCCCCACTGGGTTACGGTATCGCCGTTTTTCCTGGTAAGTTTCTTAGCTAAATCAAGGAAGGCGTCCCAGCTGAGCGCTTTATCGGGATAGGGTACGCCGCTCGCATCAAGGATATTTTTATTGTAGTACAGACACATGGGGTTGAAGGCCCAAGCCATGCC
The DNA here is from genome assembly GCA_012838035.1 of Bacillota bacterium. GTDB lineage: Bacteria > Bacillota > Limnochordia > DTU080 > DTU080 > DUQB01. Next base: position 19,834 of record DUQB01000205.1, on the reverse strand, counting down.
ATAGAACCTACCTTGATAGGTATAACCGTCAAGTAGGAATTGCTGATAATCACGCTTGCGCGACACGAACTCGTCGTCATTGTTGGATATGGTCGTGAAATCCAAAAGAAGCCCCGAGGAAGCGTACTCCGGTACCCGCTCGTAAGGCAGCAGGAATACATCGGGAGCCACGCCGCCGGCGATGAGTACCTTTAACTTATCGAAGAACGTGGCGTTGCCTTCATAGATGATCTCCACGTCAACGTTGGGATAGTCCTCTTCAAATGCAGCAACGATGGGTTCGATATTCTCCGGGGCCGCCCACGTCATAAGCTGCAAATTCACAGTAGCGGCAGAGGAAATCGTTGCGCATAACACTACACTTACTACAGCCATGACCAGAATAAACTTGATTCTGAAGTTAGTAATCAAAACGAACTCCCCTTTCCTAGAATGATGACCCAATAGCTACGCCCAACACTTGTGTTATCACGTCAGACTAGGCTCTTCACCTCCCTTGCTTCGCGAGTCGGAACCGGAATGTATGGCTCCTTGCTCATCGACCATGACCGTATGCACTCTAGCCATATAGGTCGTTCGGTGCGTCTCATAGCCCCGGGCGCGCAGCGTTGACTCTATCTGCTCGGGTATTTGTGGTTCCAAAAACAACTTGCGCGTTTCTTCTGCATGAAAGCGGGGGGCGGTCACCGCTTCCTGCAATGTCATGCCGAAGTCAACCACATTACAGATCACTTGCACTATGGCGGTGATCAGCCGACTACCCCCTGCCGCTCCGATAGCCATTACCGGCTTGCCGTTTTTGTACAGCAGCAAAGGCGCTCCACCACCGCCTCGTTTACCGGGTAGGATGCTGTCCCAAGCTCCCGGCAGGGGATAGAAGTGACCGACAAAATTGTTATAAAGGAAGCCTAAACCGGGAGTGATCACTCCGGCACCTCCGCATGAACCGATGGTATGAGTCCAACTCACAAGGGAGCCTGAAGAGTCAATGGCCGATAGGTGGGTAGTGCCGCCACCCAACCCACCGACACAGGCGAGCCCGTTGACCTGCCCGTTCTTTATACGCTCCTGCCAATACCGTGCGCGTTCTTCACTCGTGTACTCCTGCAGGAACCGAGCGGCTACACTGTAAGGCGGATCGCCTTTCAACCGCAGGTGGTCGAGGAAACCGGCTCGCATCGCTTTTGCCAGCAGATCGATGTAGTCTGGGCTGTTTGGATCCATGGAGGAGAGAGGGAAACCCGCCAATACCTGCAGTGTGGACAACACTTGCGGGCTGCTTGAGCAACCGCTCACCGCCGCCCGGATCTCCCAACCTCTGTAGTATCCGGAGATTACCGGCATTTCCGCTGCCTGATACGCTGCCCAGTCAGCTTTGGTGATCAATGCGTTGTGCGCTGTCAGATGAGCGCTGATGCGCTCCGCCAGCGTACCCCGGTAGAAACTAACCGCGCCTTCATTTGCAATAGTGCTTAGTGTGCGACCTAAGTCCCTCTGGACAAACACCTCGCCCACCTGGTACGGCCGGCCGAAAATTGCATGCGCCTCCGGGCAAAGAACCAACTTGCGGGCGAGCGCCGGGTAACCCGGCTTATCCTCGGTTGAGCGCCAATTTTCTGCTAAGAAGGGGTATACTGCAAAACCTGCGTGGGCCAACGACACAGCCGGCGCCAGCAACTCCGCCCAACTGATTCGGCCGCTACCGAAGCGCCGCACGGCCTCCCAAGCGCCCATGACAAAACCCGGCGTCATGATGGACTGATAACCCATTTGGTTTGCTTCGCCGGCGACTACATAACGGCCGAAGGCCTCGGAACGCCCAAGGAAACCGGTCTGCCAATCGACGGGAGGTGGTAATGCTCCCATTTCGCACGAACAATCGATGTGCACGCATCTGCCCGTAGGCGCATGGTGCACCAGGATGTAACCGCTGCCGCCGATGCCGCACAGCAGCGGATTGACTACACCTTGCGCAAAAGCTGCCGCTACCGCCGCATCAACAGCGTTGCCACCTTGCGTTAATATTTTGTTGCCCACCTGTGCCGCTAACGGTTCGGGCGCTACAACTAGACCACTTGGTTTGCCGTTCATGATCTCTCCTCACTCAAAGCGCAGCCGCCTGCAACAGATCGAGCCGTCGGTCCAAGCTATCGCCTGTCTCCGCTTACATAGCATTGCATACCTGAGCATTACGAGCATCCATGTGCTCAATCGATCGCTCTGCTCTGACTTGGTCCTGGCAGGCGCCGTCTGTAGATAAAGTTCCCTCTGAACTCGCCATCACTTTGTCAGATGAGTGCGCAATCCGTTGCCGGTTGCTTGCGCCGTGCCGTAATCGAAGAACCGGTCCATTAAACAAGCCACCGCCCCTCTTGCGCCGCCGTACTCGTTCAGCTCCGAGAGGACAAATTGCACTTGTTTATATAAAGCCGGCACCGTATGCAGTCGTGTAGCTCTGATAATTGGCAACATCAATAGGTCACCCGCTTGGGCCAGTACCCCGGAAAGCACCACGAGTTGGGGGTTCAGCATGTTGATTACATAGCTGAAACCTAAGCCGAGCGCTTCTCCTACGTTCTCCAATGTATATATTGAAGGTTTGTCGCCGTTTTTGGCTGCATCTACCACATCGCTGAATTGCAGGGAGTCACGATCGATATTGGCCAAACTGGTCTCCACACCGGAATCAATGGCTCGCCGAATACCGGTCAGGATCGCGTTTGGCGCCGCAATCGCCGCCAGGCAACCGCGACCGCCGCAATAACACTGCGGTCCGTCCGGCTTCACGCACAAATGACCGAACTGACCACTGAACCCCTGTATACCGCGCACCAACCGACCGTCCGCTACAATGCCTATACCGAATCCGCTTCCTGCCGCTGAGTTAAAGTAGACGAAATCGGTTACGTCGCGCCCATATCCGTAACGCAGCTCGGCGGTAGTGGCGGCAAGCATGCGCACTTGCGCATATACGGGCATGCCCACCCGCTCCTCTACGGCGCCTGCCAAGGTCTCCAGTCGCCAACCTTTACTGACGGGAAAGTTCAGCGATGCGCCTTGCACCGCCAGGCAAACCCCCGGCCGCTTAGTTGCGCGAGGAATTGCCGTTTGCAGTTCGGTGACGGCAGCGACGATGATGTTCAGCAAATCGGATGCATCAGCTTGATAAACATCGCGGGATATGACGTGTACCGGCTGCTCGGCGAAGTCGACCAACACGGCGTACAGCTGCCGGTCGGTGACTTCCACTCCGATAGCCATGGCGTAGTTGGGATTGACGGCAACCATCCGCCCTTTACGACCGCGCCCTTCTTGCTTTGCTTTTTCTGTTTCAAGGAGCAACCCTTCATCCAGTAAGTCGTTGACAATGTTCGTAGTAGCGGTAGGGCTCAACCCGGTAAGGCGGGCAATGTTCGCACGGGAGCGCCCTGCGCAATTACGCAAAGTGGCCAACACCAGCATGCGGTTGTATACTTGAGCTTCTGTACCGTTCATTCGCATAGCTATGACGCTCCCTCTATACTATTGCCTGCCACAATTTATTTTAACACCTACTTGTGTTTTCCTCCTTTATCCGCCTTATAAAATCAGAAATTCATCCTTCCAATTTACTTTATACCCTTCATAATGGGCTGCTGGATCTCTTTTTTAACTTCCGCAGAATAAATACAGACTTGGAGCTGAAGAAAACCGCCTTTCAGTGACGATTCATGCAACACATAACCATGTACCCGCTATCTCGCTACCAAGCAAACCAAATATCATCCTTATTCCCTACACGATGTAAATCGGCCCGCGTGAATCGATCAAAGAGGTGACGAGATATTTAGCGGCGGAAAAGCTGCAAACGACCTGCTACAAGTGTTTGCTGGAAAATGATCGATTCTAGGATGTCGGCTAGGTGTTTACAAAGAGCCTGCAATGAATCGACCAAAATACCGCTGCTCCTTTAGCTGCGGCGGCTTCATTAATGTGGTGATGGGAGTGGTTTTGCAGATATGACACGAGTATCGAATCGCCGGCCTCGACAGTCTTTTTGTAGGATCATGCCGTGTGACCGGCACTGCCGGTAACCGAAGTGCGGAACGCTATCGGCTGTAAAACCCACGCTCACCGTGGTTGATTTCCGCTTCGTGTTTTGATACACGCCGAGCCGTACTCCCCAGGTTGTAGATCGAGACGCACAACAATGCGAAAGCGGTATTGCGGCGCTGATCGGCAGCGTCACCTCAGCACCTATGTTCAGGTCTGTAAGCTCAGCTAGGCAAAACATGCCGCATGCGACTCGTTCTATACTACATGCGGTGTTCGCGGCATCATAGGTAAAATGACGACCGACAAGCACCCTTAATAGGGCCGAATTGCTTGCAGTGCTACGCGAAAACTAGCGCAGCCTACCGGAAATCTGTATACCTGCATCGGTATAGCATGTTCGCACAGCCTCGGCACTAAGGCGAACCGTATTCCCAATATGATCTGCACTAGAAGCATTATTCCCCGTCAGGCTCAATGTCGGCGTTCTCCAGCTTACCTAGACCAACAGCCTATATGTTGAGGGCGCGTTGCCGCGTGAAGTGGCAAAGCACCCTCTCGATACCTGTCTTGTACAATGCCGCCATCTCGTAGCACGTCGCCTATTTCGGTCTTATCTCACTCAACAGCGCTTCGAATTGGGTATGGATGTTCTGCTGCATCTGCGATAGCGACTGCTGATTCCGGAAATACTTCTGCACTTCCGGACCCAAGGCTCGGTTGAATGCCGCCTCGTTAGCCACGATGGGAAACACGGGCATGCTGCTGGGAGCAAGCATGGCGTCGATCAACACCTGAGTATTGGCGGGACGTCCCTGCACCACAATGGCGTCTGTGTATAGACTCAGATGCGGAATATAAGCGGAAGGACGTCCCGTGTGCTTCATGGCGATAATACCTGCCTCACGGTTGGTCATCAGAAACTTGATCCATTCCCAAGCCGCTTCCGGATTCTTAGACCCGCGTGAGATCTGCAGGCCGCCGATATGAATATAGGTGGGCTCGGCTACCGGCCCCTTAGGCAGGGTGGCAATATCCCACTCCTCATCGGGCATGCCCTGCGTCCGCATATAACCAATCGCCCAAACGCCCTCAAAAATCATCCCGACGTTATGTTGAGAGAAGTAAGGCATACCTCTGGTGGTAATCGCCGCGTCCAAAGGCATGGTGTTCGTTTCATGCACCAGAGAGTGCAGGAACGAATAGGCAAGCGCAACTTCAGGAGTGTTCATCCGACTCTCGGTGGGGTTGATGTAATGATCAAAGAAGTACCCACCTGCCTGACTCAACCACCAGCCGACCCGGTGAACCTCATGGGCACGTACGCTCATACCCCAGATTTCGTAAACACCGTCACCATTAGCATCCTTAGTAATGGCTCTGGCCGCCTTAGCCATCGTTTCCCAGTTCCAAACGCCTTTCCTACTCATTTCCCAAGGGTTTTCCACACCGGCTTTCTGAAACAGCGTTTGGTTGTAGTAGGTCGAAACGGGCTGTACATACTGAGGCAGTTGGATAAGTTGTCCATCCCAAATGCTATGCTCTAAAGCGGAAGGTACGAATTGTTTTCTCAGATTGTCCCTTTCGATAAAATCGTCGAGGGGCAGCGCTAAACCTAAGCCACCGATCTCTCCCAGCAGGCTGCTGGTGAGCACGTCGGGATAATCACCGGCGGCAACACGCAGGATCAGCTGTTCTAAGTAGTTACCACCTACATAAGTCACTTTGACCTGGATCTTATCCTGAGAAGCGTTAAACAACTCTACGATCTCTTCAGTCGCCTGACTAATGGCCGCGCCGCTTCCCGTAGACAACAAATGCTCAACGACAATGGGCTGCGCGGTGCCGAAAGGCGTCAGCAAACCCAAGCATAAGGAGATTAAAGTGCAGCACAACAACCAGACATGCCATTTCCGGCCGGACTTAACGCTTCGCATTATTACACCTCCGATAATTTTCTCTTTATATAAGACTAATCGCATGGAACCCGCACCATAGCAAGAACAGTAAGGATTATTTCCTCATCATTCCTCCACCTCCTCTAAAACGGTTGGTATGGCATCGCTGAGGTCCGACTTAAACTGCCACCTCCATCAGTTCGGCTAGGTATAGTCACAATAAGTAAGCAACGCCGATCGCCCAAAAAGGACACTCTTTACCACGCCGACCGGAGAACGCCATAGTATAGGCCATTTGCAATCCTCCCATGCTGCCGGCGCCAAGAACCACGCAGCTACCGGCGTTACTTTCACACCGTTTCTTTTTGGACGATTACCATGACCGGCAATTCTAACGCAATCTCAATTACATTGATGCCGGAACGCTTCCGGCGGTTTTCCTGCCACCGTCCTCGCCGCAGCTACATGCAAACTTCCCCGCTACCGCCTACCGCCCAGGCAGCTTTAGCCGTATCCCCCGGCCGGCCATTCCACTCCACCGCGTATTGCGCCAATGCAAAAAAACCGGTGGTAGGGCTGCATGCGCCGAAGCGGCATTGCCAACCCGTTTCCACCGGTTACTCATTTTCGTGTCTGTACCATATGGCCGGCACCGAGATAACAGGACGCCGGCCAAAACCATCGCTACCAGGCTGCAGTTGTCCTCAACTTAACCGGCCACCAACTAGAAACCGATCTGTGCTCGCACCTCGCCCGCAGGCAATGGGATTGTCAACCTGCCGTCTTCCCAAGTGCAGTCCGACACGGCGACCTCATCAATCAATACCGCTATAGGCTTGCGCGGCATCGGCAGCTCCACAACAACTGCTTGGCTTACCTGAGCTGCCAAAGCCACCTGCTCGTCCATATACTCCACGGATAACGTAATAGGCCTGCTTGCTTTCACAGAGCCGGCATCAGCCAATGTAATCAGATCGCCCTCTTTAAGCAACAGCTTCCTTAATACGCCGTTCTGCCGGCTCACGGCAACCATTTGGGCTCGAGCAGCGACCCCTTTGCCCTGCAGTTCGGCGGTTGACCCGTCGACGCTGATGAGCGTAACATCCTGGCGCCCGGTTCCTTCGGCCAGTACCAGATAGGTGCCGCCTATCCGGCTGCCGGTAAACTGCAGATCGGGCGCCGCTTGCCTATACGGTTGCAGCACGGTAACAAAGAACCCGTGGGGAGAAGCGTCCGGCGTGGTAGCTGCCAAGTGATATTGAGTAGGTTGGTCGGTCTCCGACGGCACCTCATTCGTCTTGTATACCGTGAGTTTATCGCCGATCGTCATGAAACGATCCGTCACTTCAAACGACAGTTCCTGCGGATGTAGAAAGCGTACCTGTAAACCGACCTTCTCTTGACGCACGTGCACTGTCTGCGTGTCAGCATCCAGAGTAGGCGGCGCCAAGGTATGAAGCAACCAGTTGTAATGCGCCGGATTGGGAGCCTGGAGGCGATCGATGATCACGAAATAGTCCGGGACGGAAAAGAGTATCTCACGCCGAAAATCGTCCAGTTTGACCAGGTAGGCTTGCGCCGCCTGTCCGGCGGTAAAATCATAGCCGGCACCTGTGAAGAACTCGACAATCTCGCCTGCCGCCTCGATACTGCGATAATGTTGCCCTGCTCCGTCGATCAAAATGCTGTTCTTCGAGCGGGTCTGCCGCGTGAATTGGTTATGGTGCGGGCTACCGTAGTAGTCGTAGTAACCGCTGGAAATGGCCAGCGGAGTGTTCCACGCCGTTAAGGTGAAAGAGTTCTGCTCACCATGGCTATGACTGGCGCTGCCGAAAGGACTGCTTTTGAAGTAGAGCGCTACATCGTCCGTAGCATTGGCGAGGTTCGAGTGTAACGCCACCCAGCCCACATCGTAGAAAGCGCGCGATCTGGACAAATCCGATGCCGAAACCTGATTCAGCTCTCGGTAAGTATCGCCATAGCGATAAAAAAACAGGTAGGCCGCCATGGGTGAATCGAACATGCCGGCCATCTTCTGTGCGTGCCATTTTAAATAGGGATCCTGCATAACGCCGGCAAGCCGCGTAATGTGCGAAAAGTCACTGCTTACGAGTGCTTTGCCCATAGAACCGTCACCAAAAGCATTCAGCGTCGCGGAACCGCTCGGCATAAAATACATTTGAAAATAGCCGGTGTTTTTGTACCACTCTTTTTGATATAGGTCAGTCAGTCCCGCTGCGCGAAACATCTCTGCGGCCTCAAGGGCTAGGTTCATGCTGAACCGCCAGTAGTTCAGCCCTTCGCTCCAGCCACCGTCGTCACCACCCCACGGCGGATATTTTTCCTGAAAGAACCGCAAAGAAAAGTCCAGCCACTGCTGCGCTTCAGGTATGTCGGAGAGGACCAAGGCGGCTCTGGTAATGTAGGTCAGTGATGAAACAACGTGCGATTGGTAAGGATCTGCAGCCAATTTTTGCACCTGCACTTGATAGAGCTCTCGGCCGCGGGCAAGCAATACGGAGCGGATTTCCGCCAGTTCCTCCGGAGTCAGCGTATCGTAGATCCAGTCAACAGCCAGGCTCATCGAGCTCACGATCCAGCGACCTAAATCATCATGATAAGCTGTACTGGTAGTGCCGTTGACGTCCCAACCGCACACATGCTTTATCCAGCGTTTGGCTTCAGCGGCATAGCGTTCCTGACCCGTCACCAAATAGGCAAAACCCAAAGCTTCCAAGGTGTCGCTCACCTGTGTAGCCACAGCGCGCATTTTACGCCAGTTGTTCACTTCCCAACCGCTGGGATAGGGTTCCGGTTCGTCAGGCAAAGGCGTCACAAACGCACTCTCAGCTTTAGGTAAAACATAAGAGTATAAGACCGAATAAGGTGCGGTACGGCGTAGAGCGCGTAGTGCCTGCACATCCTCAGAGCGAACCAGAATGCTGGGGTGCCTGGAAGCATGATCTGCCGGTAGTGGTGGAACTACCGGCAGAACACTTTTGCTAGTTTGCATTGCTGTACTGGAGCTCTTTGTCTCGTCCGCCGAAGCTGCTTTCGCCGTAGGTTGCGCCGCACCGTCCGAGTTGAGCTCCTCTAACAACACCTGACGCAGGAGAATCTGCGGTGACTTCTTTGCCCCTGTCCAGATGTATACGGAAATGCTTTTCGTATCGGCCGGAGACACGCCCTCGATCGATACTTCCTGCCATTTGTCCGCGCTCAAGTTTGCCAAAGGAAGATCCTGCAGCTTACCCGACGGCATGAACCGCAATTGCAAGAAAGCGCCGTCTGTGGAAACACCAGGCAAAGCCTTGACAAGAGCGCTCACCCGGTAGGCCTGATTTGGTTGAGCGGGTACGTTTTGCGTCAGGCCGATTTGGCCGACCAAGCCGCGATCGATGATAATCCCGTCGACAATGTGCAACGCTCGTTCCTCCGGGTTGTCTGCATCGACCACGGTGATGGTGTTACTCTCGTGCAACTGGCCGTACAGATTCCACCCCTGCGGCGGTATTGTTTCCTCAGCCCCTGTAAAAGTCGGGTTTCGCAATAGATTTTCCGCTGCCGTAACCTGGCTTACGAAAGCCAGTAATAGAAACACGCATACTGTTACTAACCTGAATAATCTCACGGTACAGCCCCCTTATTCGGTTTGCACGCGTACTTGACCAAAAAGTTGCTGCTTACTCGGGCTACGGAAACGTATGCACAGTCTAGCGGTATCACCTCCATTTTAAACCTGAAGCATGAACGCCAAGGTAACCGGCCTCCTAATTGCAAGCAGTAGATGAATCTAATGGGAAAGCCGCACTAGCCGGAAACCTACCGTTGATATCAGGAAACTGTTTCCTTACGCCGTCTTTATTCGACCTTATTCTCCCTTCTCCTGTTGAGACGAGGAAATAGAAGGAATATTTGATCGGCGCATTTCAACAAGCTGCTTTGGCGGTTTGTTACAAGCTTCCACCGGTGTTAGACTCATGCGACGGTTTCGCTACCAAGGCTATATCGCTCAGCTAAGGCAAATGAGCTCAAAGGGCTGCGGCCCACTCCATGCCGTCTCACCTAATGTCAGGTAGAAAACAAAAAGCTACCCATACGCCGCTTCTGACGCATGAGTAGCTTGGCTTACCTAGGTTCTACCTGCCGTTGGGAAACAAGACCTGATACAGAAACTGTGATGACTGCTCCAGGATCGTGTTCATTTCCGAAGCAGGCGTATGGTCTAGGCCCGGTAACGGGTAGAGCACATGGTAGACCCCTGCCTTAGCCAACTGAGCGGCTAGGTATTCGCTGCGACTGTAAGCAACTGTTCGGTCAGCCGTACCGTGAATGATGAACATGGGTGGATCCGTCTGATCTATTTTACCTAGATAGTTATCGAGCGTCGGTGATCCCCATAAGTTGAGAATGGCCTTCAGCCTACTTTTGTCGAAGGCGCCTCTGCTGTCGTCATCGAGCACACCTATGTTAACGGCTAGATACCCTCCCGCCGAACCGCCACCGACGATGATATTGTTCGTATCAATACCGTACTTGGCTCCATTTTCTACAATCCAGTTATAAGCGGAGATGCCGTCTATCACGGCGTTGTTCAGTATCGCGAGACCATTATCCGCATTCGTACCAAGGCGGTAATCAGCTGATACGCAAACATAACCCCGTTTGGCGAATTCCATTGATACGGTGCCGATGTAACCCTGTTTACGATCTCCCGCTTTGAGTCCGCCACCATGCAGCCAAAGAATGGCCGGTCTCAATTCCTGGGTATCACCTACCGGTTCGTACACATCAAGGAGTAACTTTCGGTTGACGCCTTGAAGATCAACAGCGCTACTAAAATGAATACCATCGTGAATCTTCACTTGGGGAAAAACCGGCTTCAGGTATCTGTCGGCCACCACATCATACGTGGGTTTCACTGGGACCTCTCCTCCGGTAAGCGCAACATGATCTATGGATACGCTGCCAAATGCGGCGGAAGAAGTATAGATAAGTACTCGGGCCATAACGGCGTTATCCGGGATGGTTACCACGGAGCTGCTGATAGTCCAATCACCAGACGATAGTTCCAGGTCGGAAGCTAGGTTTTTCACAATTAAGGAAGTATCCATGGGTCCCGCAGTGACTTTACTAAATGTGCGTAAGCGGCAATATATGGTCTCCGACTTGCCTTTAGATATTACGCTGATGGTGTATGTACCGCCGGGTTTAACAATGATGGGATCAGAGTAAATCACTATTGCACCCGCATTACTTTGATCATTCAAGTAGAGGTAGTGCTCCCCTTCAGGTGCGCCGTCGCTTTTAGCAAGATATTCAACACCAGGGCTGGGAGCACCGGCGACGCCCCAGTATTTACCCCAGTGTAGCGGCCAACCGTTTGCATCCAACTCTTCAAAGCCGCCATTCACTACAAGGTTCGTTTCTGCTCCACTGACGGCACCCATACCAAACAGCGCCAACAGTAACGACAACCCAATCACTAACCGAGTATACTTGTGATTCAAAACATCCACCCCACTTTTCGTACTGTTATGCCTATAGGGGTTCATCCCAAAACCGCAGATCCCTGCCAGGTACACCGGTAGCGTAGCTGAAAATCTCCAACTCCATGGCGGTCACTCTGGCGCGAGTTTCCTAGTTACTGGTTGTAATCAACCGAAAAAAGCTTGTGATGGGCGTATTCCAGCGCCGGGAACGTATCAACCGCGTTTATAGCGTTGATAAGTCCGCGCCTGACGCCTTAACATAGATGCTGTTGTTCTAGCGTCATATTCGAGAGCATCCTCATGTGCGCCATGGGGTTCCAGGCGACAAGGCGTAGAAGACTGAACCTCAGAGTTCCTTCCTCATCATACCGTCGTCCGCACGCCAAAAAGGCCTACACAGATGGCTTCCGCGTAGGCCTTTGCACGTCCCGGCGACTGCCGTAAAGGCTGATCACCGCAAGGCGTTTGTTATATGGTCGAACCTAACAACATTTCCACCATTCGCATGGTCTCCGCGCCTTCGGAAATATCAGCCAGAGGCTGTTTGCGTTCCTTTACGCACTCGATGAAAGCGGCGTCTTCCTGGTAGAACCCGTAAAACTTGTAGAACTCATCGCTGCCGGCCAACTCCATGCCGTCCAACTGAATTACCTGCTGCGATTGCGGCCCTGTGGAAGCAATGGAGTAGGAAGTCTTGCCGCCGTGGATCATAATCTCAGCTTTGCAGGTAATAGCGCCGAATCCTAAGCTGATGAACGCGCTGGCATTGGGACCGTGGATCTCAAAGGTGTGTACGCGGCCGCCCGTCATGTAATTTGCCTTGATGATCCCGATGCAGTCGTTGTCAAAGCGTACAAGCGAGTTCCAAACATTGGGCACTACATCGTTCACCTGATTCCGTAATGTCGCCGCCTGAACAGGTTTGCCACCTGCAATCCAGCGTACCAAGTCGATGGCATGGACCGTATCGGAAGGGAATGCGCTCAACGCTCCCTGGCAGAAAGCAGCCGTCCCATGCTTCAGAAATGCGCCCTCAACCTGGGTGATGGGAGTTAACTCCCGCATCATCTCTACGGTCTTTTGCACCACGGGGATGTAACGCCGGTTAAAGCCTACTTGCAGAATCTTGTTCGCCTTCTGCGCCGCGCGCTGCAGCGACTCCGCCTGGAAGGCCGTGATGCCCGGCGGCTTCTCCATAAACACGTCGACGCCGGCGGACAAACAGTCGTCCACAATTCGGAAGTGCTGGTCGGGTTGGACTAGGCAAAAAACCGCATCCAGCCGCTCTTTCTCCAGCATCTGCTTATAAAGCGTATATACCTTGCCTACGCCGTATTTTTCGGCTTGCTGCGCCGCCCTTTGTTCAATGATGTCGCATAGAGCCACAATCTGAACATCCTTCATGGCGGCCAATGACGGCAAGTGCACGCTTCTGGCCATACCACCTACTCCGATGACGCCTATCCTTACTTGATCTGACACGGAATCCACACCTCTATTAGTTTTAATGAACTATCATCTATGACCAACCGATGGAACAAGTACAACCTGCCTGCGGTACATCGCCCAATTCTATCGTGAGGTAGCGCCCGTCATGCCGCCATGCGCCTGCAGCCAACTCCTGATTATCCTTTAAAACGCGCCTAGGCCTCTTTTCGCTCAGAACCCGCAAGGTGGTGGGGATGCGTTCCGGCTGGTTCGTATAGCTTCCTTTGCGCTCACCAATCCGGATCACCAATCCGTGCTCGTCACCTTGCATGCGCAGCTCGGTTCTGCCGTACATCCCTTGCTCGAACTCCATACTCACTCCATCGTCATCGAATAACGTGAATGAGCCCTGAGCGCCGGGGAAAACCTCGATAATCAACGCTCGGGATTTATCCGCCCCTACATAAGGTTGCACCGGCTGAGTCGGCAAGAGCGTACCTGCCCTAACAAACAGGGCGCCACCTCGGTTTTCCGGCGGATTATAGCTTATCGTTCGTCCCCCTGAGTACTTTTGCCCGTTCCAGTAGTCGTACCACTCCCCGGTCGGCAGATGCAGCTCATGCGTAAACGCTCCTACCAACAGCGACGGTCCCAGCATATATTGGTATTTATACCCATGCCCGGCCTGTTCCTCCGGGAATGCCAACACCATCGGCCGCATCATGGGCATGCCGGTTAGATGAGCTTCGTAGGCACAACTGTAGATATAGGGTATCAAGCGGGAACGCAGTCGGGCGTAGTCTTTAAATATGGGAGCCAAGTCTTCGCCCAACAACCAAGGGTGACGCCAGTAATTAAAGCTGTTCACCGTAGCCCAGGGCAGCAAAAAGCCGTAGTGTATACCTTCCGCAATCGTCACGTCCATATCGCAGGTGACCAGGTGATGGCCGCTCAAGGCCAAATTCTGGCAGGCTACCAACGTTTCCTTTTTCCCGCCGGTATCGCCTGTCCAAGTTCCGGTGTAGCGTTGCAGGCCCGCCCAACCTGCGGGGGTGAAGCAACACGGCCGACGCCCTGTGTACTCCTTAAAGCCTTCATACATTTGTTGGGAATAGAGCAAGGGATACAAATTATGCATCTGCGCATCCGTCATTTGGTTGCCCCAAAGCCGATCCGGATGCTCCAACACCTGGTAGGCACCATCTTGCTTGAAGAAATCCACACCTTGGTCGATGAACTTCTTGTGGTGCTCAAACCAGGGTTCTTCCGGAATAGTGATCTTATCGAGTCGGCGCGGCCGGCTCAGATGCTCATCGGGTTCCAGGTAACCTTGGTAGAGCTGCTCCTCTTCTTCCGGATGACCGGCGTAAACGTTGGTCTCCGCCCGTTTAGCGGCCATCCGTTCCGCCTCATAGGAGAGGTCGTAGTCGTTGCACTCCCAAAGTTCCAGCTTGAAGCCCATGCGCTTGAGCGCCGACGTAAACGTATACGGCTTGAGGTGTTCCCATTTAGGCCGCGGAAAACGTTCGGAATGCCAGTCTTTTTGGGTAGAAGCATCATAGTAAACCTTCATCCACCCCGGCTCCAGGCCGATGACATCGCACGGAACGCCTTCTTTCCTCATGTTGTGGGCATCAGTGATCACCTCGTGGTCATTGGCCTGTTGCCGACAGATGAACCACAAACCGAAGGACCACTTGGGAGGCAGAACCGGCCGACCTGTTAAGCGGGTGTATAGATCGAGTAACTCAGGCATGCCGGAACCAGCCATCACATAGATGTCGACGCACGAGCCCGGGCTGCTAAATGCCAGTTGCTCCGAATCAGTCGCTCCCAAATCGAAGGCGATATCCCGTGTGGTGTTGACGAACAAACCGTATCCCTTGCTGCTCATAAAGAAGGGGATGGGGATATAACGTTTCACGTTCACGATCCACATACGCGGCTTGGTCCCGCGGTGCTCAAGCTGCTCCCGGTTCTGGTCGCCAAACCCATAGAACTTCTCGTCCGGCGTAATATTAAAGCGGACCACATAACCAGCCGGCTCCAGTTGCACGCCGTTATCCGTACCTTGCAGCAAACACTGTCCTTGCGCATCGTAAAACGCCAATTGACCGGTCTCCTGATGAATCTTCACCTGTAGCGCATCGGCACCGACCTCCAACCGGCCTTCGCTCTCTCTCGCGGCTACGGCAAAGGGCGGACCCGCAATTTGCTCTGCTATAAAACCGTATTTATGAAGGACAGCGGTTGGGAATCGCTCTTTTTGAGTAGCCCGTATCCGCACTATTTGCGGCATAATAAAATCGATTCGCCCCGTAGCGCCGGACGCGCAGCGGAAGAGAACAGCTCGGTCGTCTTGCCGCCAGGAGATTATTTGCCCAAGATTCATGTTCTGAGCCCCTTTGATGTTTGGTGGGTCAGCCGTTACCAGAAGGGCATACCTTCTGATAACGGCAGGTTTACATTACAGACTGACTACGGAACTTATTTGCCGTCCAGGATGTTTTGAATGGGGCCGGCAATACTCTCCAACACGTTTTCGATGCTTACCTCGCCTTTAATAATGGCCGTCAGCGTCGGGTTCAGAATCGCCATCACCTGACTCTCAGACGGAGGGACGGGCTGCGGAGTCAGCTTATTCAGCTGCTCGTTCAGATAATCTACGCCGCCCACAAAACGATCGGCATGTGCGACCAATTCCTTCATCAGCGGCTTATAATTCGGCACTTTACCGGCCTCTTGCACCTGGTAGATATACCCTTGCGCAGCCATAAAGCGGGCCAGCTTGTATGCCGCCTCTTTGTTATTGCTGGTACTGGCGATAGCCCAAGGCTCTGTTCTAAAGGTGGTTACATCCTGTACCGGTCCCTTTGGCCACGGAACGTACTCCGTCTTGACGTTGCCATACTGCACATCTTCCACCTTAGGCAAAGACCAGTTAAACGCCATGCCCCATTTACCGTCCGCCATCATTGCCCTTACATCCTGCGGATTACGATCGGAAAAGCTCTTCTCCAAGAACCGATCCCGCAGCCAAGCTAACCCGGCAATCGCTTCCGGCCGATTGAACATCACAGTGTTATTCTCTGGTCCAAACCAGCTGCCGCCGAACGATTGCACCCAAGGTCCGACAGTAATAAGCGCCGGCGTGACCATGGCAAAGCCTACGGATACAACCTGGTCATCGGCATTGAGCTGTGTAACTTTGCGCGCCGTATCGGCAAGGGCGTCGTAGTCCCATATCCCCTGTTTATAGAGGGCGGTGGGAGAAACCAGACCGCGTTCAGCAAGTTTCTCTTCATTCAAGTGGATGATGTTGACGATAATGCCGTCGGCAATAGCGTAGGCTTTATCGCCTATTCCCATGGGCGGCAGAATGAAGTCCCGGCTAAATGCCGGATCATTGTTAATGAAGGGCGTGAGCTCCAAAGCCATGCCGGAGCGATACACATCCGTCTGCTGCGACGAGACAACTCGGAAAATGTCCGGCATCTGACCTGCCGCCTGCAGCGTGACCAGTCGCTCCCAGTAGTTGGCGCCGCCGCCGCCCATCTTAAGTAACTCGACTTCGATATCCGGGTTGAGCGCCTCAAAATCGGCGATTGCTTTCTCATGGAACCCCCAAAATGTTTCGCTGCCCCACGTGCCCATTGTCAGCTTAATTTTCTCCGCACCAAATACCGTACAGGAAAGCGTCAGACAGAACACCGTCGCTATGGCCGCCATCACGGCAAAAAACCGCTTTTTCGCTTGCATATACGTACCTCCCATATCTCTTGATATTTGTCTAAAACAGCCATCACCTTTGCTCTACATCTCATCTCCTCCAATCAGTTAAAGCATCTTCCTTGAAGGGCCGCATGCGCAGCGCCTTCATTTGGTCTTCATTCAGCAGACTATAAAGGTAGAGCCCAACACCGTTGCCCGGCCACTTAATTTGCGAATACAGCACCAAGTCCGCTACCAACTTGCCGTCACGCGATACGGCGCTTCTATCCAACGCCCGATCGTAATTACCCAACAGCATCACAAAAGCTTCCGGCTTCTTTACTTCCGCTCTCAATGCGTCGAAATACTCCCAAGCGGGGATCTGATCGTAGTCCATGAAATACACGACGTCGACCCAACCGGCATCTACCCAAGGTACCTCATTGCGCCCGTCCGGGCTGGGGGTATCCGCCTTTATTTTCGGTCGTCCATCAACGCTGATGATGAGCTCCGGCTTCA
Organism: Bacillota bacterium; assembly: GCA_012838035.1. GTDB lineage: Bacteria > Bacillota > Limnochordia > DTU080 > DTU080 > DUQB01. Next base: position 2,754 of record DUQB01000205.1, on the reverse strand, counting down.
TTTGCCGAGCCTGTACCGCCACCTGCTTGATGATTTCGGCTACTGCGTCGTCTTGCCACTGCAACAGCTGCTCGACCGGTTGCTTCGTTTGCTCGGCGCGCGACACATCGGCGAGCAGGTTCCGGCCATATCGGCTACTGTAGTCTTCTTGACAATAAGAACTTGTACAGTAACCTCCCGTACGCACATAGTCTAGGTTAATGCCGTCGACATCGTAGTTCCGTACGACCTCGAGGATCACATTGGTGATGTGTTCCCGAAAAGCCGGCAGATGGACGTTGAAAAAGCCCTCCGGCGTTCCCTCATCGGCAAATTCGGGATGGAGCATCTGCTCTCGCTTGGCGACGGTGAACCAGGGATGCACTTCAATGCCGGCTGCGTGCATCTGTCTAATCAGCTCGGCCAGAGGATCAACGTCCGTACTGCGGAACCGCCCTGCAAGACCAGGGTCTACCGGTTCGCTTGCGCTGGGCCACCGCGCGCCTGCGCCGTGCCATATGCAAGGCATGTAGGCATTGAATCCGGCTTGCTTAACCTTTGCCACAATGACCGGGATATTAGCTGGATCAGTCCACGCATACCCCTCGTCAAACAAAGCCCGGGTTTCCAGAATACGGCCCTCGGCATCGCGCGGCGGATTTGGTTCTTGGTGATCGATGACGCTCGTCAACCAGGTCCATTTCTCAGCCTGCACCGCGGCCCAATCCCCACCTTGCTTGTCATATGCCTGCTTAATCTCCTCGTCGGTGAATGGACGGTTGTAGATGAGCAATTCATCCAGGAGGCCGTCTAAGGAGCGGCCGGTAGCTAAACTGCCGGCACCCTGATCCGATCCGATGAATAAGCGCGAAGTCGGCCGATAGACAGGTGTCCATGTCGGCGTCCAGTTGACCGATGTCCGGGCTACTCTATCTCCGTCGATGTACAAATTGATAAACCGGGTTTGCGCCACGCCGCCTTCCGTCCAGGTGATGGCAATGTGATGCCAGTCTTGCAGATTTTTCTTGGTCAAGAAGTCGGGAGTGCTCGCGTGCATCCGTGCTTGGTTATCTAATATGAAGTAGATGCGTCCGGCCCCGCCGCTGGTTTCCCACCACCCTTGGCTCAAAACGAAGTAAGCTCTGGTAGCTCCATTTTCACCAAGGGCCATTGATAACAAGGTGTGCGATTGCGCTGGATCCGGCAGCCAGTCGGGTTTTAACCAAAACATAAGGGTGCCTTCGGCAATGTCGAAGTTCCCTGCCGGATCAAGTGAAATGTACTGGCCTTTTTGCAGGCTCAGCGCACCACCCGATTTGCCCTCGCTGACCAACTGAGCGCCATGCACCAATACCTGCGGATTCCCTTGGGCGTAATCCGGGTGAAAGCCGTTATCGAACGTAGCGGCAAAAAGTAGATCCGCACTGAACTCCGCAGCGCTGCAAACGCTTTCCAGCGACAAGAACAGTGCAATGAGCAATAATAACAAACCTATCAATCTCATCCCAACCACCTTTATTCACCTCTTTGTTAATGCCTCCGTTGTTCTCATCCCTTTATGGTTGCCGTACCTCATGGCCTCATGTAAACCACCGGCGAGCTGCTGAAACAATCGATGATGTTGATGGGCTCTTGATCCCGCCACAGACCGAGAACTCAATGCGTGCGTAAAATACGCAAGCATCGACCGCATAGTCTCATAATTGGTCAAAAATGCTATGTGAACCTGTGTACTTTTTATGGGATTGATTTTGAGTTGGGTTTCAAGAAGTCCACTTACGCCGGCGCGCAGTGGATAGGAAGTCGAAGAATTGGGGTATTTTCCGGCAATCTTTGTTCTAAACCAGGAAGCGTCTTACCAATTATTCCCTCATTATGCAGAATGCAGGAAACGCGCATGGCCGTGCTCCTGCGCGCTCCTCGCATCGTTTATCGGCAGGTGTATGCCGTTTTAACCATTACCGAAATAAGGCTCAGCGCCTAAGTCCCGCCGCTACTTTTCTCACTGCTTTAGCCATATACCTTACTTCGGACTCCGTAGTTTGCTCATGAATGGGCAGCATGACCGTATGCTCCAGGATCTGCTCAGCGTTGGGACAGACACCCGGTGCGTAGAGATCCTGGTAACGCCTGGTAGTATACGGGCTGTCAAACGGGAAGTGCGAGTCGCCATAGGTGCAACCGGCATAGAGCATCGGCGAACACAGAAAAATAGGCTTCCCCAAGTACATGCCGTTGCCGGCCGGTATACCTTCTGCGCGTAAAGCCTTGGCGAAGGTTTCCGCAGAACATATCCGGCTAAAGAAGGGGTAAACCCATTAGCTGGGTTTTGCGTTCGCCAATACCGGCAGCAGCGCAATTCCTGCGCAATCACTAATTAACTCGATGAGCAAAGATCCCAGTTGGTATCGGATATTCACCCGTTCTTTTACTTTTTCCAGTTGCGCCATAGCTACCGCTGCCTGCAAGGCGGTCATCCGGTAATTAGGAGCAAGTCTTTCACAGGTGTCGATTTCGGCTGTTTGCTGCCGCAGACGCCCCTTGTCCGTAGAGCGGCGCATTTTATCAGCCAAGAGCCGATCATCCGTGATGGCGAAACCGCCGTCACCGGTAGTGATGTGCTTCGATTGCTTTGACATACTCCCACAACTAAAGTCGTGAGATTCTTGGGTTCAAGCAGAGGCTGCGGTCTGAGACCGTCTTACGCCTCCTCGCCCGGAGTTGATGCCCCGACTCCTTATGTTGCAGGCTGCATTGTGGTCACGATCCATGACC
>DUQB01000204.1 GCA_012838035.1 Bacillota bacterium | reverse complement strand
TGCTGATGTTCCGGTTGAATGCCACCGGCGCGATAGTGGGAGCATCAAGAATTGAACACAGGGCAGGTTTTTCTGGGCATGGCGTTTCTAGCAGGTGTTTTCATAGCGAGCGCCTCTTCTAACTGGGGTTTTGTCCCCAAGCTACGAGGTGTTCAGTCTGTGACACCACACTTGGAACAGGCTGGACCCGGCAGATTAGATGGGTTGCCCGGTCAGCATTGGTGCTGATGTTCCGGTTGAATGCCACCAGCGCGATAGTGGGAGCATCAAGAATTGAACACAGGGCAGGTTGTTTTGGGCATGGCGTTTCTAGCAGGTGTTTTCATAGTGTGCGCCTGTTCTAGCTGGTAATTTGTCCCCAGGCTACGAGGTGTTCAGTCTGTGACACCACACTCCACGTCCTCAGCCGCCGACCACTACTTCCTTGATCTCCAGTCCGTTGTCCAGCTTCCTGTATTTGCCGCCACGCTGCAACGCCTCCACAGCGTAGCCGTTTCGCCGCTGACGCACTCTCTCGCAGTGCATAGTTCCCAAAGGTTATGTGCCCGAGGAGTTCATGTGCTTCGGAGAATGCGCCAACGAACTGTGGATCTTGGTTTCACCGCCATGGTTGCTGCCGGGAGCGGAGTACAAGTGTTGCATGTAGTCGGCGTACATTGACGTAGTCTCCTTTCGGTCCCATTGCGGTAATGTTGATCCATCCGCGGATCATACTGCGCTCTTCGTGCCATTTATTTCAACGGTCTGATATGGTGTATGTCGAGACAGAACACCGATGTGCTTCATTACCTCCAGGCCGCTCGCAAACTGCCCTACGATACCATCCTAGCATCATGCTGCCCTATCTGCGTCCTGTACATCAGCGCATATTTGCCGTTAAGCGCCATCAACTCATCGTGTGTCCCTTGCTCCGTGATCTCACCGTTCTCGATCATGATGATTAAATCCGAATCACGAATCGTAGAGAGCCGGTGGGCAATAATAAAAGAAGTCCTGTTTTTGCAGATATGCAGGATTGCCTGGCGGATTTTCTGTTCTGTCACGGTATCAACCGAGCTGGTGGCCTCATCCAATATCATGATCGGCGCATTTGCCAGCATCGCGCGGGCAATGGTTAACAGCTGACGCTCGCCCTGAGATAATTCCATGCCGCCTTGTTCCAGGACGGTATCGTATTCCTTGGGCAAACGGGCGATAAATCCGTCCGCACCGGCGATGCGTGCGGCTTCTATGATCTGCTCCATCGATGCATTTTCATGCCCATAGCAGATATTCTCCTTGACTGAATCGGCGAACAGAGCCGTATCCTGCAGAACCACGCCAAAGACATCCCGCAAATCCCGCAGTTTGTAATCACGCAAATCGTGGCCATCCAGCATGATGCTCCCATCCGTCACATCATAAAAGCGCGTCAGCAAATTGATAATAGTCGTCTTTCCGGAACCTGTCGGACCGACAATAGCGACACGCGTTCCTGCAGGGATCTTCAGCGTAATATCTTTTAACACCGTCTTCTCCGGGGAATAGCCGAACCAAACATGGTTCATTTCAATGTCGCCACGCGGATTTTGCAAACTATGTGCATTGGGCTTATCCTCCGGTTCCGGCTGTTCGTCGAGTATCTCAAAAACTCGTTCAGCGCCGGCCACGGCAGTCTGGAAGTTATTATATATGTTTGCGATTTCCACAAAGGGACGCGTGAATTGCCGTACGTAAAGAAGGAAGCTAGTGATGATGCCCAGGTCGGTGATTAGGCCATTCACAAACATAATGCCGCTACATACTGCGATTGCCAGGTAACACAGATTGTTGATGACATTCATCAGCGGCATCAAATAGCCCGACCAGATGAGGGCTTTTGTAGCCACCTTACAGAGTTCGCTATTGATTTCGTCGAACTCCCGCTCCATTTGCTCTTCCCGACAAAAGGCTTTGATTACAAAGAGCCCGGAGATGCTCTCTTCTATATGACCGTTCAACACTCCCAGCGCCTTTTGCTGTGCGGCAAAGAGCTTCCTGGTACGTGAAGTTACAGTCTTCGTCAATAGGAAAATGAGTACTACTCCGGTAAGAGATATCAATGTCAACATCGGGCTCAGGCAGATCATCACGATGAGAATGCCCGTAATGGTAAACCCGTGTGTTAGCAACAAAGTCAGCGAGTTGGAAATGGTGATGCTGATATTGTCCACATCGTTGGTTAGTCGGCTCATCAGTTCGCCGTGCTGACGCCGGTCAAAGAAGGCCAGCGGTAGGGTTATGACCTTGTCAAACAACGTTTTGCGGATATAATAGATGACATTTTGTCCGATAGACGCTATAAGGAACTGTTGGAGGAACTTGATCAACCAGTCGCCGATATACAGTGCGGTTAGACAAAGAAGAATCCCGGCAATGGCATTGCCGCTGCTTATCATTGTGACCACTTTTCCAGTGATATACGGAGATAGAATGGCGGAACCAGAGCCGAGAGCTGCTAAGAGCAGAATTATCCACAAACCGTTTCGTTTGCCCTTTGTCAGCATCCAAAGCCTGACCAGCGTCCCCTTCATGTTCTTCGGTTTCACAACAACGCTGCCCCGTCCGGGGCGGGATATCCCGGACAGGTTGGCAGGCGGGACACCTTTAACTGACATTGTCTTCACTCCCAATTTGGGATTCATAGATTGCCTGGTAGGTTTTACACGACGCCATCAACTCCTCATGAGAACCGAATCCCTGTACCATGCCGTCCGCTAGGCATAGAATGCGGTCGGCTCTCCTAACGGTATAAATCCGTTGACTGATGAGGAGCACTGTCATCTCGCCGCACATATTGTGCAGACCGTTCAGCACCGCGGCTTCGGTTTGGGCATCCAAGGCGCTGGTGCAATCGTCAAGGATCAAGATCCTCGGTTTACGGAGGAGCGCACGAGCCAGGGAGAGCCGTTGCTTCTGACCGCCGGATAGATTTACGCCGGCCTGACCGAGTTGGGTGTCATATCCGTGTTCGGTTTCTCTAATGAAGGAATCCGCACAAGCAATGCTTGCCGCTTCCCTAATCTCCGCATCGTCTGCAGTCTCGTTGCCCCAGCGCAGGTTGTCACGAATACTGCCGCTGAACAGCAGTGGTTTTTGTGGAACTACTGCGACCGCAGACCGGATCAGTTTTATATCGATCTGTGTCACGTCACAGCTGTCTAAAAGTAGGCGTCCTTCAGTCACATCATAAAATCGGGGGATCAAATTAACCAACGTTGTCTTTCCGGAACCTGTCGGACCGATGATGCCGATTGTTTCACCAGCCCGAATATGAATATTGATATTCTGCAAGGCCGCTTTTCCGGTGCCGGCATAGGCAAAAGATACGTTTTCGAAGCGGATATCACCACGGATTTCCGGAGCCAGCGGATCTGCAGGCTGGACTTGTGCAGGCTTCTCATTCAAAACTTCCTGAATTCGTTCGGAAGACGCCATGGCTCGGACTGCGGTATTGATGATATTGAAGATCATGGAGACAGCGAACAGTACTTGCGTCATGTAATTGATCGAAGCCATTAGCTTCCCAATATGCGCTGCTTCATGATTTCTCGATATCCAAAGAAGGATCACAATCCCGAAGTTTACCGTCAAGTTAACGAGTGGCGCAAAGCACGCCATAACCCGCAGCGCTGCCACGTTGGCCGAAGCGAGGTCAAGAGAGGCCGTGTCAAATTTCTGCGTTTCTCTATCCTCTGCGTTGAATGCTTTGACCACACGAACAGAAGATAAAAACTCTCTGGCTACGCCGTTAAGTCTGTCCAGCCTCTTTTGTACAGTGCCGAATTTAGGGTAGCCGATCTTAATGTTGCCGAAAGTAAGCAGTGCTACAACGGCGGTAATGGCGATTATGACCGGAGCCTGCTTGGGTGTCTGTAGAATGATGAGCACGATAGCGCCTATACAAGTGATGGGGGCTTTGATCATCATTCGCATTATGCTATTGACGAACTCCTGAACTTGAGTCACGTCATTGGTGATGCGGGTGATGATGGAGGCAGGCTGCAGGCGGTCGATATTCTCTAACGAAAGTTGCTGGACTTTGTGGTACATGTCTTTCCGCAGTTCCTTACCGATCGTTTGTGAAGTGCGGCTGGCAAAGTTGTTTCTCATGACAGCTGAAATTGCACCAATCCCTGCTATCCCCAGCATGATTGCGCCATAGAAAAGGATGGTGTTGATACTGGCATTAGCTACGCCTTTATCCACGATGAATGACATAAAGGTCGGTTGGAGGAGATCCGCTATCGCTTCCATGGTTAAGAAGAAGGTTGAGAAAAGGAATACCGCGATGTGCCGGTACAGATAATGCAAAATCAGCTTCATGCTTACTGGCTACCTCTTTCCCCTTACTTGCTGGCAATGTTCCTTCCAGTTCGCGATTACTTTGTCTAATAGGGCCAGCAACTCCTCCTGCTCCTCGATTGATAAGGGAGCAAGCATCTCACGTTTCCGCTGCTCCCTTTCCGACAGCGCCAGTTCCGCCTCCAACCTACCGCTGTCGGTTAATTCTATCTCTATAGTTCTGCGGTCGATATCACTGTACGTGCGGCGAATCAGACCGGCGCTTTCCAGCTTGGAAAGCACTTCACTTGCGGAACCCGGCTTGATCCCTAGGTGTTCCGTTAGTGCTGACTGTGTCACTTTCCCGCTTCGCAACAGAACTGTCAAGATCCGCTTCTGGCTGCCACGCCCGTCGGACATTTGATGCAGCATGCGGCTGATAGCCCAGAAGTTTCTAATGAGCTTGCTTCCTAGGTCTGCATTTTCATTGTTAAGCATCCTTCAGACCCCTTTTAGACCCATTCATTAGGTACCTTAATATTTTCCGACATGACAACTAATACGTCAAGGCGCCTAACAGCTCATGTGTCGGGTTTTGTCATAGGTTTTAGGTAAAGAGATGCGATTAAGTCTGATGGGGCTGCAGCCAAGTCGGAAATCTGGTGTAAATTTGTTCCTCCAGCCGATGAACTAGCATTACGCCACTTTGGTATGCCTATCCGCCTGTTCTTGTTGAACAGCAAATTCTTGCTGTACCTTCCACGCCCAATACTCATCCATGTTGAAATACCGGTGAGTGGTTGTCCACTGTTCATCATGCTCTATAAAAAACCGCCCCGAATAACTGTAAAGCCGATGCCGTGTTGGTAAACATGCGAATTATATGTTTGTCAAGCAAAATATGGGAATTCAACAGCACCACCACAACTGCGGAAGCGCCACTTTTTCGTCGCCGAAAACAAGAGCCTCCGTGATCCTTATTTAGCAGATCCGGAGGCTGTCGCTGTGTTTTGGCTAGGATGTCCCCGCAACCATGTCACTGGCCTGAACCGGGTTGCGGTGATGTAACTCGTTCGACGTCCTAATTCAACCAAGCTTGAGGCAACTCGAAGTCGACCTCAACCGGTAGTTCAACAATCAACTCAGGAGCCGCTTGATACGCAACGCTATTGATGTAAACCACACCGGTACCTCCCGGAACCGATAAGGTCTTAGCCTTTGCGTCCAGGTACAACGTCAACGGATTGCTGGTAGTGATCTGCAGGTTGCCCATACTGAGCGATGTCGCGTTGACCAGGGACCACCCCTGCTGCTCATCGAGCATAAACGCTTCTGCTCTGATGGCCAACCGATCCGCCTGTAGCTCACCTATACCGATAACCGTCCTAAGACCAGCCGATGTAATCAATAGCGCAGTCTCAGAAACGCTCTCCACTGCATCTATAACGCCACCGCCTACCAACACGTTGACAAACGTCAGCTTGTCACCCGGTTGGTAACGTCCACTATAGGTCTGCAGCGCATATGTCATATCCGGTGCGCCTATGAAGTAACGATACTTGGCCCAGTCTTTAGCAGCAATCGAGGCTTTACTGGAGACACTGATCTTGCTTGTGTCCCTGTTAATCACCGAAAACTGGCGATCGCGTTGGAGAACAACGGTGTTGCGGCCTTGCAGACTGCCATTGCCCAAAACGTACCAGTTGTTCTCAATGGAGTACTGAGCGCTTTGCTTAATGGTAATCTCGTCCACTACCACGAAATACCGCTGTTTGTTCCAGAGGATATGGCGATCCGCGTCGGTTCCCCCGTAGTCGATATCACGAGTACGTGTATATGCAAAAGCGGGTAGATCAACCATGGCTTCCAAGCTGACCAACGCCGGTTTTGTACTGGTTTTGCCATCTTTACGCACCACAATACCGGTATGACCGGTGGTACCGGCGCCAAGGCTACGGCCGCCGGTTAACCAAATGCGTCCCTGATCCGTTAGGGAAAGGATAGAGTTACCGTCAACATTGCTATGGATGGCACCGGATACGCCGTCCAGCAGCATATACTGGTCTTCTTCACCCCAACCGCTGCGCCACACCATTTTGAAGAAGGCTTTATCCGCTGCAACAGCTATGCCGCTACTATAGATGGGCGAATTGGGATTGTGCATGTCTCCGTAGTAAGCCGCATCAATCGGGTAAGCCGTCACCTTGGGTTCAGTATTGGGCAGCACTCCTTTGATGCTGGAGTTATACATATACATTGGTCGGATCAGATCGGATGTGTTTAAAGCCATTTTGTTTTTGTCTACTTTGTCGATGATACCAATATACTGCGGGTCTCCCGTAAAGAAGGCGGCAGCGCGCAAGATGATGGAGTGACCCCAGTACAAGGCGCTGGTGTTACCCCATGCTTGTCCATCTCCTAACGTTGTATAACCACCCAGACTATCGATAAACATGAGCTGTAGGTCAGCCATGGCGATAGCCTTTTGAATGATGTCTTCACGCCCAAAGGCTGCGCCATACCGCAGGAACGTCATGGGAATATAGAAAAGGTAGTCGGTAGAGTCATCTTGAGAGATCAGCGATTCGGCCTTTTCAAACATATCATCCGCAAGGCTTTTCCAGCGTACGGCCTCGTGATATTCCGGCAGGAACGTCGTGAAGTACTGGGCTCCTAGTGCAATATTCAGACCAGTAAAGATATATTTGTTCCGCCGGGTCACCGGTGGATTAGGTTTCTTGTAGAGATCGATGAACTGGGTGATGTACGACATCTGCATATCCCAATCTAACGTTTGGGCGTAAAGCGTCACCAAGCGCCTTCTATCGTTTTCATCCAACAATGGTGAAGGCTCAAGCAAGCGTAACGCGGTGTGCAGAAACCCACCAAAGCCCTTAAGCGGTACTAATCGTGTCACCAACTCTACAGACTGGCTATTGTTATCGACGAAGTCTAATAGCGCATGGAGCAATGAAACAAAGCCTTCTCCATACTTGCTATCACCCGTATAGGCATAAGCCTCGCCTAAAGAACCGACCATCTTTAATACGTCTTCAATGAAAGTTGCCAGCTCTCTGCTGGGCGGTTGGTTTGGAATGGCTAACTGGTTTACAATAGAACCTACAGTCCACACTGCTTGATCCCAAGTTGAGATCGGCGCGATCATGGATGACATCTTCAAGTCAGCTGCTACTGTCCATGGCGCCACGCCTCGTTCGATATCAACCGCCGCGACCAGTTTCTTTAAACCTGCTTGCATTCCATCCGCATCCGATGCTCCTACTAGTAGTACGTTCTTTCCTTTCCCCATGGGATCTGCAATCGTTTGCAGAACGTATCCTCCCGCAAAGGGCAGGTAAGCATCTACCGCAGTTAGACTCATACCATATAGCACAGTTATATACTTGTTCGTTTCCATGTTGCCTAAAAGTATCAGGTTGCGCTCCCACATGGCATCATGAAACGGATACCACGAGCTATCCAGGTGTTCTACAACCTCAATAGATACCTGGGAGTCAGCTACTTGCGCCTCAAGCGAGGCAGCTAACCATTGCGCCGCGTCCAGGTAATGTTGCGGCGTAATGATCGTCACCTGATGTAAATCGGTTTCAGGGTATAGAGTACGCTTACCATAGACGCCGTAATCTTGTTGCACACCCAGTGCTGCTTGTCTATCAACTTGCGCCACAGCTATCTGCACAGAAGAGACTAACAATAACGTCGTCATAACAGCCATAAGGAGCATGTGCCAAGCACTGCTTTTCATAATCGTCACCTGCCTAAACGGAATTGGCTAACTAAACAAAGCTATTTCTCTAAGCGAATATCGTCCAGGCGGAGGAAAATCGGGTCGAGGACAAAGGAGTTCTCGATTCTGAAGATGAGACGCTTGATACCTTGTCTGTTGAGTGTATCGTCAATGCGTGCGCCACGACTGACCACCACATCATTAGCGAAGCTTTCCGCTGGCGCGTCGGGAACAAGATAAAGCACCAACTTGTGCCATTGATTAGGAGCCAACCACTGATCATCTTTGGGGAACTCTTGACGAAAACGTCCTTCAACACGATTGCTGTTAGCGTCATACAAACGTACTTGGAAGGGGTGCGACCGTGCTAAGTCGGCAACGCCATGCGATATGTTGTACCACAGCGTCAACTTGTTGTACTCGCTAATATCTAAAGCCGGGTCGAACCACAAATAGACCCACTTGACGCCAAGGGGTTCAACTACCATCTCAATTTCTAATGCATTCCCGGTACCATCATGACCGGGGATCAACCTGGATTGGACCGATTCTCCCTGCATCTGCAGCTCCCAGTAGTTACCTTCCCCCTTGCGGGTTAATACAGATAAATCTTGTACGCTCTCGAAGTCTTCGAGTACCAAGCTCGGCTCTGTTGCAAAAGTCGCTACATTAAGCAGAACCAAAGTAATACCAACTATCAAGCCGACTAATATCGCTGAAAAACCGCCACTTCCTCGTCGCTCACTCTTCATGATGTCATCCTCCTATAGATTACTTGAGCTACTACTTTTCCAGCTGAATATCGTCTATACGAATATAGATCGGGTCCAGAACGAAAGAATTCTCCAATCGAATAATAAAGCGGGCAGCGGCGTTTCTGTCCAAAGTGTCGTCAATGCGTGAATGCCGACTGACCAGTACATCTGCGGGGTAGTCCTCCATGGGAGCATCTGGTACCAGATAGACCACCAGTTTGTGCCACTCATTAGGTATCAACCAGGAATCATCTTTGGGGAACTCCTGCCGCAGCCGGGCTTCTACACGATTACTATCGGCATCGTAGATACGCACCTGGAAGGGATGACCGCGAGATAGGTCCTCTGGACCATGCGACAAGCTGTACCACAGCGTCAGTTTGGTATATTCGCTAATATCCAACGCCGGATCGAACCACAAATGAATCCACTTGACCCCAAGGGGTTCGATAGTGGTTTTGACTTCTAAAGCGTTACCTGTGCCGTCATGCCCCGGAATCAAGGAAATCTCCGTGGGCTCAGCTGCGAATCGGAAATCCCAATAATTACCTTCCGCCAAGTTTTCTTTGCCACTCACCAATAGGTTTAACTGCGAGGTAGTGGTAATGCCATCAAAGTTTTCCAGTACCAGTACGGCATCTGAAGCCATTGCTACACTGCCCAACAGACATGCCGTGATCGCCATTACGCTAATAACCATGATCACATACCCTAATCTCCTCATCACCTTCTGCTGCCTCCTTCGGAAATAAG
>DUQB01000203.1 GCA_012838035.1 Bacillota bacterium | reverse complement strand
GTACTGAAGATGAGAACGCGCGGGACGCAACATGAAACGACACCTCACAATCGGATTGATGAGGATAGAAATCCTCTCGCGCCGATTCTGGCTAGGGATGTCGTTTGTCAAGTGTCATGTGTAACTTGAACAAAATAATTATCGGAACAAAAGGTGGAGGGAAACGCAGGAAACCCAGTGGCCCAAACCTGGATCAGAACTGGATCATGGAGTTTCCGAGAACCCTCCGTTTAGGGATGGGAGGCTTTCTTTGAAAATGCTCTGGCGGAAGCTTTGCCGCATCGCTTTACTCCTATGTTGTTTAGCTCCTACAATCCAAGCCGGATCGACGCCCGCAACAGTGGTACTACAAGACCTGGGTCAACCGATCACCCAGATTTTGTCGCACGACCAAGCCTTGGGCTTCGGCCCTGACGGTGAGCCGCAGGCTTACTTTATCGTGGGCGGTAATTCGAACATTACGGCGGAGTTTGCCGTGGTAGACATCCGCACGATGCAAACCGTGTTTAGTCAAAGAGTGCCGCGGGGCGACACCAGTTGGGCTATAGACTGGTCAACGCACGAAAAGGCTGTATATATCGGCATTTCATCCTCAGCCGGAGGTGGTGAGCTTCTCCGTTACCGCGCCGAAGAGGGCAAACTGGAGTCGTTAGGCTATCCCGTATCGGGTCAACGCCTTTGGCGTCTGGACGTAGCCCCCGACGGCGTCGTTTTCGGAGGCACATACCCCGGCGGCATCCTGTTCGCGTATGACCCCTACACGCGCAGAACGCAGAGCTACGGCCAAGTCGTACCCGGCGAGAGTTATGTACAAGGGATCGAAGCGCTGGAAACGCATGTGTGGTTCGGCACCCAGCCCAATGCCAAATTAGGTCGCTTGGATCGGCAGAGCGGTAAGATCACGATGATACCCCTACCGGAACCGTATGCCGGTTGGGGCGGGGCTACCACCTACGACTTATATGAACGGAATGATCTGCTCTTTGCGCGAGTGACCGGTGACGGCACCTCGGTGATGTTGGTTTACCACATTCCCACAGACAAATGGGTTGATGCGATTGCAGCCCCAGGGACGAGAGCGGTTTCGCCGCTGGATCCCAACGACGGCCGCACGGTCTATTTCCGCCTGGGTAACGGCAGCATGGCCGCATATGATACCGAAACCCTAACCTACAAACAGCTCGCTTGGGCGCCGACGGGCATACCCGGCGATTTCGCTTGGATCGATCTGCAAAATCCGGATTATCCCGGCCTGAGCCTGGCGTTCACGTACTACTACGGCCGGATCTATGTCTACAATCCCGCTACCGGCCGTTCATTCATGTTCCAAGCCGAACTCGAAGGCGCCGCCAACCAACTGATGACGCTCACCCGGGGACCGGACAACATGATTTACATCGGCGCGTACCTAAGCCCTCCGGGCATGAGTCGGCTCGACCCCGCCACCGATAAGTTTGAATTGCTGGCAGGCGCAGGTCAAATTGAGGGGTATGGCGTCTTAGGCAGCAAGTTGCTGTTCGGGGTCTATCCGAATGCCGGTTTGCGCAGCTACGACACTCGTGGTGTCTGGGGGTCCGGCAGTAATCCGACTGCTGCGGTCAGCACCGGGTATAATCAGGATCGTCCGAAAAGCTTTGCGGCCTTGAACGACGACCTGGTGGTGGTAGCCTCCGCGCCTGCAACAGGGCAGCACGGCGGCGCCCTCACGTTGTGGAATCCGACCACAAGGGACATCCAGGTCTTCCGTAACCTAATACCTCAACAAGCGCCCATCAGCGTTGCGGTCTATAAAGACACGGTGTTCGCCGGTACCACCATTCACGGCGGATTCGGCAGCAGCCCCGTTACGCACGAAGCCGTATTGTTTGAGTGGGATCCGGTAACCCATGAAGTGCTGGACCGGTGGGTACCGGTGAAGGGTGCCGCGATGGTCTCCGCATTGACCTGGGGTCCCGATGGTTATCTGTACGGCTTGGCTACGGGCACTCTGTTCCAATTTGATCCGGAAAAACGCGCGGTGGTACGAACCTTACCGCTATCGAATCGCAACTTCAACTTTGCCTACGGCGACGATCTAGGCTTGCACTTCATCGACGAGCATTTGTATGTAACCACCCGCGGCATTCTGTTTCATGTAGACCTGGAAACATGGACGCCTACCACTTTAGTGGACGGTAAGGCAATCAAGGGTGGAGTTACGAGCGATATCTCCGGCGATCTCTATTTCATAGGCGACAACACCCACGTATACCGCCTAGTGCCGCCCTTCCCCAAAGTGGCGATCCATTACCCCAGGCCGAACACCGGCACGCTGCGCGGTGATCTCTGGGTGAAAATGCAGGTTGACGGCTTTGCTCCTGATGATTTACAGCAAGTGGAGTTGCTGGTGGATGGTCAGGTTGTATTTACTTCCCAGCATGTACCGGAAACCAAGGAGTGGAAGATCGACACGACGGCGTTGCCGGACGGTGAACACGAGCTTCTGCTGCGAGCAACGGGGAAAACCGCCGGTACCCGGCAACATGCGATACGTTTTAGTTCCGCTAATTCCTGGACGCTGGAAGAGCGGTTCCTGCCTGCCATTGACGGCGGCTGGTTCGGAACCATCTCTCAGTTGCGCACTTCCACCGAATCCGCAGGCTGGCAGCACGTGACGGATCAGGGGACCGAGTTTTTCGGGGATGCGGATCGTTTGGTTCCCACTAAAGGCACGGAGCAATTCCTCATTTGGTCTACGCCGCGACTGCGTACCTATGAGATCGTGCTTTACACGCAAGATCCACAGGCGTTGGAGTATCTTGAGTTGGCAGTGTCCGCCGACGGTACCGTATGGCGCGCAGTGACGTACGACAGTGAAGAGGTAACGACTTCGCCCCATGGTTGGCGCAAGATGCGCCTCTTCGGCGACGCCGGGGACTTTGGGCCCATCCGAGAATTCCGCCTTACGGTGGGAGCCGCGGCCTCCGCCGCCATCCAGTTGGGCCATGCCGACTTTGCGGGCGGCGTGTGGGAGTAATACTGCCGGGAGTATGGTTTACGGCGCCTTCTGTAAGCAGCGATGAACCTACATCCTCATAGATGGGAAAAAACCTGTGCCATAGTCGGTTGGTTCAAGCTAAGGCACAGGTTTTTTATTATCTAAAGACTGGTTGCGGGGCGCGTCATTGCCCATACGCCAGGCCGGAACACAACCCCAACCAGGTACCGCCGAACGCGCTTATCCTTGTAGAGCGGGTAGAACATCAGGCACCCTGACCTGGCTGAAGGGCTCGCGACCGTGCGCCTGCACCCTAGCCCACCAGGTTTTTCCAGGTATAGCCCTAGC
>DUQB01000202.1 GCA_012838035.1 Bacillota bacterium | reverse complement strand
ACATTTAGCTGGATAACACTCGCATTTGTCGGCAAATAACTACATGGAACACCTGACTACTGCATCCAGCAGCCTAAGAACCCCCTTTTCCCTATATGTCATTCTCTGATCTTCGAACATTTCCTGCCAAAAACTGGATATTGATGATGCTCCATCGCTTGAGGGCGCCAAGCTGTAGAGCCACTTTTACAGAAAAAACGGCGTATCCTGTATGCCTGCTTCACGTATGCAGGAAAGTCGCCCGGTATGCATAATAACTAGACTGTCTCACAAATATGGTCGGGAGGGTATACACTATGTCACACAGACGGATCCTGTTCACAATGGCGCTAATGTCGTTATTGCTGCTAGGTTTAACTGGTTTGGCGTCAGCTGGAATCGAGTGGAGTATCAAACCCATTACCGAGTTTACCATGCCTGCCGATAATATGTTGACTCAAGGTGAAGTATTAGGCGCTTTACCCCCTGGATGGAGGCCTACATACAACTGGGAAACCTTCAGTATCGATTCAACTAATTACTTAACAGGGACCGGTTCGGTTCTGTTCGAACTGCAAGAACAGGCGAGAGGCCGAGTCTATGTCGATGTAGGCGTAGATAGCAGCCGGACTTACAAAGTTGGTTGGATAACAAAAATTGAGAATTTGACCCCTAGAGAAGACGGTGGCGCTATTGTATGGGGCGTGTTCTTTAAAGATGGTACCGGCGCTTGGATCAACTGCACTGAAGCGCTCAACACGTTGCCGAGCGACTATGCCAAAGGCATGGAAGCCAGCGGCATCGTGATCAGAACCCCGCGGACTTTTGAGGACGGCAAACCGCTTTCGGGCACTACGGGTTGGTTCGTGGTAGAAATAACCATGGACTTACCGAAGCTGGCCCAAGACTTCAAGGCTGCCGGCGGCAAAATTACAGGTATGCGTTTTGAGCAGCTGTTTGATAGCGGCACCGGCAAGGTGTGGCTCGACGGCATGTATCTGATTCCAGTGCAATAGAGTCGAAGAAGAGAGTAGTGAGGGCTCAGGCCGATCGGCTTGGGCCTTTCTTTATTTGCCGGCTGTTTCCATGCTGCAACGGATATTTTTGCAAAGCCGGCTTGACACAAAATGCAAAGCTAACTATACTAAGGATGCAAAGCGCGCTATGCATAACGGAGGTGGATGGGTGAGGACCAAGATTCCTGAACTGAGGAAAGAACGTCGGATATCCCAAGCCGAATTGGCCGATGCGGTAGGGGTTACACGGCAGACGATCACATCCATAGAGGTGGGGAAGTACACCGCATCCTTGGTTTTGGCCTACAAAATCGCTAAATATTTCGGCAAGAGCATCGAAGAGATTTTCGATTTCTCTGAGTTGGAAGGGGAATAATAAATTGGAAGATTTCAAACGAAAACTACGCCGTCGGATAACCTATGGCATAGCATATTGCCTGCTAGTATTGGTGATCGTGGTCACGGCGATGAAAATGCGCATCGAGGATCATGCCACAAGCTTTGCTCTTGGCTTCGGTTGTGGAATGCTTATTGTCGCACTTGCTTATACCATCAAATACCTCGGCGCGCTCAAGAACGAAGCAAAGCTGAGAGCGCTCAATATCGAGGAGACTGACGAACGGAGCCGGCATATTAATGAGCGAGTAGGCGCTACCGGGATCAACGTCGCCATAGCGGTATTCTCTTTGGCCATGCTGATCTCCAATTATGTTGACCCGACGGTATTTATGACCATGTTGGCGGTGACCCTATTCACCGTGCTATTGAAGTCTCTGCTCGGTATCTACTTTGCCAGGCGGATCTAAGCAACGGATCGATTACCGGTTTAGCGTATTGGTCCAGTAGTGCCATGCAACCGGTGAAAACGGTTCAGGTGGTCAAGTTGCGTGGGAATCTAGATTGACAGTACCCTTGTGCGGGGCTGTCGGTTGATTCCTGGCGCAACTCTGCCTTTATGGGAGTCAAGCGCCGCCATCCTTTCAGTGCGAAAACACCCCTATGAATGCCCTTCTTTACTTCTACCACCACGATGAAAGCTGATCGTGTCGACATATCAAGCCCAAGGTAGCGTCAGATGGCAACCTTGGGCTATCGAGTTTGGTATGTAGGCGCACATCATCCCTAGTAACAGATTCCTATTACCAACTTATGCAGGTTACAGGCATGAGAGCCAAGTCATAGGATACTGCGATCATGTTCCCAGTAACTGAAGAGCTTGTGAACCGGGGGATGCTCTGATGCGTCTCCAACACAAGCTGCTAGAGGAAGGTGTGGCATTGTGCAGCAGCTCATAGTGTTGGCATTTGTGGGTTTTTTGGCTCAGCTTATCGATGGAGCGTTAGGAATGGGGTACGGGGTGACATCAACATCGTTGGTCATATTAAGCGGCATTGCGCCGGCTATTGCATCGGCTTCCGTGCACACGGCGGAAGTAGTCACCACCATAGCATCCGCGATTTCACACATCAAGTTAAAGAATGTGGATCGTCGTTTGGTTTTAAGGATGGCGCTACCTGGGGCGATCGGAGCATTCGTCGGAGCAGTCTTCCTTTCCAGTATTCCAGGTGATGTAGCCAAACCATGGATTGCTGGTTTTCTATTCCTGCTTGGCATCGTTATCCTCCTGAGATTCGCCTTTCCTCAGTCACGCCTGGCTCTACGTACCAATCGCCCGAGTAGCAATCGATTTCTTGGTGGACTAGGTTTGATTGCCGGGTTCTTTGATGCGACCGGCGGCGGCGGCTGGGGCCCGATAGCTACAACGACACTACTTGCCAAAGAGAAAGTAGAACCGCGCAAGGTGGTAGGTTCGGTAGACACCAGCGAAACTGTAGTTGCATTGGCCGCGACAATCGGCTTTGTCATCTCGATGGGTTGGGATGCCTTGAATATGGCTTGGTTGTCGGCGCTCATGGTGGGCGGTGTGATTGCCGCACCTTTAGCTGCTGGCTTGGTGAGCAGGTTGCCGTCACAACTGTTAGGGTTTCTGGTATCCGGGCTCATTCTGTTGACCAACGCACGCACGTTGTTTCGGTCATTCGGCGCTACTACGAATGTGATCGTCGGTGCATACGTCGTACTGATACTCGGCTGGTTGATGTTGATAGCTTATGTACTTCCAAGACAGCAACGCAGACAGACGCAACAACCATTGCATGGATAGCGTCCCGCACGGGCATATCATCCGCATTACTCCCATACAAGCGGGCAATCTAAGGACGAGACCGATCTTTGGAGGGTCCGCTTGTGCCGCAAGCCGTCATCATTTTTCTCCGCTCTACGTTTGCATTTGTAACGCTCTTGGCGCTTACGCGGTTAATCGGCAAGAAACAGGTTTCTCAACTTACCTTTTTTGACTACGTCAATGGTATTACTATCGGCAGCATCGCCGCCGGCATCAGCATTGACCTGAGCGTAGAGACGATTCCCAGTTGGGTAGGTCTATCAACATGGACTTTTTGGGTAGTATTGTTGGGCGTCATTGATCTAAAAAGCCGCAAGTGGGGTAGGTTCATTGACGGCGAACCTACTGTGGTCATACAAAACGGGAAGATTTTGGAGAGCAAATTGGAACAGTTGAACTACAACATTGACGATCTACGCACGCAGTTGCGTATGCAAGGCGTTTTCAGCATCGCCGAGGTGGAGTTTGCCATCCTGGAATCCAACGGGGAGTTGTCCGTGCTGAAGAAGTCGCAGCATCTGCCGTTAACTCCGGCGGACATGGGTATTTCCACCAATTACAAAGGTATCGCTGTGGAACTGATCATGGATGGGAAGATCATTGACGATAATCTGGTCCAGTTGCGTTTGAGTAGGGAATGGCTTTTAAAGCAACTAGCCGCTCGAGAGCACAAGCTCGAGGAGGTTTTCTATGCGGAGTTGGATACATCTGGTAGCCTTTACATCGACCTTTGGGATGACTTGGATGAGTTGCCGCAAGTCCTGGACGTCAGTGATCAGTAGGAGGTGCTTGTGGTGCGAATCAACAGGAATGTTGTATCCCTGGCGGTGCTGCTGGCGGCAATCATCATAACCACGTGGGGAGTTGAATTGCGCACTGCCTCTTCTGTGGATCGGCAACTGCAGGACTTAGCAGGCCAAATTAAAGCGGAAGAGTGGGAAGTGGCTGCCCAAACCATAGAGTATCTGGAACAACAGTGGCGCAAGCGACGCTTTTGGCTCGCTTTGAATAACAGCGTCCAAGATCAGCAGACCTTCGAACGCGTGCTGGCGCAGGTTAAAGTATATGTAAGTTACCGAGACGCGAGTAATGCGGCTGCGCACACCGCCCTATTACAACAGTTGTGGTACGAGTTCGGGGAGTGAGCATCTCTACCAACCGTGTAGGTTGTCCATTCGTGTCCGATAGTGCAGGACCTTAAATAGCGACCTCGAAGGTAAAGCACAACCGACATGGCTGGAAGGGGAGGCAGGCTTCATTGAATGCACCGAATATTTTACTGATGATCTGTCATGACTTGGGACGGTTTCTAGGCTGTTACGGCATACCCACCGTTCGGACGCCCAACATAGATACATTGGCGCAAGAAGGAGCACTCTTTCGTCAGTCGTTTTGTACGGCTCCCCAGTGCAGCCCCTCGCGAGCCGCACTATTTACCGGGCTTCATCCGCATAGCAACGGCGTGATGGGTCTCACTCACCGCAACTTCGCTTGGGACCTGAAACCCGACGTCTTGCATCTCGGTCAGATAATGCGCAATACGGGTTACGGCACGGCGCTCATAGGGGTACATCATGAGTCGCGCTCCGGAGACAGAACACGCATTGCTCAACGGTGCGGCATGGACGAGTATGTACCTGGTGGAACCGCGCCGCAGGTAGCTGAGCGGGTGGTGGAACGTCTTCAGCGCTATAAGACGCAGGATAAGCCGTTCTACCTCCAGGTGGGGTTCACTGAACCACACCGCCGTCTTGGCCCGGATGATCAGGATTATGCCGGTTTTCTCGGCGATTATATTCAGGTCGATGCATCCCTCGGCGTGACCGTACCGCCATATTTGCAGGACACCGCCGGCAGTAGAACGGAAATGGCGGAAATTCAAGGTGCCGTGCATGTTGTTGATGTTGCCGTAGGGCGGATATTAACCGCACTGGAGGAGCTGGGACAGGCGCAGAACACCATCGTGGTGTTTACTACCGATCACGGCTTGGCTCTACCGCGCGCTAAGTGCACCTTATATGATCCGGGCATTGAAACCGCCCTCATCATGCGCTATCCGCAAGGCAAGTGGCAGGGAGCGTACGACCAGCTTGTATCCAACATCGATATCCTGCCTACCTTGCTGGATACAGTAGGCATACCGCAGCCCGAATCTCTGCAAGGCCGTAGTCTTATACCGTTGTTGCAGCGGAAAGATGCCGAATGGCGCGACCGCATCTTTGCTGAGCTGACCTACCACGAGTATTACGATCCCTGCCGCTGCATACGCACCGAACGATATAAGTTGATCGTGTTCTTCAGCGCCGCACCGGCGTACATGGATTGCAGCCAATCCTATCATCCGCGCAGCAAACCTATTGTTCCGGCGGCGCCGCGCCGGGAATACCATCCGTTGGTAGAGTTGTACGACCTACGGAATGATCCGTGGGAACAGGTGAACTTAGCCGGAAACACGGCATATGCAGAGATTGAACAGTCACTTTTACGGCAGCTCCATGCTTGGATGATCGAGACCGACGATCCGCTGTTACAAAGCCCGGTACCTTCACCCATGCATCACTGGGCGATCGATAAGCTGATGGGAGTGGTGTAGTAGCGAGGATGGGCATGTAGCCATAGGTAGCCTTTGGTCTAGAACACGGATTGAACATCAAGGCGTCAGTAATAACCAGGATTTGTCGTATAACAGTTGTGATCATCTCGGTAGACTCTGTAGCGGTAGTCTCGGTTTTGCTTGCTTGGCATATATGGCTAGATGAAAAAAGGTCAACGCAGCCTTGCCATACTAACAAGTGAACAACCCGCAAAGTCTTTTGTTAGGCGGGTTGTTTGTTCCTGGATTACTACTCAATTGGAGGCTACCGTGAAGTGTTCCAGCCAAGTGTGATCATCTGTCTGCTTGGTTATGTCGATGACACCTGCGGTGCTCTGAAATGACAGCGGACAAAACCAAGTACCAGGAATGGGGGCAAGTGTGTGGCCATCTACAGATTGATCATGTGGATCCTGTTCGGCGCTTACAGCAACAAACCATTGGATGCATCCTCAAGGGCCGTAGGTCTCTGGTTGCTCATCGCTATCTTATGTCTTGTCGGAGGGGTGATTATCGTGTTTCTGTTTCTCGCCGTGGGTGACTCCTAGCCGGGCAGGATTAGGTGTTCTTCGCGGGTATCCTAACTATGCTTTTGCCGGCACTCGGTGAGCGAGAGCAGCGAAGTAAGAGTATCATGGCCAGGAGGAGATCCGGCGGCAAGTCATGTCCGTCGGGGTCAAGATGGAGGAGAGGCTGCAGAATACCTTGCAAAAAGGAGAAGCCCTGCGTTATTCGCAAGGCTTCTATATAGGTGTTTCATGGTGGGCCATCGGGGACTCGAACCCAGGACACCCTGATTAAGAGTCAGGTGCTCTAGCCAACTGAGCTAATGGCCCGTGCGTTCTTTCCGGAACAAACGCAATTATACACGAGCTTGGCTTTGAATGCAAGACCAGAGTGCTAGTATTTTTTCGGAAGTATACTAACACATAAATAGGAACAGGAGATGAGTTATTCCTTGTCTCAGCTACGCTTTCTACTTTTGTAGGCCGGAAAGCCGGATAAACAAGCGACAGGGCTACGTCAACGTTCTGCTGAGACAAAGTTGACGTCGGACCTGCTAAAGTTGATTTGGATAGAGAGGCGCCGCCGCATGCAAAGATGGATTAAGCCTAAAAAAATGACGCAGGAGTTTTGCTCCCTATGGGGAAATCTGCATGAAAACACATACTCATGATATAGTAGACTCGATGTGCTTACTATAATTTACGGGAGGCCTTTGTTTTGTCTGAGACACTGTTGAAAGTCGGCATGATCGGTGCCGGAAGCATCTCTAACGCCCACCTTAAAGCAGCGAAGGAAGGCGCCGGAGTCGAGGTCGTCGCAGTCTGCGACATCATCGAGGAGCGTGCGAAAATACGTTCCGAAGAATATGACATACCCGAAGTTTACACAGATCATGAAACCTTGCTGAAGAAGGCCGATGTCGATGCCGTGATCATCGGCGTACCTAATGCCGTACACCACGTGATTGCCATTAATGCGCTTAAGGCCGGCAAACACGTATTGTGCGAGAAACCGATGGCCATTAACGTGGCGGCGGCAGAGCAAATGGTGGCTGCCGCGCAGGATGCGGATAAAGTGCTTCAGGTAGGCTTGGTACATAGAATGCGCCCGGAAGCGCAGTATTTGCGTAATCTGGTGGTCAGCGGCGAGTTAGGCAATGTGTACTATGCTAAAGCTATGATGATTCGGCGTAAAGGTATTCCTGGTTGGGGCAGCTGGTTTACGACCAAAGAAGAGTCCGGCGGCGGTCCATTGATCGACATCGGAGTTCATGCTCTGGACTTAGCCTGGTTTATGATCGGTAATCCCAAACCGGTCTCTGTCACTGGGGTTACGGCTACCGCTTTTGGTCCGTATAAACGCGGCGTAGGCAAATGGGGTATCCCGAATTGGGAAGGAAAGTATGATGTAGAAGACTTTGCCGGCGGTTTTGTTCGTTTCGAAAACGGCGCCGTAATCAACCTGGAAGTCAGTTGGGCCTTGCATATGCCGCCCGAAACTCGCATTAATGTTTGTGGTGAAAAGAAGGGCGCGCTCACGGCATTCAACAGCACGCTGCAGCTCTACTCCGAGGTGGATGGCGAACTAGTCGACGAACCGATGGAGTTTGAGAAGACCTCCATGTTTAATACTCAGCTGAAGCGTTTTGTCGCTGCTGTTAAAGGCGAAGAACCCGTCATTACGCCCGGTGAGCACGGCCTCATCGTCAACCGAATGCTTGAGGCCATCTATGAGTCGGCTGCCGCCGGCGAAGAGGTTAGGCTCGATTAATTTGAGCCTAGGTGATAGGCATAGCGCAAACAACAGCCCGGTACGCCCGGGCTGTTGCTGTACTTGCCGGGCGATTGGACAAGTTGCTTGCGGAGCATGATAATAGATGCCATAATCTGAGCATGAACGCGTTAAGCCGTTCACCCTTCATTGAGATAGCGTCGACACGCAGGGTTGAATGTAGAAGTGGGTTTACGTCCGAGCCCCAGCGATAATTTGCAGAAGGTGTAGGTGTTTCAACTGTGGTTGAGAAGTCAATGGACAAGATAACAGCGCTGTGTAAAACAAGGGGCTTTGTGTTTCCAGGTTCCGAAATTTACGGTGGATTAGCCAACGCCTGGGATTACGGTCCGTTAGGTGTGGAGTTGAAGAACAACATCAAGAACGCTTGGTGGCGGAAGTTTGTCCAAGAATCGCCATATAACGTGGGTATGGATGCCGCCATACTGATGAACCCGCGCACCTGGGAAGTCTCCGGTCACTTGGCGAACTTCACGGACCCCCTAACCGACTGTCGTCGGTGCAAAGCGCGTTTTCGCGCCGATAAACTGGTGGGAGAGTGGTATATTGCGCAGGGGGAAGAAGTCAATGTCGATGGCTGGGACAACGATAAATTAGTTGGTTTCATAAAAGAACACGTCATACCGTGTCCGGAATGCGGTGCCAGTGATTTTACCGATGTGCGTCGCTTCAATATGATGTTCAAAACGTTTCAGGGAGTAACAGAAGACTCACAGTCTACCGTTTATCTGCGGCCGGAGACCGCACAAGGTATCTTCGTCAACTTCCGCAATGTTTTGCGTACCACACGCAGCAAGATGCCCTTCGGCATTGCACAGATAGGGAAGTCGTTCCGTAACGAGATCACTCCAGGCAACTTTATCTTCCGCACACGGGAGTTTGAGCAGATGGAGCTGGAGTTTTTCTGCAAACCGGGAGATGACCTGGAGTGGTTCAACTATTGGCGCGGTTTTTGTCACTCCTGGCTGGTGAACTTGGGCTTAAAGGAAGGTAACATGCGCTTGCGCGATCATGAGCCTGAGGAACTGTCCCATTACAGCAACGCAACCACCGATATCGAATACCGGTTCCCCTTCGGTTGGGGTGAGGTTTGGGGTATCGCCGACCGCACAGACTACGATCTCAAGAGTCATGCAGAGGCGTCAGGCGAAGATTTCACCTACCAAGACCCGTATACGAACGAGCGGTACATACCTTATTGTATTGAACCATCGGTAGGGGTAGAGCGCCTCTTCCTGGTCTTTCTTCTCGACGCATACGACGAAGAAGACTTAGGCGACGGAGATTCTCGCGTAGTGCTGCATTTGCATCCCGTTCTGGCTCCATACAAGGCGGCGATCCTCCCTCTATCTAAAAAGCTGAATGAAGAGGCTCTGAAAATCTACGATCAATTACGCAAGTACTTCCCAGTCGCCTATGATGAGACAGGCAGTATCGGTAAGCGTTATCGCAGGCAGGACGAGATCGGTACGCCGTTCTGCATCACTTTCGACTTCGATTCGCTCAATGATCATGCAGTGACCATCCGCGATCGGGACAGTATGGAACAGGTGCGGTTGCCTATTTCAGAGGTACTCTCCTGGTTGCAAGACAAGTTGGTGTTCTAGAAATCGCACTCACCGGAGTCCTCGCAACATGAGGGCTCCGCTCATGTACAGCGTTGGAGGATTATGTGCTATGGAAGAGACACGAATACTGTTATGGTCGGATGGGGCGCCCGGCGCCATGGGTAACGGTATGGAAGACATGCCGGCAATTACGCCTTACTTGGTGCAAGCCGACAAGCCGACGCCGGCGGTTGTCATCTGTCCGGGAGGCGGCTATGCCCGTCGTGCTCAACATGAAGGCGAGCCGGTAGCGCGATGGCTAAACAGCATCGGTTTTTCCGCTTTTGTGCTGGACTACCGCGTGGCTCCTTATCACCATCCCTACCCCTTAGCTGATGTACAACGCGCCTTGCGCCTAGTGCGTCATCATGCCGCCGAGTGGGGCATAGACGACAAACATTTAGGCGTATTGGGTTTTTCTGCAGGCGGCCATCTGGCGAGTACCGCCGCCACCCTTTTCGACATGAACGCCGTGCCGGAGGCTGATGCCATCGATCAGCTCAGTTGTCGGCCGGATTTCGCCGTGTTATGCTATCCGGTGATTTCCAGCGGCGCTTATAAACATGCCGGTTCGATTAAGAACCTGCTGGGTGAGAACCCGGACGCTGACCTCCTGGAGCTGTTATCTACGGAAAAACAGGTGACGGATCGGACTCCGCCCACATTTCTGTGGCATACCGCGAGCGACACAGGTGTTCCGGTAGAAAACAGCATGTTGTTTGCTCAGGCTCTTAGTGCGCACAAAGTACCCTTTGCTTTACATATCTTCCCCTTTGGGCGACATGGGCTGGGTTTAGCCGCAGATACGACGCAGGTACAAGCTTGGCCTGAGTTATGCGCCGCTTGGCTGGCGGAGATGGTCGCGGGTAGTGCACGGTAACCGGCTGTGTTCATCTTAATGTAGTCATCAAAAATGAGCCGCTGTTCGTCTACAGCGGCTTTTTCCGTCTGTACAGCATAGACAGGCCTGAGGAATATGCGCTCATCTCAGCCAAGGCGGAATATCATCCCGGTTAATACCGATCTGTTCTATGACCTGATCTAACACGGTGAGCGAATTGAGCGCAGCTAAGGAGTGCGCATCGCTGCCAAAGTGAAAGTAGCAGCCACAGCGCTTGGCGAGGGAGAGTACCCTGAAAAAGGTTTCGTCGTGAAACCCTTCTTGCGGTTTTCCGTGCAAAGAGGGGAAGTAGCTTGGCTGAATTTCTATGCTTACGCCTGCCTCCGCAGCTCTGCCGAAACAGTCGATAAACTGTGTATCTGAAATACCTGCGATGATTTCGTCCACATGCTCTATGTAGCCTATGGGAAAGAACGGATGGGCTATGCCGGTTGCTATCCGCAGGTCGATCACTTCATGAAAACGCTTGACCAAAAGCTGAGACAGATCGGCAAGCGAGGTAACGACGCCTGGTACGGCAAAGCTTGTCATATGTGCATGGGACATGGGCAGAAGCACGAAGTCGAGTTGTTCGGCAGCTGCTCTGGAAATACCGATCCTTCCGTCGCCCCAGTACTCGGACTCACACCCTATGAGCACCTTTATGCCCAAGGTATCGTTGGGCAACTGATCTCTAATGGATAGAATGTGCTCCATGTCCTGTGGTTGATACCAAGGTGAGGCGCCGGGCATATTGCGATCCCAAACGTGATCGGCAAAACCGATGGTCTTTAATCCCAGCGTTGCGGCTTGCTGAATGTAGTTCGTCGGTATGGCTGCAGCATCTTCTACGCAAGCGGAGAGCATCGTATGGACATGGATGTCGTGATTAACGAACAACATGCAGCACTTCCTTCATATCTGTCGCGGTTTAACGTCGAAAAAACGGGCTGTTCCATCGACAGCCTTTCGCTTTTTCAAGCGAAACTGTAGACTAAGTCCTCGCATTTCGTTACTAGCTCTCGTTTAGATCATTAACCTGCTTTTTCCTGCCGAAAGGCCACCAAGCTTTGCCGGAACCGAACCTGCTGATAACAACAGAACCTACGCCCACCATCAGTACAAGCCAACCGAAGACAAAACCGATATATGGGATGGCTCGCAGAGCGCCTAAGACGATAATGCCCAGCGCTAAATGAAGCAATTGCGGAGTCCTCTTTCCGAGATGCCCGAAAATATATTTGCCGGTAGCGTCTGCAACAACCACATAACCCATGAGTTTGGCAATAAGGAAGCATAACCAGATCAAATAGGCCAACGGCATGCCCACCACCGATAGCGCCAACAATACGGTAACAGGCACTAATAGCAGAAGAGCAAGTAGGCCAAAGAACAGCGAACGAGTAGGATAGGCCGCCAACGCTGTTTCAATGGTTGCCGCCTGCTCTTTAAAGACAAGCGAGATGATGACTGCCATGATGTATAATCCCAACAGGTAGAGTGAGTAGATGGGGAAAGACTTTACATTATAAGGGAGCCAGTAGAACTGCGGCACATGTAATCCCTGAGACAGGTTGATGCTATTTAGTTCGCCGCGCAAGGAGACGTTGGCATCTCGGTGGACGCCGCCGCCCGCAGCTAGGACGTTACCAACAATGGATGCCCCATCGATAAGGGTTACTCTGCCGCCTAAGGCGATGATGTCACCTTCGATGTTGCCGCTGATCTTTAAAGTGCCGCCGACCGCCACAACACGGCCTCTAAGTACGCCGGCAACATCCACGTTGCCTCCAAACACATAGATGCTCCCGACATGCTCATCGCCTGCCGGAATGGAGAAGGCTTTACCTATGCGGACTATGGCTCCTTCGCTTACTCCTGCGACGCATGGTGCGCTGGCGCCGAGGAGTAACACTAAGAGAATCGCTACGATCACAGGTCTGTTTACTAGTCTCACACTGGTGCCTCCGCCGTATATGTCTTATTGAGCAACTGCCGCGTTTCAAGAACGTATTCACTACCATGATCCGTATCGACAGTAGGCTGGTGTCCGCGGTGCGTGTTGATTAGAGCTGAGCATGGCTTATATCAGATGGCGTCGAAGAGGCTAGTCTACGAATACGAATCGATGGAGTATATAGCCATAGTATTCTGCGAAGGGACGCCGTTCTCCCTCTTGTTACATGAAATGAAATGCTGCACACCTATCGTCAAGATGGGTAAGGGTGATCAGTATTGATCCCTTTAGGATGTAGTAGTTATGCCTCTATGCCACCCGGACAACAGACCAACTGCAGCTTTGCCATACTATGAGTAGATAAGTGGTGGGTCCCGGTAGTCACCTTAGTGAAAAATGGGGGCGAGTAAAAAACTGAGACCTTGCTCTTGATATCCGACCACGAGAGGGGCTGTATTCGCTAACATAGAAGTTAACCACTGGAGGGCAAATAAGCGTCAAACAGTTGACCACCTTTAGGCTACATGAAACTTTTATCAAACTAGGTGTGAAAGCATATCCTACGACTATTTTGGTTGACACTGATGGCAAGATACAATGGGTTTTTCGTGGAGACCCTGGTCAATTAGATGGAAGCGCCCTCGCTGCTTTGATCAAGAAGGAAGTACATATGTATAATGAATAGGCGTCTTGCCTACCCAGTGACTTCAGCGAGAATCTCTTGATTCCAAGTTTTGTCGTCCTTACGATGAACCAGCAAGAAAGCTTACGACTTTAGTCGTGGGATGAATTGCGATTCGACTTGTCATTATGCATTTGGCAGGTGCATAATAAGATATGGGAACAAAAAGATGGACCACAAGCAATAAGGCCGTATATAACATTGGCTATCATTTGATCTAGGTGTCCCAAGTATCGTCGTAAAGTATTGGTCGATAAAGTGGCATCCAGGCTACGCGAGTT
>DUQB01000201.1 GCA_012838035.1 Bacillota bacterium | reverse complement strand
TACTCAGTTACAGCGCCTATGACAACCTTTGCTTGCGGCAAAAAGGCTTGCGCCCTGTTTGCCTCGGCTCGGCCTCAACAGCCTGCACCTAGGCCCGCTCGGCTCTGCCGTAATATGCTTTGCGCTTTCGCTTCTGCTTATACAGGCGGTCTTCTGGTATAATAAGGATATGTCGCACCGGGCCGGCGCACAACGCCGGCGACAGGCGCCGGCGGCACGCATTTGCGGCTCCACAAGTTCAGGGGGTAAAACGGCAATGAGCTTACGGGTAGGAATCCCCCGAGCTCTCTGGTACTACACATACTATCCCTTTTGGCAAACCTTTTTTACCAAACTGGGCGTAGACTGCGTTTTATCAGAAGCTACTACGAAGCAGACCCTTGACGCCGGCATTAAAGATGCCGTGAGCGAAGCCTGTGTTCCTATCAAACTGTTTTTTGGTCATATCAGCAGTCTGCGCGACGCTTGGCAAGCCGGCAAAATCGACGTCTTGTTTGTGCCGCGGTATGTCAGCTGGCAGGCCAGTACGGTATTTTGTCCCAAGTTCCTGGGCTTGCCGGATATGATCAAACACACCTGGGAGCAGATGCCGCCGATCATCTCGCCGCGTATCGACCTGCGCAAGAAGCCCTTTTCGCTGTTGCGCATCTGTAATAACGTCAGGCGCGGCGTAGGCGGCAAGTTGCACCGTTTCGGTCATGCCTACGTATGCGCACGCATTGCTCAATGGCGTCATGAAAAGCGGCTGCGGCGTAACTGGGATCCCAACCGCTCCATAAATAAGCAGGCGCAGGTACCGCTGCAGGCTCCTTCGGATCAAACCACCGTGCGTTTGGCCGTACTGGGCTATCCCTATCTGTTGCACGACTCGTATATCAACTTGGGCTTGTTTGATAAACTACACAGCCTCGGTGCTGAGGTAGTTACGGCGGAATCCCTGCAGCATAAACATAAAAAGCCTGTCCGTCACTGGTCCAAGCCCCTGTTTTGGACCTATACCGATATGGTGGCCAGAGCGGGCGTTCATGCCCTCGGCCTGGATGCGGACGATATCGACGGCGTTATTCATCTCACCGCCTTTGCCTGCGGACCCGATGCTACAGTGGATAAACTGTTGGAAATTGAGGCGCGTAAGAACAACGCCAAACCGTTTTTATCGTTGTGCTTAGATGAACAGACAGGTGAGGCTGGGTGCCTGACTCGGCTTGAGGCTTTTGTGGACATGTTGCGCCGGCAAAAGGATCAGCAGGCTAAGGAGACGGCGGCGCAACCGGTGCGGCAGGCTTAGCTTCACGCGTCAGCATGTGTAAAAACGGCGGCCTTGCCTGCGCATGGCGCCTCACCCTTTGCAGGAGGTGGAATGGATATGGCCGTAGTGACCTTTCCTCATTTAGGCGTGTACACGCCTGCATTCACCTGGCTGCTTACGCAGTTGGGAAATACGGTTATTACGCCGCAACCTCCCGGAAAGCAGACTCTTACCCTCGGCGCCGTGCATGGACCGGAATTTGCCTGCATTCCCTTAAAGATGTGTTTAGGCACTTTCATAGAAGGTTTGGATCAAGGTGCCGATACCATCGTCACCAGCGGAGGAGTAGGACCTTGCCGGGCCGGGTTATATGGTACCGTGCAGCGCGAGATTCTCCGGAGTTTAGGCTATAAGTTCGACATGATCGTTTTGGAGCCGTTCCGCCGCCATCCTGTCAGCCTTTTGCGTTCCGTTCACAAATTGAATGCCGCCGGTTTGTCGCCTCTGCGGCTTCTGCAGACGGCCAGGCAGTGTTGGGCCATGATTAAGGCCTGTGACGTATTGGAACATGCTTTGCTGAAGTTGCGTCCCAGGGAAGTGGAAGTCGGCTCAGCCGAGCGCGTTTTCCAGCGCGGGCTCAAAAAAATATTTGCCGCTCACAATACCGCGGAGATTGACCAAACCACTCAGGCCGTTTTGGCGGAGATGCAGCGAGTCCCTATCGATCCGAACCGTGATCCGGTGCGAGTGGGGATAGTCGGTGAGATTTACGTGTTGCTGGAGCCGGAGGCGAATTTGCACATTGAACGCATTTTGGGCGAGTACGGCGCCGAAGTCCACCGAGCGATCTTCCTTACCGGTTGGACGGAAGAGAATGTCATCCGCGAAGGAGACAATGAGACTGCGCGGCAGGCGGCGGCGCCGTATTTGGATGAGATGATCGGCGGTCATGGGCAGGACACCGTCGGCCATACCGTGCTCTATGCCAAAGAGGGCGTCGACGGCGTGATTCAACTGGCCCCCTTTACATGCATACCTGAAATTGTTGCTCGAGCCGTACTACCTAGCGTGAGCAATGATCATGATATTCCCGTGATTTCCTTCTTTTTAGACGAGCAGACTGGTGAAGCAGGATACCGTACTCGGTTGGAAGCTTTTGTCGATCTGTTGACGCGAAGGCGGGATAAACGACGCAAGGCAAGCTAGGGTCTGGTCTAGAGGTGAACGCATGCAGATAAAACGTGGCTATTTGGGTTTTGACGTGGGTTCGGTGTCCACCAACGTGGTGATTACCGATGAGCATGGCAAGCCGTTTAAGACGATTTACCTACGCACCCACGGAGAACCTATTGCGGCAGTACAAAAAGGCTTGCATGAAGCGGCGAAGGCTCTGCCCACCGATTTTCAGGTTCTCGGTGCCGGCGCTACAGGCAGCGGTCGTCAGTTGGCATCCGTGATTATCGGCGCCGACACGGTGAAAAATGAGATTACCGCACATGCAGTAGCCGCCTGCGAGCAGGTGCCCGGCGTACAGACCGTCATTGAGATCGGCGGTCAAGACTCGAAGATCATCATCATCCGCGACGGGGTCATCGCCGACTTTGCGATGAATACGGTGTGCGCGGCGGGGACAGGCTCGTTCCTCGATCAACAGGCCGCTCGTTTGGAAATATCCATCGAAGAGTTCGGGCCGCTGGCTCTGCTCTCCAAATCGCCGGTGCGGATTGCCGGTCGCTGCACGGTCTTTGCCGAGTCGGACATGATCCACAAGCAACAGCTGGGACACCGTCGGGAAGATATTCTGTACGGTTTGTGTCAGGCTCTGGTGCGCAACTACCTAAACAATGTGGGACGAGGCAAGCAGATTACTCCCGTCGTGGCTTTTCAAGGCGGAGTAGCCAGTAATGTCGGTATCCGGAAAGCCTTTGAGGAGGCGCTGGGTACGGAGGTCGCGGTGCCGCCCAACCATGACTGCATGGGCGCCTTAGGCGCGGCCATCTTGGCTAAGGAAGAGATGGAGCGCAAAAAAGCGCAAGACGATACCGCCGTCAGCAAGTTTAAGGGTTTTAACGGGGCTAAGCTGGATTATCGGGCCACCAGCTTTGAGTGTACGCACTGCCCCAATCATTGCGAAGTGATTGAGATTCACTGCGACGGCCAGGTTATTGCCCGTTGGGGAAATAAGTGCCCGCGTTGGGATATGCCCGTTCAAGCGAACAAGGATACCGCCAAATCCGTTAAAGATGAGGTGGCGATCGCGGGTTGAGGCCGGCGTAATGAGTATGACGATGCGCCTGCCGTCATCCGGGCTTTGCGCTGCACGCTAAGGCGTCTGCAAGGTGCGGAAGGCGGCAGGTGCTTCTTTTTTGAGTTCTAACAAAAAATGGATGGAGCGCCTTTTTTGCCATGCGTCTCTAGCTGTAGCGTAGTGGTTAAACTAGTTGATGAAGTTGACCGACGCCTGAATGGGAGGATACGCTTGAGCGAAAAAGAGCTGCGAAAAAAGCAACGCTATCAGCAGTTGGTAAAGGAGCGAGCGCCAAAGAAGACAGTGGCCAAGAACCTGTTCTATGCTTTTCTACTGGGCGGGAGCCTCGGCTTGGTGGGTCAGGCGCTTTTCGACTTC
Organism: Bacillota bacterium; assembly: GCA_012838035.1. GTDB lineage: Bacteria > Bacillota > Limnochordia > DTU080 > DTU080 > DUQB01. Next base: position 1,297 of record DUQB01000201.1, on the reverse strand, counting down.
TTCATGCATATTGAGCCGGCAAAATCACATGCAACGGCTACCACACTGGCGGGGTTGGTCTTTATCGGAGCCGTGTTGACCGGTCTGGGCGTCTACGACAAGCTGGCCGCATGGGGAGGAGCAGGCGCTGCGGTGCCTATTACCGGATTCGCCAATTCAATAGTGTCTGCAGCCATGGAGTTTCGACGGGAAGGTCTTGTCCTGGGCTTACCGCCCAAGATGTTCGTCATTGCCGGTCCCGTGCTGGTATACGGCACTTTGGCCGGCTTCTTGACCGGCCTATTGAAGATCATGCTCACCGGAGGATGGCGGTAGCATTGGCGCAAAAACGAGTAGGCAAGTATACGGTGCAGTTTCTCAACAGCCCCAAAATCATTGCGGCAGCGGGCGTAGTTGGCCCAAAAGAAGGTGAAGGACCGCTCAGCTCCTACTTCGATGCGGTTATTAGTGATGAGATGTATGGACAGAATACGGCGGAGAAGGCGGAACGACGGTTTTTGCAGCATGCTTGCGATCAGGCGCTGAATACGGCGAGGCTCAGTACGGCGGATATCGATTTGTACCTTGCCGGAGACCTACTTAATCAGTTGATTACGGCTACGTTTACCGCACGTCGTCTGAGCGTTCCCTACGTAGGTATTTATAATGCCTGCGCTACGCTTACCGCCGGGCTGGCTTTAAGCGCCATGCTGGTAGACGGCGATTACGCCGATCGCATATTGACAGGCGTCTCGAGTCACTATCAGACGGCTGAACGACAGTTTCGGTATCCGGTAGAACTCAATATTCAACGTAAAAAGACCAATCAAAGGACGGTGACGGGGGCCGGGGCGGCGGTGGTGGCGCGAGAGGGAATAGGCCCTCGCATTACCCATGCGACCTTAGGCAGAGTAGTCGACTACGACCTTAAGGATGCGAATGATATGGGCGCCGCCATGGCCCCTGCAGCTGCAGATACCTTCCTAAGGCATCTGGAAGACACAGACCGTACGGTAGTCGACTACGATCTTGTGCTCACCGGCGATCTGGCGAACAACGGGAAACCGCTGTTCAACGCGTTGCTCAAGGAAGCGGGGATCTCTTTGGAGAACAAGCATCAGGATGCCGGCGCCCTCATCTATTCTCCACAGCAACAGGTTCAGGCCGGAGGGAGTGGGGCGGCCTGTTCGGCGGCCGTCTTCTACGGTTATGTGCTTAAAGAGATGGCCGATACACGTTGGCGGCGCGTGCTGCTCATCGCCACCGGGTCTCTGCACAGCCCCCTTAGTTGTCTGCAAGGTGAATCTATCCCTTGCAT
>DUQB01000200.1 GCA_012838035.1 Bacillota bacterium | reverse complement strand
CGGACGCCCGCGGCGAGCGTTGTCGATGAGCGCGTCGACGGCTTCCTGCAACATCCTTTTTTCATTGCGCACGATGATATCCGGCGCACCTAGTTCCAATAACCTCTTTAGTCGGTTATTGCGGTTGATGACACGCCGATACAGATCGTTAAGGTCGGATGTAGCGAAGCGACCGCCGTCCAATTGCACCATGGGACGCAGTTCCGGCGGAATGACCGGAATGACGTCCAAGATCATCCATTCCGGTCTGTTTCCCGACTTACGAAACGCTTCCACAACTTCCAGACGGCGAATGGCCCTGAGCCTGCGCTGTCCGGAGGTATCGCGCACCTCATTGCGCAACTCCTGTGCCATCTCATCCAAGTCCATCTCTTCCAACAGACGCTTGATGGCTTCAGCGCCCATGGCCGCTTTAAAAGCGGTTCCATACTTCTCTCGATACTCCCGGAACTCGCCCTCTGTAAGCAGTTGTTTCTTCGCCAAAGGCGTATCGCCCGGATCAATCACGATATATGACGCAAAATAAAGGACTTTCTCCAAGGTGCGCGGCGACATATCCAACAGAAGACCCATACGGCTGGGAATTCCCTTGAAAAACCAGATATGCGACACCGGAGCGGCCAATTCGATATGACCCATCCGCTCGCGGCGGACTTTAGCCCTGGTTACTTCAACGCCACAACGATCACACACAATTCCCTTGTAGCGAACTCGTTTGTACTTACCGCAATGGCATTCCCAATCGCGTGTGGGACCAAAGATTTTCTCACAAAACAGTCCTTCACGCTCGGGTTTCAAGGTTCGATAGTTTATCGTCTCAGGCTTTTTGACTTCGCCACTGGACCATGCTCGAATCAGTTCCGGACTAGCAAGGCCTATCTTAATACGGTCGAAGTTATTGACGTCCTGCAAAAGCGTCAACCTCCCCAACAATCCGCGTAACAACACGCCACAACGCTACAGTCTCATCCGATACGCCCAGGCAATTTATAGGTCTTCATCCTCATCTTCGTCGTCGAGGTCATCAACGTCGGCTTCGAACTCCAAATCGGCATCGAAGTCGCCGGTAAAATCATCGTCTTCTTCATCCGTGTCGATCGCATCTACATCGTCGCCGGGCTCTTCTTCTTCGGCATCATCGTCCCCGGATTCTTCTTCCTCATCATCGGAGATATCCACAAGCAACTGCGGCGCCATGCGTTTTGCGGGCTTCTTGGCTTCCTTCTCGCCACCCTCGCCTTCGTCCTCGTCGTCCTCGTCGTGTCCCTGGATATCAATACCCAGTTCACGCGCCATTTCGCTGATATCCTCTTCGTCTTCTCTAATCTCAATCTCTTGAGATTCGCCGGCCAATACCCGTACATCCAAAGCTAAGCTCTGCAATTCTTTAATGAGCACTTTAAAGGATTCCGGCACGCCGGGTTCGGGGATGTTCTCGCCCTTGACTATCGCCTCATATGTCTTTACACGCCCTACCACATCGTCCGACTTCACGGTCAGCAGTTCCTGCAAGGTATATGCGGCGCCATATGCCTTCAGCGCCCACACTTCCATCTCGCCGAAGCGTTGTCCGCCAAACTGTGCCTTACCGCCTAGCGGCTGCTGCGTAACCAAAGAGTAAGGTCCGGTAGACCGGGCGTGGATTTTGTCGTCCACTAGGTGAGCGAGTTTCAACATATATATTTGGCCCACTGTAACCGGATTGTCGAACGGTTCTCCGGTACGCCCGTCATAGAGAATGGTCTTCCCGGAAGGAGGCAGCCCGGCCTTGGCCAAGAACTGCAGAATCTCGTCTTCCGTAGCGCCGTCGAAAACAGGTGTCGCCACATGGATACCCAATGTTTTGGCGGCCCACCCCAAGTGCGTCTCCAGAATCTGACCGATGTTCATACGAGAAGGTACGCCCAAGGGATTGAGCACGATCTCCACCGGTGTGCCGTCTGGTAAGAACGGCATATCCTCTTCCGGCATGATCCGCGCGATGACGCCCTTGTTACCATGGCGGCCGGCCATTTTGTCACCGACTGAGATTTTGCGCTTTTGGGCGATGTAAACACGCACCAGCCGATTTACGCCGGGAGACAGTTCATCGCCGTTCTCACGCGTAAACACTCGTACGTCGACAATGATGCCGCCCTCGCCATGGGGTACACGCAACGAGGTATCGCGTACCTCTCTGGCCTTTTCGCCGAAGATGGCCCGTAACAGACGTTCCTCGGCCGTTAATTCCGTTTCGCCCTTTGGCGTAACCTTACCGACGAGAATATCGCCGGGTCGCACCTCGGCGCCGATGCGTATAATACCGTTTTCATCGAGATCTTTGAGCACATCCTCACCAACGTTGGGAATATCGCGTGTTATCTCCTCGGCCCCCAACTTGGTGTCGCGCGCCTGCGCCTCATACTCCTCGATGTGAATGGAAGTGAATGTGTCTTCTTTTACCAGTTTCTCGGAAAGCAAAATGGCGTCTTCATAGTTATAACCTTCCCAAGGCATAAAGGCGCACAGTACATTGCGGCCCAAAGCCAGTTCGCCCTGGTCGGTGGATGGTCCATCGGCTAGAACCTCACCGGCTTCCACTCGTTGCCCGCTGTAACACACAGGTCTCTGGTTAATGCACGTGCCCTGGTTGGAACGGGAAAATTTAAGCAGACGCTCCCGATGCTCATTCCCGGAATCGCCTTTTAGCACGATCTCGTCGGCGGTAACCCGCGTGACCACACCGGACTCTTTCGCCAGAAGAACGACGCCGGAATCCGTAGCAGCCTTATACTCCATACCGGTACCTACCAACGGTGCTGTAGCCCTTAGCAAGGGAACGGCTTGGCGTTGCATGTTAGAGCCCATCAGCGCTCTGGAGGCGTCGTCGTTCTCCAAAAAGGGGATGAGCGCGGTCGCGATGGATACCAACTGTTTGGGCGAAACGTCTACATAATCGACCTCGGTAGAAGGTACCAATACGATCTGATCTTGGTACCTCGCCGACACACGATTGTTGATGAAACGACCACTTTCGTCAATAGGTTCGTTTGCTTGAGCCACAACGTAATGATCCTCTTCATCTGCGGTCAAATACCTGATTTCGTCGAGAATGTGCCCGTCCTTCACACATCTGTACGGGGTTTCGATAAACCCATACTCGTTAATGCGTGCAAAAGTACAAAGGCTGCCGATTAATCCGATGTTCGGGCCTTCAGGAGTTTCGATGGGACACATGCGGCCATAGTGCGAGTGGTGCACGTCGCGCACCTCAAAACCGGCGCGCTCACGCGACAATCCGCCGGGGCCTAATGCGGACAGACGACGTTTATGGGTCAGCTCCGCCAGCGGGTTGGTCTGATCCATAAACTGCGATAACTGCGAACTGCCGAAGAACTCCTTAATGGCCGCCACAACGGGACGGATGTTGATCAACGCCTGGGGCGTGATGATATCCATATCCTGAATGGTCATCCTTTCGCGCACGACCCGTTCCATGCGCGACAGACCGATTCTGAACTGGTTTTGCAACAGTTCGCCAACGGACTTTAGGCGTCGATTGCCCAAGTGATCGATGTCATCGGTGGTACCGATGCCGTAGATAAGGCCGACGATGTAGTTGATGGTCGCGACCACATCTTCCGCCTGAACCACCTTGATGTCTTCCACAGGCTGACCGTTGCTGATCACCTTTACGGCAACGCCTTCATCGCCTTCCACACAAGCTTCCGTAACATGAGCTTCTTCAATACGTTCCGCCAAACGTCGATCGATGCGTTGACCCTGATCGGCCAAGATCTCGCCGGTTTCCGGGTTCACAATGGGTTCTACCGCGATGCGACCGACGATACGCGGCATTATGCGCAGCTTCTTATTAATCTTGTAGCGTCCGACTCCGGCCAAATCGTACCGCTTGGCATCATAAAAAAGGGTTTCAAAGAGTGTGCGCGCACTATCTTCCGTGGGAGGTTCACCTGGACGTAGGCGCTTATAGATCTCAATGAGGGCTTCCGCCTCAGTTTCCGTATTGTCGCGTTCCAGGGTAGCCCGTATGGGTTCAGCGCCGCGGTACAGCTCTGTGATCTTTGCATTGCTGCCATAACCTAGAGCGCGCAACAGCACCGTAGCCGGAATTTTCCGGGTACGGTCTACACGTACGTAAATGCAATCGTTGGCGTCGCATTCGAACTCTAACCAGGCGCCTCTGTTTGGAATAATGCTGGCCGTATATAAAACTTTACCGCTGGTATCGGAGCCATACCCGAAGTATACCCCTGGAGAACGCACCAACTGGCTGACAATGACCCGCTCTG
>DUQB01000199.1 GCA_012838035.1 Bacillota bacterium | reverse complement strand
TTTCTGCGCCGGTGCCACCAAGTAGCTCAACTAACCTGCCAGGCACAGCGTAGCTTGAGGGCGGTGTCATAGACTGAACACGTAATGGCGTGATTTTAAAACGCCAGCTAAAAAAGGTAGGTACTATGAAAACGCCTGCTAGAAACGCAGGGCCCAAACCATCCAGTCGGGTGTTCAATTCGTGATGCCCCTACAATTGCGCTGCCGGCTGGGCAGGATATGGCCGGGATTTCTGCGCCGCTGCCACCAAGTAGCCCATCTAACCTGTCAGGCACAGCGTAGCTTGAGGGCGGTGTCATAGACTGAACACGTAATGGCGTGGTTTTAAAACGCCAGCTAAAAAAGGTAGGTACTATGAAAACGCCTGCTAGAAACGCAGGGTCCAAACCATCCAGTCGGGTGTTCAATTCATGATATCCCCACAACTGCGCTGCCGGCTGGGCAGGATATGGCCGGGGTTTTTGCGCCGGTGCCACCAAGTAGCCCATCTAACCTGTCAAGTTCAGCGTAGCTTGAGGGCGGTGTCATAAAATGAACATGAATTGATGTGGAAACAAAGTCGCAGCTAAAACAGGTGGGCACTATGAAAACGCCTGCTAGAAACGCTGGGCCCAAACCATCCAGTCGGGTGTTCAATTCGTAATATCCCCACAACTGCGCTGCCTGCTGGGCAGGATACAGCCGGGATTTTTGCGCCGGTGCCACCAAGTCCAGCCTGACCCGTATCCAAAACACTACGCCCTCCTGAGACATGTCGACATCACATCACTACAACCACCTACGCGAATATACCAAGGTAACCCAGGGATCGAGGTTTCTCCTCTCCGCAGACCTCTTACATCGTTTGCAACTGTACGGATAGGTTGCGTGTTTGCTCTTGCCCACCAAGGATAAACGTGTAAAATAAGGGACAGGGACACGATATTATATAATCAAGGAAGAAAAACCATCCACACGCTACGGCAAGTTGGATGGCTATGTAACATAGAAGTAGTAACGCCCATTAAATCAGCGCTAGTATAACTGGAGGTTAGTTCATTGAGTACAGAACTCCGGGGCCGCTTATTGGGAGGTCCCGCAGTTGTCGTCGCAATTGCCGATGGAAAGATCCGCAGTGTGGTTGAAGATAAGCACCCGGCCGAGGATCTACCGTATCTGGTGCCAGGATTGGTCGACATCCAAGTGAATGGCTATGGCGGCTTTGATATGCAAAACCCAGAACTCAAAGCCGACGAAGTAGTCAAATTGGTCCGCCGCCTGCGGCAAGAAGGGGTCACATCATTTTGCCCCACAATCATCACGCACTCGCAAGAGCAGATGGTCACCGCAGCTAAGGCAATCCGCCAAGCATGCGAACAGTATCCGGACGAAGGTCTGTCAATTGCCGGTCTACACTTAGAAGGACCTTTCATCTCCTCTGAAGAAGGTCCCCGCGGCGCTCACCCCTCCGAACACGCTCGCCAACCTAGCTATGACGAGTTCAAAGAAGTCCAGGCTGCATCAGGGAACCGAGTCAGCATCGTTACCTTGGCGCCGGAACTACCCGGGGCCATTGAGCTCATCAGCAAACTGGCAGCCGATGGCGTAGTGGTTTCTCTTGGTCACTGCAACCCCACACGTGAAGATATTCAGGCTGCCGCACTTGCCGGTGCCAAACTGTCCACCCACTTAGGCAACGGTTCGCATCAAATGATTCCGCGACACCATAACTACATTTGGGAGCAACTGGCTGAAGATCGCCTTATTGCCAGCCTAATCACAGATACGCACCACCTGCCGGAAGCCGTCGTAAGAACCATGTTCCGCGCTAAAGGCTTGGAACGTGTTATCATTATCAGCGACGCCGCCTTCCCAGGCGGACTAAAACCTGGCATCTATAAGAACACCTATGATGTCGGCACCATCGAGCTCCGTCCCGACGGTTACCTGGGCGTACCCGGTACCAACCGCTTGGCCGGTTCGGCCAGCAACCTGCGCCAATGCGTAGTAGGCGCCCGCAAGATGACGGATATGTCCTTAACAACCTTGTGGCCTCTGGCCTCTAAGCAGCCGGCTAATTTGCTCGGCCGCTCCGACCTAGGCCGAATCACACCCGGAGCCCGAGCCGACCTTGTTTTGTTCACCGAAGGCGAAAACGATCTAACCGTAACCGAAACTCTCGTGGCCGGTAGAACCGTCTATAAGCGGGATTAAGCGTCGTCGGTCCTATCCTGACGTCTCATCCCGACTATGACAAAGCGGGTAGTGTATGCTGCAACAGCAAGCATCACTACCCGCATTTGTTAGCTGTCTATACGCCCGAATAGTCAGTCACCCGTAGCTTATTCTCCCGACTACTCCGAGCACAACTCCCTGTACACAACCTCGTATTGCTCTGCCGAACGATTCCAGCCCCAATCTTCAGTCATCGCCCGACGCACTAACGACTGCCAAACCTCCGGCTGCTTATAAAAACCAAGTGCTCGCTTAATTGTGAATAACAAGTCGCTTGCCTGGTACGGCGCAAAACTGAAGCCATTGCCTTCACCCGTATACTCGTTGTAGGAGCGCACGGTATCCCGCAATCCCCCAGTTTCACGCACTAAAGGCAAGGTCCCATAACGTAACGCAATCAGTTGCGCCAATCCGCACGGTTCAAAACGCGACGGCATCAGGAACAAGTCCGCCCCGGCATAAATGCGATGCGCCAAATCTTCATTAAACTCCAAGCGCAAAGCAAGCTTATCGGGATGCTGATGAGCAACATCTCTCAACATGGTTTCGTAGTAACTATCGCCCGTGCCGAGGATAACCCACTGCACATTCTCGGAAAGCAGTTGGGGAATAACTTGCGTAATCAAGTCTATGCCCTTCTGACTCGTCAAACGCGATATCACTGCTACCACAGGCGTAGCCGGTTGCACTGGCAATCCCATCTCTACCTGCAACCGCTGCTTATTCACCGCTTTACCTGCCGGATCCGCCGCACTGTAGGGCTCTGAAAGAGCTGGGTCGATCTCCGGGTTATAGTAATGCGTATCGATCCCGTTAAGGATGCCGCACAAATCATCCTTGCGATACCGCAGCAACTCATCCATGCGTTCGCCATGGGCAGGCGTCTGGATTTCTTGGGCATAAGTGGGACTAACCGTCGTGATCTTATCCGCATACGCAATGCCGGCTTTAAGAAAACTCACTCTCCCGTGAAATTCCAGCTTATCATAGGTGAAGTATTCATTGCCTAACCCAAAAAGATCGCTCAATACCACAGGAGCGAAATTGCCTTGATAGGCAAGGTTATGGATTGTAAACACCGTCTTTATGTCGCGATAGAAAGGCTGATCTGCGTACTGCGCATGCAATAAAGCAATGACCATCCCGGTGTGCCAGTCATGACAATGAATGATATCGGGTTGGAAGCCCATGTGCGGCAGAATATCGAGCGCCGCTCGGCAAAAATAGGCGAAACGTTCGGCATCGTCATCATAACCATAAGGACCTTGGCGACCAAAGTAGTACTCATTGTCGATGAAATAACAAGGTACGCCTTGGTGAATGGACTCGCCTAAACCTACGTACTGCCACCGCCAACCTACGCTGCAATAGGTAAACTCTCGGTATAGTATGCGATCACGGTACTGGGCCGGGATACTGAAGTATTTGGGCAGCATCACACGCACATCCAAGCCTCGCTCTCGCAAAGCCGCCGGCAGCGAGCCCAGCACGTCGGCCAGTCCGCCCGTCTTAGCAAAGGGCGTACACTCCGCTCCCACCATCAGCACTTTTAAACAACCACTCATACCGTTACTCCTTTGCTGATGACTAAGGGGTAGTTGGCTTGGCCAATCAGTGACTTACCAGGGCTGATGACCACCGATTTATCCAACACCACCTGCTCCAACAGCGTATCCTCTCCTACGTGCGATCCCTGCATGATAATGCTGTTACACACGCGCGCTCCTTTATCGATGCGTACACCGCGGAAGAGCACGCTGTTTTCCACTTCACCATAAATCCGACAACCATTGGCAACTAGACAATTGCGTACCCTGGCTCCTGAGGCGTGCCGAGTAGGCGGCTCATTCTTCACCTTTGTGAGCACCTTCCCTGCAGAAGTGATCAACTGATCCCTTACTTTTTGATCCAGCAACGCCATATTATGTTGATAATAGCTCTGTACCGAATCGACACGAGCGACATAACCGGCAAATTGGTATCCGTAAACCTGCAATGCCTGCAAATTGCTCAGAATGCCGTCCCGCACCAGATGGTAATGGCCTCGCACCACGCACTTATCGACCAACTGCAGCAGCAGCTCTTTCTCCAGAATGCATAGTTCCATGTAAACCTTCCGACCGCTGGGCGTGCGCGGTTGCACGGCTATATCATAAATACGCCCGTCCGGCGTTGTCTGCAGCAGCGTGCAGTGTGCGGAATCCACCTGCGTCAGCTGCGGATCCTCGTAATAGGCCATGGTGATATCGGCAGCACGTTCCTGATGATACTGCATCATCTGCTCCAGCGACAGGCTGTATGCCATATGACTGCCGGAAACCACGCAGTATTTCTGGCGACTGCGTTGAATGTAATGAGCTATAGATTGCAACGCCTCCGCACTGCCCTTAAACCAACCACCGGTGTCTTGCACGGAACAAGGTGGAAAAATGAACAGCCCATCGCGCCTGCGATCCAAATCCCAGTCGGCGCCCGATCCCAGATGATCAATAACAGATGAGTAATTGCTCTGAGTTATTACCCCAATATTGGTGATACTCGAGCGCACCATATTAGACAGTATGAAATCAATAATCCGATATCGTCCGCCAAACGGCAGCGTGGCAACCGGACGCGCTCGAGTTAAGTCTTGTAAATCGATATTTCGTTCGCCTGTATAGATAATGCCCATAGTTGGCTCCATAGTGATATCTCCCTTCGTCACCTTTGCCAAGAGAGCTGTTGAACTAAGCCGTGTAGTTGCGAGTCAGCGCCAGACTGCTGTATACGCTGATAGCGCCGGCCTTGCCGTCTCCGCCCTCCGCCGCGCTGTTTTGGGTGACCACGGCTTGTTCGGCCACGATAGCCTTGTATAGCTCCACCCCGGCCTCAATCTCGGCATAAGGCATTATCACCGAGTCGCGCACAATCGTATTAGGACCGATATACACTCCATGGAATATCACTGAATGTTCAACTTGACCATAGACGACGCTGCCTTCACTTACTATGGAGCCCTTAACCTGCGCGGTAGGCGCAATATAGTGGGGCGGCTCAACGGGATTACGAGCATAAATGCGCCAACTAGGGTCATAGAGGTCGAATAAGGGCGGTTCGGCCAAGAGATCCATATGCGCCTCCCACAGGCTCTCAACGGTACCTACATCCTTCCAGTAACCATTGAAGCGATAAGCGTACATCCGCTCACCCATGCTCAGCATGCGCGGAATGACATCTTTGCCGAAGTCATGGCTGGAGCTCTCCATGCCCGCATCTTCTATCAGATACGTCCTTAACACCGACCAATTGAAGATGTATACACCCATTGAGGCCAAATTGCTCTCCGGCTTCTCCGGTTTCTCATCAAAACGCTCAATGCGACCGTCGCTGCGGGTAGTCATGATCCCAAAACGACTTGCTTCCTCCATAGGTACTTTGATGACGGCAATAGTCACGCTTGCGCCATTGTCACGGTGATAAGCCAGCATCTTAGAGTAATCCATCTTGTAGACGTGGTCGCCGGACAACACCAGCACATAGGCGGGATCATACTGCATAATGAAACGCAAGTTTTGGTATACCGCATTCGCCGTACCGGAATACCATTCACCACGCTTACCTGACGTATATGGCGGTAGGATGCTGATGCCGCCTACGAGACGGTCCAGATCCCAAGGTTGCCCAATGCCCAAATACGAGTGCAACTTCAGAGGCTCGTACTGTGTTAGTACGCCCACCGTGTCAATTCCGGAGTTGGTGCAATTACTCAAGGTAAAGTCGATGATGCGATACTTGCCGCCAAAAGGAACGGCCGGCTTAGCCAAGTCTTTAGTGAGTATCCCTAGGCGATTGCCTTGCCCTCCGGCCAACAACATGGCTACACACTCTTTTGTTCCCACTCTGCGCGCCTCCTTGCTCACCACAATATCGGCACTGCTTTTCTGTCTTACGGTAAAAGCGACACGAGCGAATCGCGGCTATATATCCCAGTAATGCGTCGGTCCTGACACATCCGTTTCCTTAGACACTTGAACCAAGCCCGGCTTAGGGAAAGCCCTACGGCCTGCGTATTTCTTTACGCCGCAAAAAAACGATCGCCAAAGGCGGCACCGTAATACATAGCGAGTAAGGCTGTCCCTGCCAAGGGATCAACTCGGCTACAATGGGCTCCGGATGCGTCCGACCCGTCCCCCCGTAAACCTGTGCGTCACTATTGAGTACTTCTATGTAGGCGCCTGCCTCCGGAACCCCGATGCGATAGCCGAAACGTACCACAGGGGTGAAGTTGCAAATAACGATCAGGCGGTTGGCGCGGTTATTGGCCTGCCGCCAAAATATCAGCAGGCTATCGGCATCAGCATGGGGTTCGATCCAGCCGAACCCGGCCCAGGAGTGATCGAGCTCCCACAGGGCGGCTTCTTGCTTGTAAAACCAGTTGAGGTCGTGTACCCACCGCTGTGTGTTCTGATGCGCGGGATACTCTAGTAGATGCCAATCGAGTGAGGTGTAGTACTTCCACTCGACATATTGTCCGAACTCGCCTCCCATAAAGAGCAGCTTCTTACCGGGATGGGCCATCATGTAACCGAGTAACAAGCGCAATCCGGCGAACTTCTGCCATGTATCGCCCGGCATTTTATCCAACAGTGAACGTTTCCCGTGGACTACCTCGTCGTGCGATAACGGCAGTAGGAAATTTTCCGAGAAGGCGTACATCAGCGAAAAGGTCAGCTTAGAGTGCTGTTGTTTCCTATAGATTGGATCGTACCTCATGTATTCCAGGGTATCGTTCATCCAACCCATATTCCATTTGTAGTTAAAGCCTAACCCGCCTTCATGTACCGGATGAGAAACTTGGGAAAAGTCCGTAGCCTCTTCCGCAATCATCAAAACGTCGGGATAGTGTTTAAACACGGTCGTGTTCAGCTGTTGCAAAAATGCGATTGCCTCCAAGTTGGTATTGCCGCCGTCCTTATTGGGTGCCCACTCCCCGGGTTTGCGGCCGTGATCATTGAGGATCATACTGGATACAGCATCAATCCGCAGACCGTCAACGTGATAAACATCAAACCAGAATACGGCATTGGAGATGAGGAAGCTGCGCACCTCGTTCCGACCATAATCAAAATGCAGCGTCCCCCATTCCGGATGAACCGCCCGGGTAGGATCGCCGTGCTCATAAAGGTTCAGTCCATCGAAGTTGACCAGACCGTGCTCATCGCGGCAGAAGTGGCCCGGAACCCAGTCCAAAATGACTCCTAGACCGTGGCGGTGACACGTATCCACAAAGTACATGAAGTCTTGCGGAGAGCCGTAACGGCTGGTTACGGCGTAGTAACCCGTAATTTGATACCCCCAAGAACCGTCGTAGGGGTGCTCTGCCACCGGCAGCAACTCCACATGGGTGTACCCCATCTGCGAAGCGTATGCGGCAAGTTCATCGGCCAATTGACGGTAGTTTAGGATGTCGCCGTCCGGACTGCGCCGCCAAGAACCTAAATGGACTTCATAGATATTGAGCGGCTGTTTATAAATTGCCTGACTTTTGCGCTGGGCCATCCAAGGCGCGTCTTGCCACATGTAACCGTTCAAGTCGGCCACACGAGATGCCGTTTGCGGTGGCGCCTCCGCCCAAAAGGCATAGGGATCGGCTTTGAGCCGCACCTCGCCGTCTGGGCCTGTGATTTCGTATTTATACAGCTCCCCGACACCAATATGAGGCATAAACAACGTCCATATGCCGGCAGCGTTAATACGCCGCATTTGATGGTGTTCTCCCCGCCACTGATTGAACGCTCCTACAACGGCGACTTGCCGCGCGTTCGGAGCCCACACCGTAAAGCGTACGCCCTGCACGCCACGCCATACGAAGCGATGCGCGCCGAGCATGCGATAGCTATAAGCCAAATTGCCTTGATGAAAGAGGTATATATCGTAATCGCTGATTCGGCAGGCCATAGTACCTGCTCCTTTACAGGCTGCCGGGAAACCGGCGCCTTTGCCGAGGAAGGGCATCTGGTAAGTCCTTTTACCATTAGTTCGTCCTTCCATGGCTAGTCCCTCTTTATGCACAGGCAAGAACTGCATTATTTTGTATTTCTTGGAAAGTTATTTTATCCTCCGAGGTTGATCGAAGCCTTCACCATAGACAGTGCGGATATCGGAAATGATGACGAATGCGGTGGGATCCACACGGGCCACTAAGTCAGTAAGGAGCCTTAACTCACCACGTACGACGACTACCAGCAGCGTGCAACGATCGGTTTGAGTATACATGCCCTTGCTGGGGAGCGCCGTAACGCCTCGTTCCAGGTGCTTAAATATGGCCTGACTCACCTCGGTCGCCTTTTCAGGAGATATGATGATCAGGGCTTGCCGAGCATATGGCAGCCCTTCCAGCACCATATCGATAACCACCGATGTGGCGATAAGTGCGACCAATGCGTAAAGCGCCAGTTCGGGACTGAAAGCGATGCCGGCCATTACCAGCACAAAACCGTCTGCCAACAATAAATAGGTGCCGATGCCTTGCCGGCGCGAGCGGTGCTGCAGCAGTTGTGCGGCAATATCAGTGCCACCGGTTGAGCCTCCGCCGCGAAAAGCGAGCCCCAGCCCCACACCGGCCAATAAGCCGCCGGCGACCGCAGCCAACAATGGATCATACGTCAGTGGCTGCACAAACGGCATGCTGAGTTCCAAAAAAAGGCTCAACAACACAGTGCCCATGACGGTCTTCGCCGCCACGCTCCAACCTAAGATGGCGATGGCCAGAACCAGCAACGGTAGGTTGATGGCCAGGCTCAATATGCCGACAGATATGCCTGTCCAGTGATAGATAATCGTAGCCAGTCCACTTACGCCTCCGGCAGCAATGCGATTCGGAATCAGGAACCAGTTCAATGCCAACGCGGTGAGGAGGGCGGCCACGGTAATCATCAACACATCTTCCAATATGTAGGCGAAACGGCGCATGGGCATCTACTCCTTATGTGCCTCGATTTACAATCAAGATGCATTATCCTGTGGTACCATACGCCGTCATAGGTTGCAAAACCTCTGTCTACCCTGCCCGCCGTTGCCTGCGTTCCATGTAGTTTACCAGTGTCCGCATGCCGAAGTAAAAAGGCACCCACGATAGCTTCCACAGCGCCTTACCTACTCTTCGACTTACTTGCTGCTTTTTGATCAAGCCCAGTCTTTCCGCCCGTCTCTCGTAATTCATACCGTAGTATACGGCCAGCAATGTGGTAAACCGCAACACGTGCGAGAGAAAAGCCACCACATAAAAATGGTCGGAAGGCCGGGTAAAACCTAAGGCGGCGGCAAACCAATCGGATGCGAGCGCAGCCGCACCCCAAGCGACAGCGGCCGGTAACTGCAACGAGGTCTGCTTGGGTAACAGCTGCATAAAAAGCAGCCCTTCGGCAAAGCGCGGGCCAAGGTAGGTGACGACATGGATTTGTAGTAAACTAGAAAGCGTCAAGTCCAGATTCCACAACCCCAGACGACGGCGTATGACGTAATCAATGACAAACCCAATGGCCATACTCCATATACCGCCTAAATAATACGTTTTAAACTTACGCGGACTTGAGGCTAAGAAAATACCGAACCAAACGGTAACCAAACCGATCAGCCAACTCCATGTACTTAGCCTCATGCGCATCGTCACCTCGCAGTTTTTACCAGTTTGTCCGAATCTGTGCCGGAATAAGCAGGAAATCGGCCTTGTGTTGCAAAGGTAAGGCTTAACGCAAGGTTTGCTGTACATAGCGCAGTAAAGAGGGTGTCGAACCTGAAACGCATAGAGAAATACCTAGCCAAATTGGCGCCGCGCTTGCCACGACATAAAAGGCAGAATGTACTAGAAGAGCTGCGCCGAAACCTAACCGACTATGTGACTGAACTAACCGCGCAAGGAATCGATGAAGAAGAAGCCCAGCAGCAAGCGCTCGACGAGCTTGGCGACCCCACCGCGCTGGCCGCCGAATATGGCGGAGGCCGCGTGATCATTCCTGCTACCAACTACCATATTTTCAAAGCGGTAGTGTTCACTCTAATAGTAGTACACCTCATCGCTACTATTTTGGCTACGGTGTTTGCCATTGACGTAAGTCTGGTGATTCTGCGTGCGCCAAACCTCCAGAACATGCCTGTGCCGCATGTGATATGGATCTTGGCTACCCAAGCGCTGGCCGATATAGGCATTGTCACACTGTTCTTCTGGTGGTTGAACATCACTTTGCCGCGCCGCTTAGGCGGTCGCAAAATCCGCATACGCATGGTCGAGGCTAAACCGCACTGGGCGGGGTTAATCGGTCCACTTGTTATGCTGGGCGTGGTGAACTTCTGGCGCGACGACGTATTGGCCTTATACACATTAAGTGACGGAGTATGGGAACACGTCCCCATCCTGAACTCGCAGTTTGTTGCCTATTACTTATGGCCGATCAATGTGGTGCTCGTGCTGTCCTTGGCAGTACACACGTTCAAACTGCTCAGCGGACCTACGGCAACAACTGCAGGCGCTGAATTCATCTATCGTCTGGCCACCTTTGCCCTTACCGGCGCGATGCTCAGCTTTAAACAACCTTTCGTACTCCCTACGGAGCATTCCGAGGTGCTGCACGCCTTGTTCACCGGCATTTTCCAAGTAGGGTTGCTGGCTGCGCTCTTTGCCCATGCTTTCATGCTGTACCGGGCGGGAGCACGGTTGTTCGACCGGATCAATAAGCATTGATGTGAACTGAATAGAGCGCGCCATATCCCATACGCGCGTCTGTCACTGGCAATACGCCACAACCACTGTTCGGGAGTGATCTTGCTTTGACGCAAAAGAAGACGCGGCTGGCCTTAATCGGCTATGGCGCCATCGGCAAAGTACACACCTATGCATATAAAGTGTTGCCTTTTCACTATGCCGAATTACCTCTGGAACCGGTGCCGACCTGGGTAGCCGTACGTCGGCGCCATACCGGACCACAGGCACTACGCGAGGGCGGCTTTAAGTATTGCGCCACGGACTTCCATACGGCGATCAACGCGGCGGATACCGATTTTGTCGATTGCTGTACGCCCAACCACCTCCACCTACCGGTTGCCGTAGCGGCGTCCAAAGCGGGCAAAGCCATCTATTGCGAAAAACCGTTAGCGCGTGATTTGGCGGAAGCTAAGACAATGCTGGCTGCCGTAGAAGAGGCCGGTGTTGCTCACCAAGTTGCTTTCAACTACCGTTTTGTACCTGCTGTGATAAGAGCGCAACAGCTCATTGCCGCAGGCCGTTTGGGCAATATTTTAGCTTTCCGTTTTTACTATCTCCATTCCGGCTATACGAATCCGAACCGCCCCATCTCCTGGCGCATGCAAAAGGCCATTAGCGGCAGCGGCGCTTTAGGCGACTTAGGTTCACACATAATCGACCTCTCCCGCTTTTTGTTAGGTGAATACCAAGCTGTATCCGCTATCTTGCATACCTACATTAAAGAGCGACCTATAGCTGAGCATCCCGGGGCTACGGGCGTGGTAGACGTCGACGACGCCTTCTTATGCCAGGCCAAACTGGCCAACGGCGCAATCGGTACGCTGGAGGCCACACGTATGGCTACGGGGGCTAACGACGATCTCCGCTTTGAAATCCACGGCGCCTTAGGCGCTCTACGGTTCAACTTGATGGAGCCCAATCGTCTGGCGTTTTATGATGCCACCAGGCCTGGGGAGCCGCTTGGCGGTGAGCGCGGCTACACCTACGTCGATACCATCGGTAATTACCTACCACCCGCCCACTTCCCCTCCGCCAGAGCGCCTGTGGGATGGCTACGATTCCATATTGCCAGCCAATACGACTTCCTCTGTCGTCTGGCGGGGCTGCCTGCCATAGGCGCCACTTTTGTAGACGGACTGCGTACCCAGGAGATCATGACGGCGATTGCCCTTTCATCCGAACGCGGCGCCTGGGTGGATATGGCTGAGGTTCAGGCGTTGTAACTAAGCAGTAGCTGTCTTAGGTGCATGATTACCAAAGCCGATAGGAGGTGACGAAGATGACACGTCAACAGGACGAACTGCAGGCGATTCTCGCGAGATTTGTCGCATCAGGTTGGAATGTTGTTGCGAAACCGGCACAAAAATGGCTGGATGGAGCACGGGATAAAGCCGCTTTGATTGCAGCCGTAGAGAAAGCCGACTCGGAGTGCGGCAGTTGTGGTTGCGAGTTCGACCCGTTGTACAAACGGGCGTTAGTATTGCTACAGGCAGTATAGAACCCAGTGGATTGGAGCTCTGATACAAACACTAGGTAGCGGAATGGCAGAGGGAGGAGCATGGCCATGAGCGCCGGTCCGAAACCAGCAATCACTCTGGTTACTCTGGAGAGTTGTAATCACTTCGTCGGCGACATCGAACGCGGCGTGAAACTGTACCAACAAGGTGGTATAGAGTACCAAGAACGCGAACCCTACGGCTGGTGGGCAAACGTTCCGTATGGAAACGAATATCGATCCGTAGCGCTCTCCTTCTCGCGTGATGGACAAGAGCTGCGCAAATACTACTGTACCTGCACGCAAGGGTATGGTAATCCGCCTGTATGTCGTCATGTGGTCGCCGCCGTGCTGGCCATACAAGGCGGCATCGTGCCTACTCGTCTGGCATTGGGCCAGTCTGCGACGGCGCAAACGACGGTGACCACCTACAATACGGCTCAGGCTGTGGGCAGTGGTCAGTTGGATGTGTTTGCCACACCGATGTTGATTGCCCTTATGGAGCAGGCAGCTTGCATGTGCCTGGCAGATAAACTGGCGTCGGAAGAGACCTCCGTAGGCGTAAAGATAGATGTGGAACACACCGCAGCGAGTCCTTTGGGGGCTGTTATCACGGCAACGGCAACCATTGCCGTGGTTACCGGACGTAAGATCAAATTTTCGGTTGAGGCACATGACGGTCAACGCACCGTCGGAAAGGGTACGCATACCCGGGTGATCGTTGATGCCAGTCGGTTTATGGCCAAAATATCCGATGCGTAATGGATCAGGCGAAAAAATCTTGGATCTCTAAATCAAAACAAGAGGGCGCCGTAGAATGAAGGCGCCCTGCACCTATACACCCGTTATTACCAAGGCAACTGCGTTTCCTGCAGAGTCTCATACACTTCTGCGGGCAAGGTAGCTAGTACCTGCCCGGCGACATCTTCTTCGTCGTCGCATATCCCTACAACAACCCAGCCTAGCCACACCAACTTCTCAGCGGCAAAATTCTTCTCATGCAGCAACCGATCCTTGGGATCGGCCGGCGGACCAAAACGTCGGGCATACTCGCCATACGGCGCCGTACCTTCATGCCGCAGCAACCAAGCCAGTGCGCTTGTGTCTTGTCTGGTGAGCTCAACAAGGTACTCATGCATGTTTTCCTGGAAGTCCTCGACCAACCTTGTCACCATCTCGCCTTTACTCAGACCGAACACATGAAAACCTCGTTCAACAGCCAGGGCTTCCAGGTGATCGGCGGAGCAGAGCCAAAATGCGTCTACCAAGCTTAATCCAGGCTTGATTTTCCTGCTCAGCAACTGCTCAATGCTTTCGTCCACCAGTGGCTCTATGGGATTCCAGTAGCTGTCCTCCGCGGTAATCTCTTTGATATAACTTAGCTCCGCACGATGGATCTCTTTCATATGTTCATCAACAGCTGCCTTTAAGCCTTTGGCGAATTGGCGTCCGGCTCCGGCATACTCCCCGTTTAACAAGGCGATATAACCTTGTAAATGCCAGTACTTGGACATCAGATGTTTAGGAAAAGTGCTCAAGTCGAGCCGCGCCAGGGTCTCTTTGGCTTCATCGGGCATGTATTGTTCCAAATAACAACCGGCAAGGTTGAACAGGGCTTCCGGAAGCCCTGGTTCTTGGCGCAGTACCCGCTCCAACAGATTGCGAGCCTCAGTCTGCGCCTCCTTGTCCTGAGGTCTGTTTGACCTGAGCGTATTCGCTAAGTTCATAGCGGCCCCATAGTGGAGTGGATTCAACTCAAGCGCCTGCCGATACTTCGCTTCGGCTGCGTCCAGTCTCCCTTTCGCTTTGAGCTCATTTGCCTGATGAAATAGGCTATCTGCTTCCTCTTGCCGCACTAACGGTATCTCCATACGGTCAACCACGACATCCCGCAGTACGTCGTCTATCCTCATCCGCAACCGATCGCCCATCTGTATCTTGCCCATCTCATGCAGCGTAACCCAAGCGGCGTTTTTTATCTCCATGGGCAGTCGCGTCAACAACAGCGCGCGCAGAAACGGTTCCACCCACGGATCGTCACTATGCCTAGTCGACTGAATCGACCCGATGGCCACATTCATTTGGCTGGACTCCAGAGCATTGATGATGACGCACTTCATAAACCCTGTCAAATAGTCCGGCGCCGTCGGATCGGTCTTGATGTCCGGTTCATCAATATACTCCAGCTGAAACGGAGGCAATTTGTGTTCTCGCATGAGGTCCGTAGTACGGGCCAACATGTGCGGCAACGTGTCTGGCCCCAGTTCTCGCGCCGCCAACCGCCACCAGCGGTTTGCTACGCTATAACGGTTCAAGTTGAAAGCGGCTATACCGGCCCTGTGCATGATTTGCGCAGGAATATCCAGACCTTTTACTTGCTCTGTGAATCGAAGTACGTTCTTGTGTTCGTTAAAATCCGCATATGCCTCAATTACGTAAAAGATGGCATCGGAATTAGCAGCCCAATAAATGTTTTCCGGAACGCAAGAGGCCTCGGTTAGTTTGAGCATTTCCGCCGCCGCTGCGCGTTCACCCATGGCCATATAAACCCGAGTCAATAGAGCTAGTGCGAATGTATACGAAGGTTCTTGCGCAAGTGTCGCCAGCAGATGATCTCTGGCCTTTTCGTATTGCTCGGCGCCAAAATGGCACACACCTAAATTGTTGTTGGCAATAAGCCGATAAGGGCTATCATTTGGACTTAGCTCCAACAGCTCATGGAATATGACTTCGCCGCGTTCCAAGTCGCCTGCCGCCAACATGGCCATACCGTCGTTATGGATCTTGTCCAACTTGGCCGCCAACTCCGGCTGTTTTATGGCAAAAACGGCAAACGGATCAACCAAAACTTCTCCCGCCGACTTGGCACGTGATCGATCGCTTTTGTTCTTTGCCTGATGGCGTCGCCGTCGGTGCCGAGGATCGCGCATATTCTATCTCCTCTGCAACTAGTGTTGGCACTATTATAATACAGCGCCCGACACAAAGTAAGACTGTGCCGGGCGCCATAAGTATTTAATGCACGGTTGGGCCTTGCGCAATTCCCGCATCATCTAACCCCAATGTAATGATGCGTCGTTGAGCCATTCCGTCCTTAACGTACTCCAAAGTGATCGTCATGATTTCCTCTTGCGTCGAAACCGTTGCATTTATCAACTGCACAGCTTTTTCACCCGCCTTGTTGGGTATCAAGACGGCTACAACCAAGTGCCGCCGGGCAGTATGCAAATTGGACAGAGTGAGATGCCATTGCGGCTCGTAATCATCGAGTTCCGGCGGCGGCGCAAACTCGTCGCTGATGACGGCGGACCACTCTTGCTCGGAGATCAGGTGAGTATCCAACTGACCTTTGGCGCCTGTCGTGTGCGCTTTGTTCGCCTCCTCGTCCCAAGTGAGCGGGAAGGCGCTGTGCAGTAACCAATCAACGGTCGACGCCTCCGGCGTACGTACATCATCCACGATCACGAACAGATCAGGGCGAATGAACACTACATGTCGCTTATAGGCATCGACTGCGGTATTATACGCTGTTGCCGCCTCTCCCACCGTATAGTCATACTCCTCCGTATGGATAAACTGCTCGATGCGGCCTTTGGCGTCCAGGGAGAACGTGCGTTGCCCTTCACCATTTATTAAGACGGTGTTCTTCGACAGAGTCTGGTTGGTCCACTCACTGTGATGCGGACTCTGCGACCAAGGATAGTAGCCTGAAGAAATGGCAACTCCGTCTCCGTAACTATAGAGAACGAAACTGTTTTGATCGGCATGTGCATGGCTGATGGAGCCGTATGGGCTGCTTCTCAGCTGAAAAGCGACGTTCTCCTCGGGGTCGGCAAGATTAGTATGCATAGTCACCAAACCCACATCGGCGAAGTATCTGGCCGGAGGCAGATCTGTCGGCGCCTTAGCCGGCGGAACCTTGGTCTCTGTTAAAACGCCGACAATGCCGCCGCGTCGTTGTATGCCGCCGGTTGTTTGAGCATACCAAGTAAAGTGACCGTTACCGGTCATCTCCGCCAACCGCGTCATGGCAGCCCGACTGTTCGCGTCGACGGCTTTACCTAGACCGTCTCCCCAAGCAACCCCCGTGAGAGGCGGATGAGTATACATCTTATAATAACCGGTGTTCTGGAAGAAAGGCTTCTGGTACAGCTTCACTCCGGTGGCCATCTCTACCGCATCCATAGCGTCGAACATGAAGTTCATATAGGATGCCCAGTAATTGGCCCCTTCGGACCAACCGCCATCTACGCCGCCCCATGCCGGATAGACGTTATAGATGACCTGCAGAACGTAGTCGAACCACTTTTCGGCATCGGGCAACTCACCCAGCGTGGCGATGGCCAACTCCGCCAGGAAGCCCAAAATGCGCCCTTCGTGACTTCTATAAGGATCCGCCTCGTAAGGCGGTGTCCGCAGTCTTTGGAAAGTACGCTCTCCCAGGTCCTGCAAATAAGCGAGTACCACAGCTCTCTCCTCTTCGGTCAGTGCGTGGTGGAGCCAATCGTAACTGCGGCTCATCCCAGGGATCAACGCCATGAAAATGGCATCCTTGCCGGTACCTGTGGGGACATGGGCCGGCATGGGATCAACCTTGGTCATGTGCATAATCAGGGCTCGTCCCGCCTGAGCATACCGCTCCTGACCCGTCGCGGCCCAGAGCACGCCCAGCTCCTGCAGCGTAGCCAACGCGTCGGTTACTTCTGAAGCCGTTGGTTGGAGCTTAAATAGGTTCGGCCCTATTATTGAGGCATTATAACCGCTGCGAAAAAGGGTGGGAAGCAACAACGGATTCCAGCGCGTTTTGAGCTCAGGTAACTGCTCAGGGGTAATGAATAACCGCGGATGTTGATCCGTGATGCGTGCTCTCGCCTCGTGTACCGGCGGCAGCGATACGGGTATGGCGTCTGCGGTTACTTGGAAGCGCCGTGTTACACTTGGTCCAACACGGACGCCGTCTTGGGTTACTCCCCAATAACGCCAATACCAGATTCCTTCCGCCAATGGTTCAGCCGGCAAATGCATGCTGTAATCCAAACCTTCCACTCGGATGGCGGTACCTGACGCAAAGTCGGGGGAAGTGGAGAATTCCAAAACATATTGCTGTGCCCAGCTTTCCGGTAGCCAAACGAATGAGGGCGGATTGGTTTCCACCTCCGCGCCTACTCCCGGTCGGTAACCAGTCTCCCTAGTGGTGGGTTCACGATTGCTGATCACTGCTTCAGCCTGACTTAGATCGTACAAACGGACATTATCGAAGTAGACGGTAGCGATATCGGGCTTATAGCTATAGAGGATGATGCTTACCGTCTCTGCTCCCTGAGGCGCCGTCGCTTCAATGACTATGGTCTCCCATCCGGCGCTGTTGCTGCTCGTGGCCTTCTGTATAGCGTTGACGCGCTTGCCTCCGGCCATGAAGTCGAGATAGATGCCCCCTCTGCCGTTCAAGGGATACGCATCGACCTCCAGGCGATAAGGCGTGCCGGGCGTCGTCGGTACTTCCTTGCTGCGCAACCCGCCGCCGACGTTTGCGTCGTTATCCACCAAGCGCAGGCTATGGCTACCGGACGACGCCGCATCGGCTACTACCGAGCCGAATGAGCTGCCGAACACCGTCCACTCCACAGGGACCCCGTCGGTAGCGACGCCGTCTTCAAAGTCCCCGTTGGGAATGAGGTTGCGTCTGTATTCGACACTCTCCTGAGCAGTGGGTTGGGTCGGCTCATCCGCGACGAACTCTCTAAGCTGCTTTACCACCAGGCTGGTAATAGTCAAGTTCGTGTTCCACGTACGGAAAGCCATCCAACCTTGGCGGTAAGGTTGTGGATCCGTATAATCGTGCGCCTTTACATCGTTGATGTAGTAGCGCAGGTGTCCGTTCTCAACCAAAATGGATATTTTATACGACTTTCCCGTTTCGGATTCGAAATCAAGATTTTCGGCGAGCAACGAGAAGCCGGGATCCTTACGAATGCGGGCGTAACCTGGCGCGCCGGCCCTGCCTTGGTCTCCCGTAAACGTGAAGATGTAAAGGTTCAGCGTATGGTACTCCGCATACGCGCCGCTGCGGTTACCTTCATATACCGGCCGACCGGCAGGATCCACGGCGTGTACGAACGTATTGAGGTTGGCGGCGGCCACAGGCGGATCGATGCGCGCTTCAAACTCAATTAGTACATCGCCGTGCAACTGTTTTTTGTGCCAAATGGTGGCATCTTTGTCTACGGCTTCGATAACCATAGCCCCGGGGATGAGCCTCATGGCGCCGCTTCCTTCTAGCACCCAATCATCCGGGTTTTCCTGGGAGAAGTCGGTCTGCAGCAGCACCGTTCCGCTCTGTCGGGCGGCAAACAAATCAGGGTCTGTTTGGGCAAGAGCTCCTCCAGAGACAACGCAACAGAATAAAATGACCGCTACAAGCTTAATCAGCTTAGTTAGCATGCGCAAAATGATACCTCCCATCAACTTACTGCGTGATCGCCAGCTCAATCGGCTACATACCTAGCGCCGATCTTTTGTTCAGTCCCCCACCATCGCTTACCGCCGCAATATGGGACGCTCCGTGAGCGTTAAGTGCTCTATTAGGCGTTCCTGCATCTCAACCAGGATGCTGCGGCTGCCGGCGTCGTCGGCCAAGTTACGCCACTCATTGGGGTCGTCCGCCAGGTCTCTGAGCGTAGAACCCTGGTTAGGTCCCCAGTAAATATACTTGTAACGCGCCGTACGCAGACATTTACCCGAGCGAGAGTGATCGTTGAGGGTATGTTCACACAGGATGACATCCTTCCCGCCTTGACCCGTATTCACGATGGTGCGGAAGCTCGTACCCTGCATGGTGTTGGGGATAGGTAACCCCGCATAGTCAAGAATGGTCGGTGCGATATCGATCAATTCGACTAAACCGTCCGCGTTCGGGGCTACGGAATCGCCCTGGGGCGGCTTTACCACTAACGGCGCATGAATAACGCCTTCATAGAAGTCCGCTTTACCGAAACGACCATAGTCGCCGGCGAAGTCGCCGTGATCCGTGGTGAAAACGATCAGTGTGTCATCGAACCTGCCGGTGCGCCGTAGTTCGTCGATGATCATGCCGAGGAAATCGTCGACCATCGTGTTTAAGCCATAGTAGTATGCCAACCAACGGCGCATGAGCTGCTCGTCAAGACCCTGCTCCGGATTTGGCCGCTTCAGATACCGCTCTGAAAGCGGGATATCATCCGGATGATACATATGTGCATATTTCCCGGGTGCATCCACCGGGGTATGCGGGTTGCAGAATCCGCACCAAAGGAAGAAAGGTTCCTGGGGCGCCGCAGTCCGGATGAAGTCGATGGCATTCTCCGCTACCCAGTAATCAACATACTCGTCCACATCGAGTACGCTTTGGACTGCGCTGTGGTAGCGTTTATACTCATTGCTGCGGCGCTGCTCATATATTTGCGCATAGGCTCCAGGACGCTTGCGCTCCAGCCAAGCGGCGTAATCATCTCCTAGTTGCGCCGGCCCGAACTGTGACCCATAGGGTACGCGCCATCGCGCTCCTTGACCGTTGGTCAAACGCGTGTATTCAAAACCTCGCGGTGGGAACATGTGGATCTTTCCCACGGCGCCGGTGCGGTAACCTGCGATTTGCAGCCGTTCCATAAAGGTCTCTTCCCATACCGGCAGACCGGGCGTGCTGTCCAACACGGATTCCATGTAACGCACCCCGTGTTGGTGGGTATAACGGCCGGTTTGAATACATGCTCGGCTAGGGATACAGACCGGATTGTTTACATAAGCGCCGGTAAACTTCGTGCCTTCCTCCGCCAACCTTTCCAGATGCGGCGTCTGGGCGAAGCCGCCAAAGACGGATAACGCATCATAACGCTGCTGATCCGTTGTGACCAGCAATATGTTCGGTCGTCTGTTTATTTGCTGCAATGGAACACCTCGCATATGTCTCTTTCATCCAAGCGTTGGGTAACAGCGATTGAGTTAAACGCTTGACTAATGTTGCGGATCACTGCGTATATAGCAAAGGCGGAAGGCGGACAACAGCCTGCTTACGTGATTTAGTAACTGACCCGCTATTATAGAGTACGACGGTGAGGCGCCGACACCTGCGTCTTCTTTTCCACTGCATACGCTATGGCCGCAAATGCCGTGCCGTCTCTGTCGTGACCTAAGCTTCAGCCGGCCTGATCCACGCTTTCTATAGCGCCGTTCTTGTCCTGCTGCAGTGTCGCCGCCTCTACCTTCGTTACAGTTTTCTTCGGCGCCTTTTTTATGCGACATGCATCTACATAATGTGTAGCATATGCCCGTTCAATCTTCTCTTTACCGTATTTGGAAAAGCGCAGCTTCTTGGGCGGTCCGCCGCCTTTGCACCCCCATTGTTTGTAACAAGTCCAAGAAGGTTTGAGACCGTGCTTCTGCGCCTGGAGTCGTACCTCCCGCATGACGCCGGATATGCGGCGCAAGTTACCTCTGCAAACTCGCTCCAGGTAGTCTACCCGGCCAAAACGCCATTCTTCATAGTCTTTCTTTGTCAGCATGCCCACATCCATCAGCACTTGTACGGGAACAACCACACCACCTTTGCTGACCTGCTGATACATAGAGTAACGTACTTTTCCTACGAGCTTACTCTCTTTCTCATTCATTTGTATCACCTATTCGTTTGCACATCATTATAGTTACTGAGGATGCGGTTGTAGTTGGGGTAAAAGAATAGTGAGCCATGATACCTGAGCGATGAGCAATATGACCGGTGTGTTCCCGAGATGATTCCGGATGGTACCGCATCATTCCTGCAAAATAAGGCGCGCATGGAGAACGGATGTCCGTATGATCCTTTCTGGATGCTCACCTGCAAAGCCCATGCAATAACAGCGGCAGTACATTAGCAGACTTGATATAATGAAAGACGGATAATCCGGGTGGTTCAGCGCCGGCCAAGCAAGGATCCCACTTCTTTACCACAGTTGATGCGCATACCAAACCTAAAACCAAAGGAGACGCCTATGTATCTTGCAACATACTATTCACCTTTAGGCTTAGGGACTATTACCTTGACCTCTGATGGCGATAGCATAACAGGCCTGTGGCTTGAGCAGCAGATATCCCGGCGCGACCTGGTGTTCGCCGACATGGTTGAACGCGGCGACCTGCCGGTGCTCAAAGCGGCAAAAAACTGGCTGGATCGCTATTTTGCCGGCCAAAAGCCTGACATAGACGAGCTACCTTTAGCTCCCACAGGCACCGCTTTTCGGCAACAAGTGTGGGCCATTTTGCGGGAAATTCCCTATGGCCATGTGATTACATATAAAGATATTGCCATAAGAATAGCTGCGCAGCAAAAAGTAAACCGCATGTCCTGTCAGGCTGTCGGCGGTGCGGTGGGACACAATCCCATCTCCATCATTATACCGTGTCACCGGGTAGTAGGCGGCAATGGCAACTTAACAGGCTACGGCGGCGGCATTCATCTTAAAGTAAAGCTGTTGCAACACGAAGGCGTCGATATGTCACGTCTCTATGTACCCAAAGCAGGTACCGCGCTTTAATCGCATCGGCTGCTCATAGCGGCGGTGCCGGTGCCATCTTTCACTCGTCCCACAATCCGACATAAAACGCACAAGGCGAGCTCCACTAAATAAGGAGGCTCGCCTTGTGATCGTATTCATCTTGTGGTCTGATTTACCTGGCTATACTACGGCCATCGGCTTTTTTTCCGCTGTTATGCAACAGCACGGCAATCTGGGCCGCATTGAACACCGATGCGTAGGTTCCCACTAACACACCGGCGAACAACGCCAGCGCAAAGCTGTACAAAGTAGATCCGCCCGCTATCAAAAGGACGAACAACACCAACAGCACTGCGGCGCCTGTGTTGATGGACCGGGCTATGGACTCGTTCAACGAAACATTGACCATCTCTGCATAACTCATATCCACCATGTGCCTGCGATTCTCACGAATGCGGTCGAAAATGACGATCGTGTCGTTAATGGCGTAACCAATGATGGTAAGCAAGGCCGCAAGGAAGTTGCTGTCCACCTCAAGCCCAAGGAACGCGAACAACCCGATTAGGATAGTCACTGTGGTGAACAGTGATATGACGGCCGACAACGCATATCTCCACTCAAAGCGGAAGCTGACGTAAAGCATCTGGAACAATAGCGCGATGAGTAGCGCCGTAGCTGCTTTTCTACGTACCTCCGAGCCAATAGTGGGACCGACGAATTCAAGACGCTGCACCGAAGCCGTAATACCGGCTTCCTCCAAGTTGGTCACCAGAGTATCGACGTTCTCTTTGGTGATACTCCTGCCTTTTAGTACAAAGAACTCGCCTGCCGGCTGTATGCTTGACGCATCAATTTCGGCGGTATCCACGAAAGTTTCAATCTCCGCTAAAGACAGCGACCTGGCCGTCTTGACTTCCACCAAGTTGCCGCCGGCGAAGTCCAAACCCCAATTCAGGCCCTGGGAGACGATGGCGACCAAGGAGCCGACCAACAGTAAACCGGTAATGGCGAACCAAACGTTCTTATGACCGACGATGTTCCAAGACCGCAGCTTCAATGTTGAGGTTAAGCCGAGGAACTTAGGATTGCTTCCCACCCGGGTACTCGCCAGTATATAAGCCATGATCCGCGAAGCAGTTACTGCCGTCAGGAAGCTGGCGATAACGCCGAGGCCCAGCGTCAAAGCATAGCCCTTAACACTGCCTACGGTGTAAATGAACAAGATGACGGCAGCCAGAAAGGTGGTGGCGTTTGAGTCGAAGATAGCTGTGAATGCGCGGCTGAATCCTTTGCGCAGCGAAGGAACCACGCTGCCCGAAAGCTTATACTCTTCCTTGGCACGCTCGAATATCAGCACGTTACCGTCGACGGCCATACCGATGGTCAGCACTAAACCGGCAATGCCCGGTAGAGTGAGTACTGCGCCTACGCCGGCCATGGCGCCGGTTACCAGAATAGCGAAAATCACCAGCGCCGCAGCCGCTACCAAACCTAGACCGCGATACATTAAGATCATAAAGGCTACTGTGCCTAAGAGACCGATGATGGCCGCACGCAAGCTTTCACGGATGGAAGCTTCGCCTAAGCTCGGACCCACCGTATGCCACTCGACTACTTCGACCGGAACCGGTAGAGCGCCGGCTTTTAGCAACGCTGCCAAATCTGAGGCTTCCTTAACGGTAAAGTTGCCGGAAATCTGCCCGTTGCCGTCCAAAATGGGCTCTTGAATCTGCGCCGTAGAAATAATCTCATCATCCAGTCGGATGATGACATAGCGGCCTACGTTGTTTCTGGTAAACTCGGCAAATTTCTGCGCGCCTTCCGGGTTCATTTTGATGGCGACGGCGTTACGTCCGTATGCGTCGTTGTCCAAATAGGCATCCTTGAGATCGGCGCCTTCGACAATGATATTTCCAGCCTCATCCGACATGGTGAGACGTGCCGTTTTACCCAGCGCCGCAACGGCCGAATCCGCATCATCGTAGGCAGGCAACTCAATGGCAATGCGGTTTGATCCACGCTGCTGCACGATGCTTTCAGAAACGCCCAGTTGATTGACGCGCCGTTCCATAACACCGATCAACCGCTCCATCGTACCGGCCTGCAAACCTCTACCGTCATCGACGGCCTCTAGTACGACACTGGTGCCGCCCTGCAAGTCTAAGCCCAGTTTCATAGGCCAGTTCACGGCTAAAATTATAACGCTTGCCACAACCAAGGCGGCTATGGTTATAGCCTTCCAACGCTCATCTCTTGGTATCACGTACATCCTCCTAAATATGCGCAAAAGTAATCAGCGCAGCAGGCAAAGAGGTCAGTCTGCTGCATGAATCCAACGAAACCGCATGTAAGACGCAACGAGGTTTACGTGTAAGTGCTAAAGTACATGGGAATCATATATTGCAGGCGATGAGTCTGCGGCAGCGCCGCTTGGCTAAGCGCGGAAACATACTTGCCGGCAATGTTTATGCTCAATACCACCAACGTCGTCACCAAGGGAAGCAGCGCCCATTTGTCGATCATAATGAAACGCTGCACCGCAGTGGTAATGTACGCCCATTGTCCGACTTGCGGCGCTATACCGGCTTTCTCAGGTTGTTGCGCTCTGACAAAGGAGACTCCGCCGGTTTCACTAATCAATCCGGATAATGCCAAAGCCACGGTAATGAGCAGAAAGAACGGCAAAAAACGACCACTGCGTCGGGCACTTCCGCACCAGCTGATAATGGACACCGCTTTTCTCTCACCTCTTTGGCCCGGACTACCTATTGCAGTGAAAAACGTAGTTCTAAACCCGTACTATTCTAACACGATTTTAAGGTTGCCTCATCCGCCGATACTCGGCGTTGCTGTTAAAACTTGGCATTTTGGCAACACCATCTACGGTTAGGCGGCAGACCCACAAATTCCTGCTCCGAAAACCATGCGGACACAAATTCCCCTTCACGATGCACGCAGCCTAATCCGGTCCGCGACGTGGTAACCTACTGTGTACACTTGCTGCGCTCAGCCGTCATATAGCAAACTCAGGTAACCCTCAGGGAATTCCTGGTATGAGGATAAGGCGAGTTGGGTCAGACTACGCCCGTGAGCGTGTACGTACTTTCTGCAGAGTCTGTATACGTATCTTTGTGAAAAGGAGCCTGACGTTATGAGAAAAATGTTTATAGCGCTAATAGCCCTACTGTTGCTTTCCGGGTGCGGCAACATCTCGCGAGAGCAGGCGTCTCTACCAGATTTACCGGACAATGCCATAGATAAAGAGGATCGGCTTGTAACCAATACGACGCAAGCGCAAGAGGAGCTTGCCGCTGTGTTAGGTCTGCAGCTGGGCCGGCAATGGCGCTACCAAGGTGAAGGCAACGAGTATGCCGCATTTATCGCTACGGTCGTATATGTTAAGGACAACTACTATCAGATTGAGGAGAACAATGGCGGAACCATCCTAGCGCGAGTCATCGCTCTTCAGCCTGATGGCGCATACGAGATCCTGACGCAAGGTGAGCATCCACCGGGCAAAAATCTGCTGAACGAGCTGAACGCAAGTCCCGATATGGCGAACGCAAAGAGGTTACTGCCTTGGCCGATTACGGTAGGCACGCGTTGGACCTGGCCCGACGGAAGCGAAGCCGAGGTTGTTGCTGTAAATCAACAACACGATGTGCCGTTTGGTGAACTTAACCAGGTGACCCAAGTGCGAATAACCACTGTCCGGCGTATCTCTGATGCCGCTACCAACCAGAAGTTCGAGGAAACCTCCATTGTGGAGCGGTTCTATGCCAAAGACATCGGCCTAATTGAACAGCGCTTCACTGCCGGGGAATTCGTGGTGACCTCCCGGCTGGAGAAGATAACCCTGACTTTGTCATGAAGCGTATGGCGTTGCGTCTAGGCGAACCCGACCGTTCAGGTGGTAGGCAACCCAAATGATTTTCTGCATGCCAAGGCGGACTGATGGTGCCCTAAGCGGAAAGACCCATGCGCACATACTTCCAGCGGCCGCGGCGGAACAAGTAGCCAATGAACAGATAGCGGCTGAGCTGATCTACGGCAATGGCCAGCCAAGCGCCCATCAAGCCCAGATTCAGCAAGCGCACGGTAATGGCTAGGACCACGTTGCGTACAACCCAGATACCGAATGCCGTGGACATTAAAGGTTCTACGGTGGCCCCGGCACCCCGCAATCCGCCTGAGTATATAATCTGGGTGGATTGGGATGGTTGTACCAAAGCGACCACGCATAACGCCGGAATGGCCATTTCGATTACGGTAGGATCCGTCGTATACAAGCCGATGATGTATCTGCCCAAGAACAGGAAAATGCAGAGCATGGACCATGCGACCACTTGGCCGAAACGCTGGGCGCGTCTGATGGCGAACTCGGCATCCTGAGGTTTACCGGCGCCTAGATATTGGCCGGAAAGAGCGGTGGCCGCAACGGCGAAACCCGAGGCGGGCTGCCAAGATAAGTTGGTGATGTTCGATACGATTTGGTGAGCGGCCAACACCGTTGTACCCATCATGGCGACAGACCGCACGAAAAAGATCAATCCGGATTGCAGAAGCAGCTGCTCCACAGCGCTGGGTATCCCGACCCGCAGCGTCTCGCGCAACAATATGCGGTGAAAAAAGGGCCTCTGCAAACGAAAGCGCACTTTGGCTCGCCTGCTGTTGACCGCGATCATGGAGACGGTAATCATGTAGACCCTTGCCAGTACCAACCCGTAGGCCGCTCCTGCCACGCCCAGACGCGGCAGAGGCCCATAGCCGTAGATCAGCGGTAAACCGAAGACCACCACCAGAACATTGGCGATGGAATTCACCTGCAGCGCCGTACGGGCATCGCCTGCGCCGCGCAGGGCCGCCAACACGGTTGACGACAAAGTGAACAAGGGCATACTCACTGATATAATACGGAGATAAGTCGTCGCCAGGGGAATTACTTCGCCCTGCCCGCCCATAAAGGTAGCGATAGGTATGGCCGACCCAGCGAAAACCGCTCCGATCAATATGCCGAGTGCGCCTGAAAACAACAGTGCCTGCGAAAAAGCCCGGTCTACCAACTCGGGATGCTCAGCCCCCAAAGCCCGGGCTACAATGGCGGTAATGCCGACATTGAGCGATACGACGACAGTCAGAGCCAGATTCACCGGTTGCTGAATTAGACCCACGGCGCTGATCTCAGCGGCGCCCAGTCGGCTGACCATCATCATATTGATCACGCTGACCAGCGAGACCATCACCATCTCGACGACTGCAGGCAAGGAGAGCCGCCACACCTGCTGCGAAATCTGTAGCATCGCTTTGTCGGGTTCCTTACGGCGCAATGCTCGCTTGAAGCGTGTGATTATATTTTCCTTAGTCAAATTATCAGCATCCCGAGATTGTCATTCATACGCCTAAACCTGCTCATGATATTATGGAAACAACACCTCAATCCTTTCGCAGGAAGAAATTATCGCCATGCCGAGGTTTGCGCAGATGTCCTACTTTGCGGTACCACTTCGCTTGGTGATGGGACCCGGTGATACAAGCTTCACCTGATTTACACGCTGTCGTCCAACGCAATTATTGCAGTTCCCACCTGTTTAGGGGATAATAGGACAACGCGAAGGGAAGGCGATTTAAGTGTCGGAGATACAGCGTAATAAACCAAAAGCTAAGCCTCGTAGCGACAAAAGCGCAAGCGGTAAATTCAAGAGCGGCCCTGGAGCTACCCGTACCGGGGGCGCAGCACGTCGCAAAGGGCAGTCTGCCGCACGTAGCGGCGATCGGACGCTCAATCGCTTTCCAAAGGTGGCATCAACCGGCAAACAGACGTCCTCTACAGCCCGGTCTGGCGAACGCCGCGCCCAAGAGCAAGGGGATGCACACGGCTCCTATGCGACAAAGTCCCGACAAAACGACAGAAGCTCATTCCGAGGTTCTCGTACCGAAAGGATGAAGCGATCTGACCAGAGGCGCCCACAAGGCAAAGGCTTGGATAAAGGTGCGCCTCAAGAGAGAAGGCGGCGCCCGGAAACACGCGCAACAGATCAGGTTAAAACGGCCGGTTATGAGCGTCAGGCGAGCGTGCATCGTCCCATGGATGAGATCATGCAGGAGTATATCGAACAGCTCGTCAAAGCGAGAAGCGATGAACGCATGCGTATTGCACGCAAAATGGCGCTACATGAACGCTACGCCATATCCGCCGTCGATAGGCTGCTGAACTCCCGCGATCGGCATCTTCGTTTAGCTGCGGCTATGGTGCTGAGCTATGTAAAAAGCGCACAGGCTGTCCCCGCATTGGCGCATGCCCTTGGCGATACCGAGGCGACCGTACGACTGCAAGCTGCGGCAGGCCTAGGTAAACATCGGCATCCCGCGGCGCGAGAGGCCTTATGGTACGCTTTCCCCGATAAATCGCCCGGAGTGTCGATTGCCATTTTACGGGCGATGGAAAACATCATGACTGATGACATGGCCGATGCTCTACGGGCTATGGATACAGATAAAATGTCGCCGCGAGTACAGGCTGAACTTAAACAGATTCTATCACGTCGCCCGACGAGTAAGCAAAGTGTCCCGGAACAACCGAAGCCGGACATGCTACATAGTGAAGGTACGTCTCCCTTGAGCACGGCGCCTTGGCTGCGGATGCCGATAGGTGAAAGATGCACAGGGTTTGCCGTTCCTGGTACTGAGGAAATAGCTGCCGCTTTACTCCAGTGGCGTCTGGATAGCGTCGACATCGAACGGATTGAGGCAGGCGCCATTCGCTTTAGTACCAGCAAACAGATGCTGCCGCAGTTGGTTGAGGCCCGCGCCTTCGATTCCATCTGGGTTAATTTGCCTCGTGCAGCCCGCACGGAACTTACGGCCGATACCGAACTGTTTAACAGCATATATGCATTTGCACACGCCAAAGGGATGCAGTCCGCTATTATCAGCGGCGAAATCAGTGGCTCGTCAGCCCGTGCGCTTGCTCGCGCTTTAGGTTTGCGCAGCACGCGACCGCCGGGTAATCCGCGTACGCTGCGAATGCACGTCACACCAAAAGAAGTGTCCGTCGAATTTATCGCCGCCGCCGACTTTCCCCTCCTCCACAGCAGTGTGGATAGCTCGGCAGCGCGTGCTCTGGTTGCCTGCTTGTGCGCGCTAACGGTAGGCGGTCCTATAGATGTACTCCTAGATCCGTTCTGCGGCGAGGGCCAGGTATTGATTGAGCGCGCCTTGCTCGGACCTATGGGTAAGGCGATCGGCGCGGACCAGCAGGAAGAAACGGTAGATCGTGCTCGACGTGCCTGGCGCATAATGGCGCCTTTATCAACATATGCCGGTGACGCCGCCTTTTTCACCACCTGGGACGAACAACTGCGACTAGAGCTCGATACTCACAGCGTAGATGCCGTCGCGACCACCCTTAACGCAGAGGCTTTAGACGATGTATTACCTGCGCACATGCAAGAGCTGGCGCGTATACTGAAGCCCAACCGCAAAGCGGCGTTTTTGGTCGCCGATAACCGGCAACTGCACCAGTTACTCGCATTAAGCGGTTGGACGACGCACCAGGAAATCGTAGTCGGTGAACCGCAAGTGGGATACCTGATTGTCGCCGGAAAAGATTAAAATGGCTACGACAAGCTGCTCTAATCATACGGAGCAGCTTGTCCATTCCGTGCTCATCTAAAGCACATTTCCTACCTTAAGCGCCGTTTCACCCACCACATCACGGTTGCAAGACTCCGGCAGCCTGTTACCCCAAGCAGGTTAATACACATACGTATGGAACCTTCTTCCATAGAATCCCATTTTAAGGCAGGTGTATTTTGTGAATAATCATTCTATGATTCGGCATTGGCCGAGCAGCGCTCGATGTTTCTGCATGCTGTTCGTGCTAGGTATCTTGTTCGTATTGTACCCTGCATCTGCTCAAGCTGATAGTGACGGGATCATTCAGATCCGATTCACTTTAGATGACGAACCGATTTATGATGCGATCGTATCTCTATACGAGGACGATGATTACAGCGGCGATTTCGAATACGACTGGGATACAGGTTTTTTCATTGTCTCCACTACACCTGGAACCTATGACGTAGAATTCTTTGCCTATACCTCCGGTGTGGGCAGCCGTACCATTCGTGATGTTGTTGTCCAGGCAGAACAAACAACCGAGTTGGCATACGAGTTGGGCCCACTGGTCCCCGTGCAGGTAAAGGTTTTGTTTAACGGGGAGCCGCTCCCTAACGTCAGTGTTACCATTGACGACGTCAACGGCGGAGAAGTTGCCTACCTAGAGTGGGATGAGACAAATGGTTCATACATCGGCGAGGTAACTGCCCATACCTGGACACTGTCTGTTTATCCGTATGCCGATGACGTTGAAACAAAACGCATAAGGGATTTTTCTGTGCGCAGCGATGCGTCTAACGTGTTTACCGTCAACCTGCAACCCTTGCAGCTTCTACAGATCCGCCTGCTGGCCGGCTCGGAACCTACGGCGGACGCCGGCATTACCTTACTGCGCGACGGCGAACACGTGGACTATGCCCGCTTCAACCAAGATACCGGCCTTTGGGAAGCATTGGTGACGGAAGGCACCTACGAAGCAATTATTAGCCCATACAATTTCTGGCTTTACGATACACAAAGCGTGACGGTCTCCACAGGAGAAATCACGACCGTACAATTAGGTGCGGAAACAAAGCTTAAATTGTATGTCAACTCTATGTACGGAGCGCCATACCCCTTTGCGCGTGTGAGCATAGAGGGCGCGGACGATGACAACGAATACGCCTATTGGGTAAAAGAAGAGCAAGCTTACGCCGCTACAGTGCTGGAAGGCGTCTACGACATTGTTATCGAGCCGGATGGTTTCCATAGTCCCCTAACCATCGCAGGGGTGGAATTTGAAGGCGATGCCGTCGAACTTTCCGTCGAACTGATCAAAGACCCCGGCCTTACTCGAGTGGATATCAGCCGAATCATCAGCCAAGAAGAGCTTTTGGCCATAGCCGAACGCTGCCGGGAGAGCAATTTGGCTGCGCTGGACTCTATAACCAGACATAATGTGGAACAACAGCTGAAACGCCTGACAGAAGCACGGGATACAGCGAGATACAAATTGGTGCAGGAGTTCTCTGGATCGTCCATTATGTTTGGCGCCGCCGCCATGGAAAAAGAACTCTCTCTCTTGTTTGGCGCGACCGCCGTACTGGCCGAACCCGACGATGCCTTGATCCTCAACAATTTCGGCGCCGTACTGCTGCTGGCCGGATCGCTTTCCGACGCCATTCAGGTGCTCAACTACGGTCGGTTCATATCGCCGGAGTCGCCGCTCATTCTCACCAACTTGGCCAATGCTCTGCTGGAAATGGGAGATGACGAACAAGCCGAGGAACTACTGTTACAGACTCTGCGTCATGAACCCGATTTCGCAGAGGCCCATACCTCCCTGGCCTCTGTGTATTTGGCCCGCGGCAATGCCCAAAAAGCCATTGATCACATCTTTATGGCTGCCGCAAGGAACTTCACCCCGGCCATGCGACATGCGGCACAGCAAGCGAAGGATGCCGGTGCTAAAACCCCGCGTCCACAGCAATCTGCCGGACCTGGCGCATCCGGCGGCACAGAACACGACGTTCCCAATGCACAGAGCTCGCTGCGCATACCGCGTTTACCTAATTGGTCTACTCGCGACGCATTGAACGCTAATGCGGAGAGTCTGGCCATATGGGTCAACGACATTATCTCCAACGGCTTGACCGGGCCGGCGAACGCGGCTTGGGAGCTCTATAGATCAAGAGAGACCTCACCCGGTCTGGAAAAGGCATATAACGGCCCATACAGCCAATTGGTGTTCGAGATCGAGTGCTACAACCAGTATCTACAGGATCGCGTTATGGAGATCTATGATCAATTCAACGCGGCGTTCGAGGCGGAAACCGAGGCCTGGGGCGAAATGGTTGCGAGAATTACCGAAGAGCAAGTATGGGAATGGGAAGCGGCCGGTCAGAAGATGGAAGAAGCCTCCGGGGCAAACATATTTGACGTAGCCAGAGCAAGCCTGTTGGAGATGGATGCCGCCGACCAGAAGGCCGGAAGGGAGCGCCGTGCCGCAACCGATCGTTATTTCGTCATCTGGCGCGATCTCTTCAGAGGCGCCTACGAAGATATCGCTCGCCTGGTGGAGGAGTATTGGATCTACACGGAGAGCGCCGCCGGCCTTATTTTTGATCCGGATACGGCCGACTATGTGCACCAACTGCGCAGCCATCAGGTATATGCCTCGTTTCTCCCGTTAGCCATCGAGCTGCCTTTCCAAATGATGAGCATGGAAATCGGCGGCTTCGAGTCTCTTATGCGCCCCTTGGGCGAGCCATTGAGACCGGAAACGGTACAGGTTATGGAAACCGTTCAGGTACCTCCGCCCAAGAAGGATAGCTGTCCGCTAAGGGACGGCAGATCATTTAACCCTGATGCCGGTATAATCAGTTTCAAGGTGACTTGCGAAACGATCGAGGTTAAAGTAGGGACCATCATTAAAGGTTCCGTCACTTGGAATTTTAAACACAAGTACGTATCGTCCATGTATTTGGGCGCTTCTACTCCGGGTAATGGGTTGGTACAGGTCGGAGCGGAAGGCGGTTTACGAGCCAATTTCGGTCCTAACGGCGAAGTTTTGAGCGTAAAACCGGAAGGCGGGTTCAGCGGTAAAATCGGAGGCGACACCATCGGCGGTATGTTGTCGGGAGGCGTCAGCACCGGCGACGGTCTCGTCGTCAACACGGGAGGTTTCAGCAGGCGGCTATAGGCAGGCTTGCCTAACGTAATGAGCCGCCATGGTTAGCGACGCCACTCGCTGCCTATGGCGGCTTTAATATGATCCGGTCGGTACTGCTGATCCCCTTGCGAGCCTTATCTCTTCAAACCAAGCATCTCCACGGCGCAGGCGCATTTAACGCGCTACGACAGTACAAAGCTTAAACACGAAGAACACCGTTAGACCTACACCTAAGACGAGATTGAACCATTTCTGCTGCGCCATGCATGCGCCAAAGCGTTGCCAGGCGCTCTTTTTGTAAACTATTGAAACTCCGAGGTTTGAATCCGAATCCACTGCTTGCCACCAGGTATTTTTCACATTCACTTACCAGGCTAAGATTCCCTGTCGGTTCTGCGCGGTTATGCGCTCAATTTTACGGCAGGCTAAGTAGACGCTACGCTGAAATGATATTCAGGCGATAAGACAAGTTTGAGATCCTCCGCCGCGTTCGGCGTTTCACGCCTAACCGGATTTCTGAAGCGAAGTCATGAAGAAAGTTATGAAAAAGTGTCAGACCTTACGGGCGAGGTTGCGTATTACTAGGTGAACGGAGTCAAAACAGGCGTGTCTTAATGGCGTCCGACACGAAACGGCCTGCGTAAATTTGCTTGAGGGGAGAGTTGGTGTGAAGGCAGCGGTAGAATTGACGCAAGACAGTGATATCAGTTTGATCGCGACCTGCCTAAGCGGCAACCGCAACGCCTTTGCGCCATTAGTAGAAAGGTATCAGGCTCGCATATACAACCTCTGTTACCGCTATACGCACAACCCGGAAGATGCCGGCGATCTCACTCAGGAAACCTTTATGCGCGCTTTTCGGTCGCTGGACCGTTACGACGAAGCATATGCCTTTCGCACCTGGCTTTATTCCATCGGTACCAATGTATGCCGCGACTGGGCCAGACGCCAAAAACGTCTACCCGAAACCGCAGCATTGCACGATGAGCACGATGCGATTGATCTCGGCGAACACGTCGATCCGGCCGATATCGCCATCAACACCAGCGACCAGGAGGCGTTGGCAAGAGCTGTTGCGGCGCTGCCGGAAGCATATAAGGCACTGATCATTCTGTTCTACATTGAGGAACTGAGTCAAGATGAAATGGGCAAAATCCTGCAGTTGCCGCTCACGACCATCAAGAACCGTCTGTACCGTGCCCGTTTGCTATTACGTCAGTGGTTGGAGGAGGAAAGATAATGGCGCGAAAGTCGGAGAAAAAGCCGTGGCTCCCACAAGTTACGCCTCCGGTAGATCTGACGCAAACCATTATGGCCGCCATCGAGGCTGAACCGGCACCGGAGTGGGAAGCCGCGCAGTCGCCGACCACCGACGCACCGGCCAGGATGCGTACTCTCCGTGCCTACATCCTCACCGGGTTGCTACTCGCACCGGCATTTTACCTGTTGCTGTTCGTAATCCCCACCGCTCTATGGGAGCAAGCTCAACAAGCGACCAGGCTGTGCGTACAAGTTGCACACCTCGTCGTAACGAGTTTCCGTTTGGTAACCAGTTGCTTAGCGTTCGTAGCGGCAGTCATTAAACCTTTGTTTCTGATCGTGGTGCAAATCGGTAAAACCTGCGTCAGCTTGGTGCAGATCGCCACCACAGGGCCTATGTTGCCTCTGAGTCTAACCTTGTCGGCGCTGACGCTGCTGGGTAACGGTCTGTTCATTCGCATCCTCACCGGGCAGAGTCTTTTACCCAGGAGACGAACATCTTAAAGACAATTTACAAAAAGAGGAGATAGCCATGTTTAAGAACACTCAGCGAGCCCACCTGTTTGCATTAGTACTTTTGTTATTCGTACTGTTGACATGCAGCTTCGTACCGCTGTATGCGGCGACATCGGCCCAAGTTGAAGAAACCTCCGTACAGGTAGGCAATCAAGTGACGATACCTTACGGTACGGTCTCGAAAGGCGATGCCGTGAGCTTCTTCGATGATGTTATAGTGGAAGGCGAACTACGCGGTGACGCGGTGGCCATATTCGGCGATATCACGATCCGTGGCAAGGTGGCGGGCGATGTTACCTGCGTATTCGGCAAAGTCGTTTTAGGAGAGAGCGCAGAAGTGACCGGCGATGTGACGGCAATCGGCGGCGGCTTGGAAAGAGCCACCGGCGCCCGCATCAGCGGCAGCGTAAACAATGTCGGCTTAGGCGGCTTTGTTACCAGAGATATTTTGCGGCTGAACTGGAATAGAAGCTGGCTGCGCTTGATCAATCCCTTCTCATATATCATTTACTTGACGGGACTGTTTGCTCTAGCGCTGCTCACCATTTCGCTCTTCCCCAACCATGTAGCGGAGGTGGGAGCGAAAATAGAGCGAGAGATGGGACGTAGCGCCCTCATCGGCTTCCTTGCGGTTATTCTCATCGGCCCGCTGATGGTCCTCATCAGCATCACCATCGTGGGCATCCCGGTGGCATTCCTACTTGGGTGCGCCTTTGTAGCAGCAAAAATGTTAGGTTATGTCGCCTTTGTCGTACTCTTAGGTCTACGCATGCTCCCCAGCGAAAATCGTAACAATATCGCCAGTCTGGCCCTAGGGGTGCTGGTACTGGGCTTGGTGCGTTACGTACCGCTCGTCGGCGCGCTGGTAAGCTTTGTGGTCACTATCATCACCTTAGGTGCAGTGCTCGATAGCCGCTTTGGTACCAACAAACCCTGGTTTCCGCCCAGACAGGCGGCTTAAACGCATCGCTAGTGAAAAAAAGAGAGCCTACCTCGGCACTGCCGAGTAGGCTCTCTTTGCGTGTCTTCGGCACAGATTCCAAACTCGTTATGGCCAAAAGCGTACTTCCTTTAGCCGGCCCGTTCAGCCCACTTCCGCCAAAGAGCTTGGTTCGCCAGCGCCTTGATGAAAACGCCGCCGACCACCGACCGGGCTTGAAACCCCCGTTGTCGACCGGTATCGGTGAAGTACCAATCGGAAAGCGGTACACGACTGGGCGTGCGATGCGCATATTCGTACACCGGTTCCACAAACGCCATGAAATCCGCATCGTTTTCAGCCAACGTCGCCGTCCAGACAATCCAATCCAGCTTCGTCCAGGTGTTGCGGTTATCCAGCGGCAGTCCAAATTCGTTTTGCATCTTTTTATAGAAAGCGATCTCGGTGCGGGCGATTTGTGGATCAAATACCTGGAGACCCAAGATTTTATCCCAGACCATGTTGTACTTCTGACTCCAAGTTCCCGGACCGTCAAAGGTCAACCGGTAGTGATCGCCGTCGTACGCTTGTTGTTGCCATTGCTCGGCATATTGCTCAGCAATGGCCCGATAAGCTTGAGCCTCTTCTTCCTCACCTTGCATGACGCATAGACGAGCATAGGAGGCTAACCCCAAAATCGCCTTAATGGATAAGTTCGTATTGTGTGCCAGATGCCCGCCGAAATCGTCGGTACACAGCTGATTGTCCGGATCAAAGCCTTTATCTCTCAAGTACTGCGCCCACCGGCGAATGGTTTGCCAATACGGCGCGGCAAAGTCGCCGCTGTTTTCGTATGTGGCCAAAGCAGCCAAGAGGATCAACATATTGCCGCTCTCTTCAACCGGCATCTGATTCTCTTCCGTTTCCTCACCTCCCCCATATACCTGG
Source organism: Bacillota bacterium (assembly GCA_012838035.1). Lineage (GTDB taxonomy): Bacteria > Bacillota > Limnochordia > DTU080 > DTU080 > DUQB01. The sequence goes on along the minus strand of DUQB01000199.1, from coordinate 12,301 downwards.
CCGTTAGCCAACGGATAGGTACCGATATCGTGCGGCGCAAAGGGGAAACGCCACCGGGGCAGACCGGCATACTCCAATATCGGCCGGAGAGCGCCCTTCAACAGTTCCGGGTTAAACAGAAGGTAGAACGGTGACGTCGGATAAGTCACGTCTACTGTGGCGATACAGCCGTTGCTGAAATTCTCCTTGGAGAAGAAGAGCGGCGTACCGTCAAAATCCGCTGCCAATTTATGAGCCGCCAGGCACTGCCGGAAGGCTAAAGCGCATATGCGCGCGTATTTGGCGCCGGCCAAGTTAGTCATGTCGCCTATGAGCTCCGCATCGAACGCCGCACATTGCCGCATTACTTCCTGTTGCTCTCTTTGTGCGGCAAGCAGTAAATCAGCGGCAGTCCAACCGTTTCGCCGCCAAAATGGACGCAGTTTACGACCCAGATACTCAATGGAGTACTGGTCGTCGTATGCCAGAATGATGGAGTAGGAAACCCCCTTGCTGCTCACCGTACGCTCGGGAAATAAGAATACGATGCCGGCGCGCCTGGCATAATCGGGCATTTCAAAAGGATCGTCAGCGGCAATGCCGCCGTCGGCCGCGAAAAGACGCCGAGTGTTGCGCGTAGGTCCGAAGGAAGACTTGGCGTCACTGCCGGCAAAGGCATAAAGGTAACCCCAGTCGATCCTTAAGTTGTCGCCTGCTTTCTGCAACACGTTTTGTTCCTGCGATCCGATATAAAGCACCTCTTGATCTTCCAACCGCAGACGCCCCCAAACCACCTTTTCGTCTTGCATGTTCGTTGTGAGCGTACCGGGAGCGTCAAAGTACAGCGATGCCGTGTGCTCTTTTTCATCCATAGCGACTACATCCCAAGTGATATAGGTCACCGGCCGGGAGAGCTGATCAAGATCGTGCGGTAGGGACGGTGTGGTAAACGTGAGAGTAACCTGCACGCCGGCGCCGACAAAGCGGTAGATCGTCCTTGTGGGCAGGACTTCCAACGCCACTTGCGTTAAAGCCGGCGTATTGCGCGGTTCCGGCCCCATTAAACGATACGTGGTTCCGTCAATACGCATGAGGCAGGCAGGCGATTGCGGAGTTCCTGTCCAGTGTTTGGCATATTCATCGGTAAGACGGTCGGCGAAAGACCATACGCTGAAGTATGGGTCGCAAGTTATTAGCGGCACGGCAGGCGGGCGCAACCGGGGCGACGCAGTTTGATAAGAAGTAGTGTTCATAACCATATGTAATCCCTCACTTTTCCTAGACCTGTATGTTGACAGCCTGCATGAGCAGCCTCATCCGGACGTCTCACATAGGCCTTCGGCGCCTGCAAGTGGTGCATGATACTTGCCTAACGATCAATGCGAAACGTTTAGCTAATGCTGGATTCCTCCCGATCACGCTTCTTCCTGCCTGAGATATGTTAATGTATTGATACAGATGCAAGTTCCTAGGCAAACGCCTATTCCGCTAAGGTTCGCGCCCTTCGACGCCCGCTGAAGAAGCTCATATGGCAAGCGCATAGGCACCTTGTAGATTATAGGTGGATTTGATAATATCCTGATTGATGCTTGAAAATCGTTTATCAGTAAGGGATGGGATGATCATCGCTACCATACGTGATGTCGCCAAACGTGCGGGAGTATCCGTAGCCACCGTTTCAGCTGTGGTGAACAATAGCAAGCCTGTAAGCGAACCGCTTCGTCAACGTGTGCAGGAAGCGATAGAGGCACTGGGATACCGTCAGAATCTGCTCGCACGAGCGCTCTATACCAAACGGACCATGACCTTGGCCTTCCTGGTGCCATCCATTGAGAATCCCTTCTTTGCCGAAGTACTCCGTGCAGTAGAAGAAACGGCGCATGCCAACAACTACAGCGTTTTCGTCGGCAGCACCAATGGTGACCGGGCAAAGGTGGAGTTTTATCGAGATCGCCTGATTGCCTTAGGCGTAGACGGCGTACTGACCGTGCTCTCGTGGGATGTGGTGAGCAGCGATTTGATCCCGGCTTTACAGGCATATGAGATCCCGGTGGTCGGCGTAGCCGGCAGTCGCACATTACCAAACATAGACTGCTTTGTCAGCGACGATTTCGGCGCCGGTGAACAAGCCGCCCGTTACCTGCTGGGCCTGGGACACCGCCAGATTGCCTTCATCGGGTCGAAAGACAGTCAAACCACTGTTCTCCGCTACGAAGGCGTCAAGAGCGCCCTAAGCAAATCCGACATCGAACCCGATCCCAGCTTGCTCATTACCGTAGATGGATATGAGGAAGCAGACGGCAGTCGGGCCGTATCCGAATTGATTGTGCAAAACAGTGAGTTTACAGCCGTCGTCGCCTTTAACGACGTGATGGCGCTGGGCGCCTTAAGCGCCTTTGAAGATCAGGGGTTCAGCGTACCCGAACGGCTATCCGTCATTAGCTTCGACGATACCATCTCGGGCTACACCAGACCGCGTCTTACAACTGTGGTGTGTCCTAAGCATGATCTGGGAGCCAAAGGAGTGGCCAAGCTTCTGGCCCGCATTGAGGGAGACGATTCTCCGCCGCAAATACACAAGCTGCCTACACGGATTTTGGCGCGTGAATCGACGCGTAGCCCCTGGGTGGCGCATTATGTATAAACCAATGCGTGGTATAGCTACTCAATCCATCCGCTCCCAAATCTCCACACGGCCTGCGTAAGGCTCAGCTCGCGATTCCCTGCAACAGAATGCTGCTTTAACAGATGCATTTGACCGCTGTGGGAATTCTCACACAAGCCGTTGAGACGCTGCTGCATCTTTACCAAAAGGCCTCCCGCGCCGGTAACGGATCAACCGTCCAGGCCATGCGATCGGCAAGCTGCACAAGTAGATTGCATTTAACCGCTTGATAGGCAGTATCGTGCCACAAGTTCACATACTCCTGCGGATCGTGCGCTAAATCGTACAGTTCGCCGTCATTTTGTCCGTGGGCAACCGTCAGTTTATAGCGTTCGGTGCGCAGCATCGTGGCGTGCGCCGGCGGATCATACCGGAAGTTGGCTGCATAGAACTCGCTGTAGACTGAATCTCGCTGCGCTGTGGCTTGCGCATCAGCTGCCGACAAAGAGGCCAATGACCGCCCCTGCATGCCCGCATACCGGGGTAACCCGGCGTATTCCAGTAAAGTAGGCGCAATATCAACCAGCTCTACCAGGGAGTTGACTTCACGACCAGCCGCGATGCGTCCGGGCCAAGTCATGATGAGGGGCACACGCACCGCGCAGTCATAGAAGTACGGCCCTTTCAAATAGATGCCGTGATCGCCCAGCATTTCGCCATGATCTGCGGTAAAGATGACCAACGTGTCATCACGTTGCCCGCTTTTCTCCAATGCCTCCAGCAACCGTCCTACCTGGTGGTCTATAAGATCGCACATAGCCCAGTAAGCCGCGCGAATGCAGCGGTGATCAGTTTCCGTCATCTCGTTGAAGGGGAAACCGCCGTGGCCGGCGTAGGCACGCTGGTGATCAATCCTCTGCCACACCGGCTTGTTCTCTAACTCGCCGGGGCGATAGGCAGGCGGCGGAATTTCGTCGAGCATACCCATATACCGTTCCAGATACTCTTGCGGCGGATCAAAGGCGTGGTGAGGATCGAACAGATTCACGGAGAATAGCCAAGGTCGCTTTTGCCTGGACTCAGCGCACGCTTCTATAAAGTTGACGGCTTTTTGTACGCACCAGGTGGTTTGATGGTACTCCTCCGGCATGCCTACATGCACAAATCGAGAGGCTGCGGCAGGCTTGGTTTGGTAGCGCACGCCTTGTTCTCGCAACCAGTGGATGTACTCATTCGTAGGCCAGTCCGGTGCCGGATGATGTGACCAGTGGAACTCATGGTAGCCGTCATCGATCCGTTTCTCGCCGGCAAAGCAGACAGAGGGGTGACAAGCTGAAATATGCAGCTTACCGGCCAACCCCGTACGGTACCCGGCTTCAGCCAACAATCGTGTGACAAGTACCTCGTCCGCTGATACCGATTGGCCGTTCTGCCGACACCGTGTGGTGCGCGGATATCTCCCCGTTAAGAAACTGATGCGGCTGGGCGTACAAACCGGACTCTGCGCGAACGCATGGGTAAAGCGTGTTCCTTGCGCGGCCAAAGCATCAATATGCGGCGTGTTTACGAAGAGATTACCGTAACAGCCGAGCGTATCGAAACGCTGTTGGTCCGTGCATATCCATAGGATGTTCGGCGCGTGATCGGTGGCCGCCTCCGCATGCATGGCCGTAGTCATCTCCAACACCTCTTGCAAAACGTTTAGCCAAACCACCAATTTGCTCTCCCCCCGGCCCTTTCCTGCCATATGGAGACTTTAGTATAGAATATTTCTCTGCACGGCAGGGTTAGGTTCGCGTTTAGTGAATAAAGAAGCGAACCGTTTCATCCAATAGTCCTAGAGGCAAGTGACAATGTTGCAGCGTAGACCGTCAGCTGCAATTTAACTGTAAAAGGAGATCCCTGGTATGGCTGATACACCGAATGTGATCATCATCATGACCGATCAGCAAAGAGCCGATTTGTCTCAGCGAGAAGGATTCAGCCTCGACACAACGCCGTTTTTAGACAATTTGAGCCGGGAAGGGGTCTGGTTCAATCGCGCCTATACGTCGGCCCCCATCTGCGTAGCTGCCCGTATCAGCATGCTAACCGGTCGTTACCCCAGCGCCACCCATGTGCGCTCGAATCACAACATCAAAGATGCTTACTATACCCAAGACATGTTTGATGTGTTTCGCGCTAACGGCTATGCCATCGGGTTCAGCGGCAAAAATCATTCCTACCAAAGCAAAGAGAACACGGACTACTGGTTCTCCTGCGATCATATGGGCGTACCTGATGAATTGCTGTTGACAGAAGAGGAGAAAGCCTTTTCTCAGTTTATGAAGAGCCTGCGCTTCCATGTCTCAATGGAGCCTACGCCTTTTCCACTGGAACTACAAGGCCCCTACCGGATTGTTTCGGCCGCCCAGGAATGGATCGGTTCCCTTGCAGCCGATCAGCCCTTCTTTCTCTGGTTAAGTTTTCCTGAACCGCACAATCCGTACCAAGTACCCGAACCTTATTACTCCCTGTTTCCGCCGGAGAGTCTACCGCCTACGTTAGCGGACGAAAACGCCTGGGAACAGAAAGGTTTTCCGTATCAGTGGTGCAGACGGTCCTTTGAAATTGCCTTTCCGGACTATAAGAATCACATTCAGCGAGCTCGCGCGAACTATATGGGCATGTTGCGGTTGATTGACGATCAGGTCAAGCGCTTTGTCACATTCTTAGACGGAAAAGGCATCAAGGAAAACACCATCCTGGTCTTCCTCTCCGACCATGGAGACTTTGTCGGCGAGTACGGACTCCTCCGCAAGGGACCGGAGTTATCCGAACCGTTGGTGCGCATACCTTTACAAATTTGCGGCCCGGGTATCAGGCAACACGAGGGACCTCACCGCGCTCATGTATCGATCGTCGACCTATTCCCCACATTGTGTGAAGCCATCGGCGTACCCTTGCCCGACGGCGTACAAGGGCGCAGCTTGTGGCCTCTGCTGACCGGCGAGCCCTACCCCGAGGCAGAGTTTACGAGCGCTTATGCCGAACAGGGCTTCGGCGGCTTGCATTATACCGCCGACGAGCCGTTGGATCCCTCCGCCGACGGGCTGGTGGCTGGTAGAGGCTACGACTGTCTAAACAGCTGGACGCAAAGCGGTACCATGCGTATGATTCGTAAAAGCGACTGGAAGCTGCAATACGATATGCAAGGGCGCGGCCGGCTCTACAACCTGTCTGAGGACCCGGTTGAGCTGCACAACCTGTGGCATGATCCCCGGTACGGCGCCGTGCGACAAGAACTGACGCAGGACCTGCTCACCTGGGTATTACGTGTGCACGATCCCCTGCCCTTGCCCAGACGACGTTATGTGCTCAAGCGCGATCCGCGTAATTATTGGGAACCTTATCGGCAGCATTGAGCGAATCTAGTCATCTGGGCGCTTAGCTGCCGGAATAACACATAGGAGGCGGCTGTATGACTGCCGGTGCAAAACGACCGAATATCCTTTGGATATGTACCGACCAACAGCGTTATGATTCTTTGGGATGCTACGGTAACCCGTGGGTACGCACACCTTACATCGATCAGCTGGCTGCCGACGGAGTGCTGTTTGAGCATTGTACCTGTCAGAATCCGGTGTGTACGCCTAGTCGCGCCAGCTTTCTCACCGGCCGATATCCCAGCACCACCCTTTGTCGCGATAACGGTCAATCCATCCCCGCCACCGAGGTTTTAGTAACCAAATTACTGGCGGATGCGGGTTACACTTGCGGGTTGGCGGGCAAATTGCATCTATCCGCCTGTCACGGCAGCGTATGTAAAACAAGCGAGCGTCGTATTGACGACGGTTATAGCGTGTTCCATTGGTCGCACCAACCTGCTCCACAAGGCAACGACAACCAGTACATCGCTTGGCTGAAGGAGCAGGGCGTGGAGTATGCTACCCCACCACTGGAGGAGTGCCGGTATGTAAATCAAGGCATGCCTTCGCACCTGCATCACACCGCCTGGTGCGCCGACCGGGCCATCGATTTCATTAAAGAGCAAGCAGACAAAGAGCAACCGTGGCTGTTCTCCGTCAACATCTACGACCCACATAGCCCGTTCGATCCGCCTGCCGAATATCTGCATCGCTACCGCCGGATGCTGGATCAGATTCCGCCGCCCAACTACATCGAGGGCGAGCTGGACAACAAACCGCAACGGCAAAAAGCGCGCTATTTCGGCCATACTCGTCGACCAAACGTGATGGCGTACGCACCGTTGACTGAAACGGACCACCGCTGGATACGCGCCGCCTACTGGGCGATGTGCGATCACATAGACGTACAGGTCGGTCGGATGATCCGGACGTTGGTGCAGACCGGCCAACTGGAGAATACGTTGGTAATATATATGGCTGACCATGGTGAAATGCTTGGCGACCACGGGATATACCTGAAAGGTCCCTTCTTCTATGAACCTTTAGTCCATGTACCTTTGATCATCAGTTACCCGGGCGTAATACCAAGCAGTCGGCGCTCCCAGGCGTTAGTCGAGTTGGTCGATCTGGCTCCAACCCTGCTCGATGCCTGCGGCCTGGAACCATACTCGGCTATGCAGGGACGCTCATTATGGTCGTTGCTGACGGGGCAAGCTCCTCTACATGAGCACCGCGCTGATGTTTACTGCCAGATGTACAGCAGTATCACTATTGTTGACAATCGGGCTCATACCGACATGGTACGTACCAGAGAGTATAAACTGGCAGTGGACCATAAGTCGAGTTTGGGAGAGCTCTATGATCTCGTTCACGATCCCGCGGAAACGCGCAATTTGTGGGACGATCCGCAGTATTTAGCCGTGAAAGCAGAGATGTTGCTGCGGCTCTCGCACCGGCAAGCATTCACCGCCGATCCCCTGCCGCCGCATGAGGGGCCGTGGTAAAAGCAGTTAGATGAGATACCGATAACATCATGCGGGGCGTCTCAACCGGTTGCGCTGCGCATCAACGAGCGGTTAGCACTATGTCGGTCACCGACGCCCCGCAGCCGTGCGCCTGCACCGCCAAAGAATCAAGACCGTCGCACAGGGTAAGGTGTACATGCCGGTAGCTTTCGGAAGCAGCTATCTTGAGCGGCTCAACGTCAGCGCCTTGTAGGTTTACGACGGCATCTCCCATAAGGGCCAGGGAGATCTCCACCGGACCGGAGCCGCCCCAACGCCACTGCCTATGCTCACCTGGCTGTAGATTGTAGACCGCTTCATCGTCAAACCACGAGGTTAGGGTGACGGGTCGCACCTCGCCTTCGGCAGAAATGACAGGTTGCATCGTCGCATCCGCGACCTGTAGCTGTAATACGCCATCCACGCTGATCTGCAGCTGCCCATTATAGTACGCTGCTTGGACATAGTGCCATACGGTATTAGGCGTCAACGGGATTTGCCGGTCGTCAATGCGGACGGCAGCGCCACAGACCCAAGCAGCCAAATGCCAATGCGGTACTGCGGCATCGTACACCGGGCCTGGGGGTAACGGTTGCTTTTCGGTGGTCGGTCCGATAAGCGACAAACGGTCCCCCACCCAAAAGAGACGGTCCAGATGTACCTTGCGTCCCTTCCGGCGCGGCAGGTAACCGTGGTAGACAATATAAGGGGTTACGCCATCCGGCGCTTTGACCACACAATGGTGCCCCGGCCCCAGGATGCCCTCTTTACTGTACAAAATCGGATTGCCCGCAAATTTGGTCCACGGGCCGCGGGGGTGAGGCGCAGTCGCATACCCTATAGCATAAGTACCGTCTCTGTAACACCCGCCGCTGTACATCTGGTAGTAGACCCCATGCCGTTTAAGTACGCAAGGACCTTCATTCCAGTACCAGGTACCGGGAGCATTGCCTTCCCAGCGATCGGTCGGAAACGTCACGACGTCTTGTGTTCCTTCCAACTGATCGGGACGGGTGAGGCGATCGACCACATTGCCGCACCCTGTGGTACCGTCCGGATGGCGAGTCGCCTCGGTACGAATGTTGTAAAATAGCCACAGCTGCCCGTCGCTATCCCGATAAGGATGACCGTCGATGGACCACTCCTGTGGAATGAGGGGCGCATCATCCCAAACAAAAGGCCCCAGCGGCGTCTTACTCCTGGCGAGTCCTTGGCGCCGTGCCTGATCATCGCTCTTGCCGGATGCCGACAACCGCGTAGCAGCCACATACATGTAGAAGACGCCGGCATCATACAACACTTCCGGCGCCCAAAGGTCAGTCTGCGCCCAATGCTCCCCGGGTCCATTCGCCTTAAGAGCAATGCCTTGATACGTCCAATGCACGAGGTCTGTGGAGGTATAGAGCTTCACGCCTTGTTTACCCGTGTGGTAGAGGTAATAGGTGTCGAGGTACCGTAATACAAACGGGTCGCCGTGGTCCATACCCTCTGCATCCGTGATAATCGGGTTTTGAAAGTACTCCGTATAAGGACTCATGATCCTGCTCCTTCTGTCCGACTTCCTGCCGGGCAGCGCCTAATGGCGCACCTCGGCATACCAATCGCGTACCATTTGGCTCAAGCGTGTCGTGATTTCCGGATAGTCTCCGGCCAAATTCCTAAACTCAAAGCGGCTGCTGCCGATATTGTAGAGTTCCGCGCCGCTGCCGTCGGTGTTCACCAACAGCTTCCAATCGCCGTCGCGCACGGCTAAAGTAGGACTTTGATCGGTTGCGGACGGGGGACGCGGATAGTAGTCTTGCATATGCCCATACTCCCAGAACAAAGGGTGCGTGCGCCGCAACTGCTCGCCTAAAAGGGCTGCGCTCAAATCCTCACCGTCAAAAGTCACTCCGGCAGGTAAGGCTACTTCAGCTATCGCACACAGCGACGGGAGCAGATCAAGTGTAGAAAACACGGTCTGCGTATTCACCTGACCCGGCTCTATCCTCCCTTTCCAACGGACGATGCCCGGCACGCGGATTCCTCCTTCGTACAAGCTGCCTTTACCTCCCCGCATACTGCCGGTGCGTTCGCCGGCCAACAATGGCAAAGGTCCATTATCGCCCACGAAGATCACGAGAGTCTTTTCAGCAATACCTAACTCATCCAGCCCTTTTAAGAAGCGCCCAATTTGCTGATCGAACTCTTCCAGGTTGCCGTAGAAGTTCTGCCGCTGCAAATTGTAACCTAATGCGGCGTACTTGGCTCGAGTCGCCTCAGTCGGTACATGCGGCGTATGAACATCGCTGGGCCATAAGTTAACGTAACAAGGCTGATCAGGATGTCTTTTTAAGAAATCCAAGGTGGCGTCGACGACATCCGCAGTACTGACGGCGAAATTGCTGTTCCCGGGTACCTGCGCGAAGCGCGGCCCCAGCCCCTCGATGTTGACCCGATGTTCGTCAAAACCATATGCAGATGGCAACGGAGCATCATATACGTCGCGTCCGCCTCCCATATGCCACTTGCCGAAGTGCGCGGTGGCGTAGCCGGCATTCCGTAAGGTGCGCGCCAACGTGGGCGCGTTGGGATCCAAGTAATTGGCTTGGCCCAGCATATAGTTGTTGAACTGGGTTTGCAGAAAGCTGCGAATGCGCCAACGTTCCGGATACATGCCTGTGGTCGCCCCCACGCGGGAGGGAGAACACACCGGAGAAGCCGCATAAAACTGTTCGAAGCGGATGCCTTCGGCGGCCAGTCGATCGATGTGCGGCGTATGAGCTTTCTGGTTGCCGTAGCAAGCCAAATCGCCCCATCCCATGTCGTCTGCTAAGACGAACACGATGTTCGGCCGAGCGAAATCCAGTTCTTTGGCAAATGTGACGTGTGAAAGCTGGGTAGCGGCAGCTGCCGCCAGCGTAAACGTGACAACCTTCTTCATCAAGCCTCTGAGCAGTGCTTCCGAACCCATACGTAAAACCTCCCGTCTACCCCATTCGCCTTATGTACTGCAATAGGTGATGCGCCCACTTGTGACTGTGTGTACACACCCGGCGCAGCTCCTGATGCACGCGAGATTCATGCGCCGATACAGCCACACTTAGATGCTCTGATCGTAATCGTCTAAACGGTTATATCGCAGGCTTCACACCCTAACCAGCTCAGGATCCTACAGGTGCGCGACTATGCAACTACGCCCGCTATATGCCCTAGTCGGAAGGATCCCCCGTGTTGGGCATACGCTATCCATGTATGCTACAGCGTGCAAACCGTTTCATTTGAACGGTTTTACCACGGAAGTTCGTGAGAACCAGCAGCAGTCCTGCAAGGAAACCTTAGTTTCTCCTACATGTCTTATGCCCTCCCGTCAGGCCTGCGGCGGCGTCTTCTTACAATTCCGGCTTCCTGCTGCAGGAATTGGACTCACAGCATGGAATGCTGCATGGTCTAAACGGTTCGCCATCAATTTGGGGAGGGAGAGATAAAATGAAGGTTGGTCAGCTCCTATACGTAGTGTTACTGCTCTGCGCTGTGATTGTTCCTCCAGTGAGTTCCGAACAGGTCACCATTACGGTGATGTGCGCCCTACCGGCACAACCAGCGGATATGATGCCGGAGCTTGTGGCACGATTCGAAGCCGTGCATCCGGACATCAAGGTTGAACTGGTCGCCGGTGACGACACCAAAGTGCTTACATCGATTGCCAGCGGTCTGATTCCCGATGCGGCAACCATCAACCAGAACACCTCCATCAACTTTTATCGGTCCGGCGGCGCATACGATCTTACCGAGTTCATCAAAGAAGATCACTTCGACCTATCCCAAATACCGCCCAACTATGAGTCGTTGATGTATGACGGCCGTTGGTACGGCATGCCCAACGGCGGAGGAGCCTTCGCCGATTTGGCCATCTTCTATAACCGCGATATGTTTAGCGCCGCCGGGTTGGCTTACCCCACCTACAGTTGGACATGGACGGAATTCTCTACAGCCGTGCAACGGTTATCAGTTGATAGACAAAATGATGGGGTTTTTGAAGTACTCGGGTTTACATTCGCCTCCGACGTCACATGGCCGGTATTTGTTTGGAGCGGCGGCGGAGAAATATTCAGCACTGATCGCACAGCATTTATGTTGACCGATACCAAAGCAGTCAATGCCTTGGAATTCTGGGCGGATTTAGCCCGACGCGGGCTCATCAAATATCCGGTCTCCGGCTTCACCAACCAGGCTGCGGCCATGCGGCAGGCTGCCTTCTTGGAAACGCGCACCATGCTCAACCAAAATCTCATCTTTGACTGGGCTATCGTAGAATTCCCCCAAGGCGCTGCCGGCGCCGTCAATCGCCGCGCCACACATCCTTGGATCATTCCGGTAAACGCAGAACATCCCCGTGAAGGCTGGGAATGGATCAAATTCTGGTTGTCTGAAGAAGTACAAACAGACCTAGTGTTGCGCTGGAACTTCAGAGCGCCGCAGACTACGGTCGTTGCCCAAAAATTGGCCCGCTTGAGACTCGATAAGCCGCCTTACTCCTACGCTCCTTTTACCGGCGTAAACGGCACGGCGAATGCGTTGCCCATCGACGTACCCAATTGGCCGGAAATCGACGGCATCATCGGCGCCGCCATCAAGACCGTTTGGAACGGCGCGCAATCCGTACAAGCGGCGATGGACGGAATTGCGGCAAAAGTCATGGCTTTGGCTCATCCCTAACCTGTCGGCATGGTTGTTCTTCCGCTAAGGGAGAATGAACAGGCGCAGCCAAGTGTTTGCGCACCAGCTCCGTACCGTCTTAGTAAGCACCGCGAGCCGACTCCAAG